>DATJIX010000342.1:0-3125 GCA_035492865.1 Mycobacterium sp. | reverse complement strand
TCCGAGGGCGGCGCCGCCGATGATGCCGGCCGCGACGATCGGGAGGGCGAAAATGCGAGTGTTCTTCATGTGAGTTGTCCTGTCTCCGTTGGCTTTTGGTGTCTTGCGCCGGTGTGTTCCGGCGATGACTCAAGACTGCCGCCCCGCGGGCGTCCTGTATGTCCGGCGATCGGACGGCGACACGGATGAATCACGTGTCCCCCAATCGGACGAACAACCGGCCCGCGCTGTGCGACGCTGGCTTGATGACCAGCGAAAAGGTGCGCGTGGTGGTGGGTGACGACCACCCGCTGTTTCGCGACGGGGTGGTCCGTGCCCTGACGTCGAGCGGGTCCATTGAAGTGGTGGCCGAAGCCGACGACGGACTCTCCGCGCTCGAGGCGATTCGGGCACATTCGCCACAGGTCGCGCTGCTCGACTACCGCATGCCGGGCATGGACGGCGCGGAGGTGGCCGCCGCCGTACAACGCGACGAGTTGCCGACCCGGGTGCTACTGGTGTCGGCGCACGACGAGCCTGAGATCGTGTTCCGCGCGCTGCAGGAAGGGGCCGCAGGATTCCTGCCCAAGGAGTCGAGCAGAAGCGAACTGGTCAACGCCGTGTTGGACTGCGCGAAGGGCCGCGACGTCATCGCCCCCAGCCTCGCTGCGGGCCTGGCCGGCGAGATTCGCAAAAGCGCCGAACCGGCTGGCCCGGTGCTCAGCCCGCGCGAGCGGGAGGTGCTGAAGCTGATCGCTGCGGGCAGCAGCATTCCAGCGATGGCCAAGGAGTTGTTCCTGGCGCCGTCGACGGTCAAGACCCACGTGCAGCGGCTCTACGAGAAGCTCGGTGTCAGCGACCGGGCCGCCGCGGTCGCCGAGGCGATGCGCCGCAAGCTCCTGGAATAGCGTGACGCGCGCTGTCCAACGATTCGCCGACTTCTTCGCCGCGGAGCCGGTACGCGTCTCGGCGGTGCTGCGGCTGCCGCTGATCGGCCTGATCGCCGTGCTGGTGTGGATTTGGGAGGTCGACCACTGGCTGCCCGGGCTCTATGCGGTGATCCTGGGCGTCTACGCGGTTGCTGCGGTGCTGTGGCTGGCGGCGGTGCTGAAGGGGCCGGTGCCGCGATGGGGAGACTGGGCGTCGACATCGGTCGACCTGTTGGTCATCCTCACGCTGTGTTTGGTGTCCGGTGGCGCGACCGCAGCGCTGCTGCCGGTGTTCTTCCTGTTGCCGATCTCGGTGGCGTTCCAGGACCGGCCGTGGTTGACGGCGATCATCGGAACAGTCACGGCGGCAGGGTATCTCGCGGTGTGGATCTTCTACTCCAAACGTGACGACAAGGTCGGTTTGCCGAACATGGTGTACACCCACTTCGGCTTCCTGCTCTGGTTGGCCGTCGCGGTGACCGCGCTGTGTTACGTGCTGGCGCGCCGGTCCGCGCGGGTCAAGGCATTGCAGGAGGTGCGGCGTCAACTGGTCTCGGAGGCAATGCAATCCGATGAGCGGCACAACCGCGAGGTCGCCGAGTATCTGCACGACGGCCCACTGCAGACGCTGCTGGCCGCGCGCCTCGAACTGGACGAGGCTCGGGAACGAAACCCCGACCCCGCGCTCGACATGGTGTACGCGGCGCTGCAGGAAACGGCGGTCGGACTGCGCTCGACGGTCACCCAGCTGCATCCCCAGGTGCTGGCGCAACTCGGACTCACCCCGGCGGTGCGAGAATTGCTGCGGCAGTTCGAATCCCGCACCGATCTGACGGTGGAGGCCGACCTCGACGATGTCGGCAAGCCCGAATCGCAGGCGTTGCTGTACCGGGCGGCGCGCGAGTTGCTGACCAACATCGGTAAGCACGCGAAGGCGACCACGGTCCGGGTCGCGCTGACCCGTCGGGGCGATCGCATCGTGATGACGATCGACGACGACGGCACCGGCTTCGATCCCGCGATAGTGGCGCAGTACGTCGCCGACGGCCACATCGGGCTTGGCTCGCTGCTGGCGCGGTTCGATGCGATGGGCGGGTCGATGGAGATCAACTCGGAGACCGGATACGGCACCCAGGTGACGGTGACGTCGCCCCCCGAACCCTGATCGCGCTAGGAAGAGGTCAACCCGCGGGCGATGACCAGACGCTGAATCTGGTTGGTGCCCTCGAAGATCTGGGTGATCTTGGCCTCGCGCATATAGCGCTCGACTCGGTAGTCGCGGGTGTAACCGACGCCGCCGAACACCTGCACCGCGTCGGTGGTGACCTTCATCGCGGCGTCGGTGGCCACCAGCTTGGCGACGCTGGCCTGCTGCGAGTACGGCCTGTCCAGGTCACGCCTGCGCGCGGCGTCCAGGTACGTGGCCCGCGCGCTGGCGACGGCTGCGGCCATGTCGGCCAGCAGGAAGCCAAGACCCTGATGGTCAATGATCTTGCGGCCGAACGTGGTTCGCTCGTTTGCATAGCGCGTTGCCTCGTCCAGCGCGGCCTGCGCCAACCCGGTCGCCACCGCGGCGATGCCCAGCCGGCCGGAATCCAATGCCGAGAACGCGATCTGCAGGCCCTGGCCTTCGGCGCCGATCAACCGGTCGGCGTCGATATGGGCCTGGTCGTAAAACGCCGATGTCGTCGGGACGGCGTGCAGGCCCATCTTCTCCTCGGGCTTACCGAAACTCAGCCCATCGAGATCTGCAGGCACCAGGAAGCATGAGATTCCGCGCGACCCTTCGCCGGTGCGCGCGAACAACGTGTAGAAGTCCGCGCGCCCACCGTGCGTGATCCACGACTTCGAGCCGTCGAGCACGTAGCCACCCTCGGCCTTGGTCGCCCTGCATTGCAGCGCCGCCGCATCCGAACCTGCCTGCGGCTCCGACAGGCTGTACGCGCCGATCTGCTCACCGCTGAGCATGGCCGGCAGCCAACGACGCTTCTGCTCGTCGGTGCCGAACGCCAACAGCGGATGCGACGACAGGCTGTGCACACTGACCGCCACCGCGACCGCCGCCCACCGCGCGGCGATCTCCTCGAGCACCTGTAGATAGACCTCGTACGGCTGGCCGCCGCCACCCCATTCCTCGGGCTGCGGCAGGCTCAGCAGGCCCGCGGCGCCGAGTTGGCCGAACACGCCTTCGGGATAGGTCTCCGCCTTCTCGTGCGC
>DATJIX010000341.1:0-13229 GCA_035492865.1 Mycobacterium sp. | reverse complement strand
CTGGTTGGCCGCGGTCACCTGAAGAGCGCCGAACAGCGAGTTCGCTGAGGTGTCCGATCCGGTGACAGCGGTGCCGAGCCAGCCGAGCACCGGCGACAACAAGGCGAATGCGGCGCCCGCGCCCGCCATCCACGTGCCGAGGGTGATCGTCTGCCCGGACAGGTTCATCACGAACGCCAGGGCGAGCACCACCATCACCGTCACGATCGCGAACCGCAATTGCACAAGCGTGGTGCCGTAGGCCTTGACCGCGCGGGGCACGGACAGCTTGAGCACGACCATGGTGAGTACGCCTGCAATGAGCATCTGGGTGCCCGGTGTGGTCAGCAAGTTCAGCGTGAACTCGGTGAGCGACACCGGTTTTCCCTTGGGACTGACGACATGCAAACCTGGCCAGTGGAACTTCACGGTCGCCTTGTCGAGCAGGTTCTTGACCGCGGTGATCTGACAGACCACGAACACCGCGATGATGATCGCGTAGGGCGCGT
The DNA here is from genome assembly GCA_035492865.1 of Mycobacterium sp. Taxonomy (GTDB): domain Bacteria; phylum Actinomycetota; class Actinomycetes; order Mycobacteriales; family Mycobacteriaceae; genus Mycobacterium. The sequence continues at coordinate 12,741 of DATJIX010000341.1, read as the reverse complement.
ACGCGCGCGCCACCTCGGCGCGATCGTCGGGATCGGCCCCGCCGCTTTCCACCCGCTGCGCGAATTCGGGGGTCGGTTCGTCGGCCGCGCCGCCGGCGATGACCGCCGGTTGCGGCTCCCGACGCGGGTGCCAGACGCGCAGCATTGCGACGACCGCGGCCGCCGAAAGCAGCGACGCGACCACGTCGGCCAGCGGCACCGAGATGAAGTTCGAGGTCGCGTACTGCCCGATCGCGAAGACGATGCCGCAGACCAACGCCACCGGCCAGGTTTCACGCACGCCGCGCCACCCGTCGACGATCGCGACCAGCGCCAATGGCACGAAAAGTGCCAGGATCGGCGTTTGTCGGCCCACCATCGCGCCGAGGGTGTCGCTCGGCAGCTCGGTCACCTTGCCCAGCGTCAGGATCGGGGTGGCCATGGCGCCGAACGCGACGGGTGCCGTGTTGGCGGTCAGCGCCAGCGCCGCCGCCTTGAGCGGTCGGAACCCGAGTGCCATCAGCATCACCGACGTCACCGCGACGGGCGTGCCGAACCCGGCCAGCGCCTCCAGCAGTGCGCCGAACGAGAACGCGATGATGACCGCCTGCACCCGCTGGTCGTCGCTGACCCGTGCGAACGAACGCCGGAGCACATCGAAATGCCCTGTCTCCACGGTCATCTGGTAGACCCAGATTGCGTTGATCACGATCCACAGGATCGGGAAGAACCCGAATGCGGCGCCCTCCGTCCCTGCCAGCAGGGTCTGGCCCAGCGGCATGCCGTATACGAAGGTCGCCAGCACGATGGCCAGCGCCAACGACACCAGCGACGCGATCCAGGCGGTCACCCTCAGCGCACCCAGCATCACGAACAGCAACAGCAGCGGCAGCGCCGCGACGAGCGAGCTCCAGGCCAGGGAATGCGCTACCGGATCGAGAATCTGTTGGTACACGGCGACCACCTCGCGGGCACGGCGATAGAAGCGACAACCTCGGGTTAGCCCCTGCTGTCATCGTTAAACCCTCGACTGGGCGGCGCCTGCACAATCGCTGTGCGCCACCTGGAACATTTGAGTAGAGTCGCGGTGGCCAGATTGATCTTCAAAACAGCTGGCACAGGTCGGGAAGATAGGACGAAATGATGGGTCGGATGGCTCGCCGTGTCGCGGCGCTTGTCGGTGGTGCTGCGGTTGTCACGATGGTGGGCTTGACCGCCTCGTGCGCCAAGGAAGAACAAAAGGCGCCGGAGACGTCGACGACAACCACCACCACGACGACTACGTCGGCCGCCACGCCGGCTCCGCCGCCACCCGCGCCGACGGAGAAGTCGATCAATCCGACCGGCGGCAACCTGTTCACGCCTCCGGTGAAGGCGCCGCCGCCGGCGACCGCCGTCCCCGGCGATAACTAGAACCACCGCTGGCCAGCTCGCACGTAGGCTGGCAATTGTGGTTGCCCGGCATTTCGCAACGCTGACGCTGGTCGCTGTCGGGGTGCTTGCGCTCGCCTCGGATCTGCGCCCGTCCGTGTCCGGCACCGCCGGACTGATCAGCGGACCGTACGCATACCTGTTGGCCAGCTCTACCGACCTCGGTCCGTCGCACCGCGCCGACACGCAGCTGACGGCGACGTTGCGGGATTCGAGCAAGCCAGAGGCGCTGTACGGGTGGGCCAGCGACAACGGGCTCGACGTGCGCTGGCGGCCGGGTGAGGAATGGGCCGTCGTCGAGGGCGCAGCCGAGAACGTGGCGAAGGCGTTCGACGTCGAGGTGCACGACTACCGCGGTCTGAAAGGCCAGGTGTTCTACGCCTCGCCGCAACAGCCGACAATTCCCGACCCGCTGCGCGACGAGGTCACTGAATTCGGCAGGATCCTCGGCTACACGCCGCATCACACCTCGCGGCCGTCCATCCTGCCGCTGGATGTGCCCGACAGAGGGCTGACGCCTGCGGACCTGTTGACGACTTACAACGCAGGCAAGTTGGCCGCCGAGGGATACACCGGCAAGGGCGTCACGATCGTCTTCTTCGCGTTCGACGGCTTCGAGCAGGCCGACCTCGACCAGTTCGCGACCACGTACAAGTTGCCGAAGTTCACCCCGACGGTGGTGGGCGGGCAGCCGGGTGAGGCGCGCGGTGAAACGACGATGGACCTAGAGGTGGCCCACGCGGTCGCGCCCGACGCGCGCAAGGTCGTCTGGAACGCGCGGTCCACGGTCGAGGGCGACGGCGGTTACGAGAAGATCGGCCGAATGCTCGAGGACGCCGACAAGCAGTTTCCCGGTGCGGTGTGGAGCTTTTCGATCGGGTGGGGCTGCGACAAGCTGATCACCGCCGCGGATATGGCGCCAACGCGCTCGGCGCTGAAGACCGCGCACTCGCACGGCACCACGGCCTTCAACGCCAGCGGAGACCTCGCGGGTTTGGAGTGCAAGGGCGGTGAGGACTGGTCGTCGCCGCCGGGGGCCAGCGATGTCGGGCTGGACTCGGTGGCGTCGCTGCCGGAGATGGTCGACGTCGGCGGCACCACGCTGTCGACCGATGCCAACGGCGTGTGGCAGGCCGAGCAGGCCTGGTTCGATGTGCCGCTGTCGCAGGGCACCGGAGGCGGGGTGTCGTCGTTGTTCGACCGGCCGGATTGGCAGCGTGGGGTGATGGCCGACAAGGAGCCGACGCGCAGGCTGACGCCCGACGTCGCCGCGGTCGCCGATCCGTTCACCGGCGTACGGATCGTGTTCGACCAACAGGAACTGGTCGGCGGTGGCACATCGCAGTCCGCGCCGATCTGGGCAGGCCTTGCCGCGGTGATGAATCAGTACCTGCTCGCCAATGGCGGCCGCCCCCTCGGGGATCTGAACCCGATGCTGTATCGCATCGCCGCGGGGGCGCCGCTGCCCGGCTTCCGCGATGTCACGCTCGGCGGGAACGCCGTCGACACGGCGACGCCCGGCTACGACCTTGTCACCGGCCTCGGCACACCGGACATCGACAACCTGGTGCGCAATCTGCTCATCGTGCAGAAGGCGACCTGATGACCACGCCTGACGACGCCGTGCCCCAGACGGAATGCAGGATCTGCAAGGTCGACGTGCCCGCGGGCGAGTATTGCGGGCTGTGCGGCTGCCACCTCACGCCGCGTGCCGGCGAAGGCCCGGATTGGCTGCGCATTCGCGACTTCGGCGCCGCGCCAGGGGAACACCTGCTTCAGCCGTCGCTGGCGAGCTCGCTCTTCCCGCATCTGCCACCGCGGTCTCGCAACGTATTCCGAATCGGGCTCGCCGTCGTGCTGGTGGCATTGGTCGGGTTCGCGCTGCTGCGGATGCCAGGCGCGCTGGTCGCGGTCTCGGCGCTGGGCTTCCCCTTCCTGTTCGTGCTTTATCTGCGCGAGTCCGACGGATTCGAGGATCTCCCGGTGAGCACGTGGGTGCTGACCGCGGTGCTCGGCGTCGGGCTCGGGGTCGGTTGGGTGCTGTTGACGGGCATGATGGTGGCCCGGTCGTATGGAATTGCCTTGGGCGCGGGCGTTGTTGGCACCCGCATGTTGAGCACAGGTATCGCAATACCACTCGGCGGGGTGATCCTGATGCTGATGCCCGTGGTCGTCGTTCGGCTGCTACGGCCAGCAACCCGGGAAGCGTTGGAAGGCTTCATGGTTGGGGCGCTGGGCGCGCTGTCCTTCACCGCGGCCGCGACGCTGACGCGGCTGGCCCCGCAGTTCGGCACAGGTGTGGTGAGCAAGCGGCCGATGGAGAGCCTGATCGTCGAAGCGGGCATCAGGGGAGTGGCGGTGCCGCTCACCGCTGCGGCGGCCGGTGGATTGATCGGCGCCGCCCTGTGGTTCAAGCGTCCGCCGAGCAAGGAGAAGCAACACCCCGGCGTGGTGCGCGCGCTGCTGCTGTTCTTCGCGGCAGCCGTGCTCGTGGTGTACGTCGGGCTGGGGCTGATCGACGTGGCGCACTTCCCGCAGGTGCTGATGCTGGTGATCTACCTGATCCTGGCTGCGGTGGCATTGTTCCTGCTGCGGGTCGGGCTACACCTTGCGCTGTTGCACGAGGCGCACGACGAGATCCTGTCCGACGAGCCGCTGCTCTGCCCGCACTGCGGACACGTCGTCCCCGACATGGCGTTCTGCCCCGCATGCGGCGTCGCGACGCGGGCGTCGTCACGGGCGTCGCGCTCGGCGCGACGTGAGCAGCGCCCGGTACGCACCGACCCGGAGTCGGGTGGGTCATGACCACGCAGACGTTATTTCCCGGCTACGCGGTGCCCTCTGGGGCGTATGCGGCGCCGCCGGTGCGGCATTCGCATCTGCGGGTGTTGCTGATCTGGTTCAGCGCCATCGCGGTGGTGGCGGTGGCGCTGGTCGGTGTCACGATGCTGCGGAGCAAGCCGCCTGCCCGCTACATGTGTCCGCCGAGCTGCGGGCATCCGCCGACCGGTACTCCGGTCGAGACCAATCCGCGGTTCACCGCACCCGATGGCTCGTTCTCGGTGTCGTATCCCGCCGAGGGCACGGCGTACAAGATCAGCACCAAGCCCAACGGGGTGACGGCCGATCTGCAGGCGGGCGACGGCGGCACGCTGCAGTTGTTCAGTGAACCCGCGGCGAACCGGTCGCCGGAACAGATCGCCAAGAGCCTGATCAGCAGGACGTTCCCCGATGCCCGCACCGCGTACAAGATTCCGAATGCGATGGTCGGGTACCAACCGGGCTACGGCGAGGCGGCCGACTGCTGGCCGCAGGGCATGAACAGCAGTTACATGAAGATGCGCGTGATGGTGATGGTGGCGGTCAAGAACGACCTCGCCCTTGTCGCCTCCGCGGTGGGCCCGTTCCGTCAGTTCGGCCCGGACTTCGGCAGCGGCAAGCCTTCTGGAGCAAACCTCCAAATCGCTTTGGACATGGGCAAGTACGTCAACAGCTTTTCCTGGCGCGGCGATCCGCCGCGGTGATCAGGCGACGTCGGTCAGGCCGTAGCCGCGGTCCCTGGCGATGTCGGCGAGCTGGGTGCGCAGCCGGTGCCGTCCGCGGTGCAGCCGCGACATCACGGTGCCGATCGGAGCGCCGGTCAACTCGGCGATCTCCTTGAACCGACGGCCTTCGATGTCGGCGTAATAGATTGCGGTGCGCAACTTTTCGGGCAGCTGACGCATGGCCTCCCTGACGTCGTGGTCGCCGATCAAGTCCAGCACCTGGTCCTCCGCGGAGCGCAGTCCGCTCGACGAGTGCCTGGCCTCGGCCAGCAGTTGACCGTCGGTGATCTCGTCGGTCAGCCACTGCACCGGCCGTCGCTGCTGCTTCCGGTAGCCACTGATGTGCGTGTTGAGCAGGATGCGGTACAGCCAACCGCCGAGGTTGGTGCCGTCGCGGAATCCGTGGAACCCGGCGAACGCCTTTGCCGCGGTCTCCTGCAGCAGATCTTCGGCCTCGGTGCGGTTGCGGGTGAGCTTCATCGCCTGCGGGTAGAAGGCGTCGAGCAACGGAATCGCGTCACGCGCGAATCGTTCGGCCAACGCTTCGTCGCGGATGGTCTCGGACTCGGGTGTTGCGGCGCTACTGTGCATTCGGCACTCCTGACGGCAACGGAACCTGTTGTATGCTCACAACTCTCATGTGAGGACCGGTTCTTGTCTGCATGGCTGGCCCCCCAACGCTGGTACTGAAAACGCGACCTGGCGTATACCGGTTATCCCCCATACCCGGGCCGGTGAACAGGACTTGCCAGGCGACCACCGCTGCGCTCGCAGCGAGGATGACGGTCACGGCCACCTGGCGGACCAGCCGGGTGTCGGTGCTGGCGTCCATGAGCTAAACAATCGCGGGTTGCCGGGCGGGTGTCTTCGCCGCTGGCGGCCATTCGTGATTACCGCTAGCGCCACTTGACAGGCGTCCCAGCGGTCCGACAGCCCGCGCACAGTCGGCTGGCAGCCTTCGGAGTTATCCAGGGTTGTGACGACCCGCGCACCCCACGGCATGCTGTCGTTGCTGATGCGCCCGTCGGCGCCCCCGATGTGGCTTGGGTTAGTGGTTGCGGCTGTGGCCATTTCAGCGGAGACGCTGTTGGTCGTCGTGTTCAGGACCATGGCCCCGATGGACACCTTCGGGGTGGTCTATCTGCTTGGCGCGTTGGTCGTTGCGATCGGATGGGGGACCGGCCTTGCCGCGGTGACCTCGGTGGTCAGCGCGTTCGGCTTCGCATACTTCCGCAACTGGCCTGACGATTCCTTCGATCCCGCCGACCTTCGAAACTGGGTGGTCATCGGCGTCTTCCTGCTCGCCACCTTGATGGCCAACATGTTGGCCGGTGTCGCACGGGCCGCGGCGGCCGAGGCCGAACACACCGCTGAAAGGCAGGCAGCGTTGCGGCGCGTCGCGACCGCGGTGGCACAGGGGCTGCCGCCCGGCGAGGTGTTCTCCACCGTGACAACGGAGTTGGCACAAGCGCTGCACGCCGAACACGCCGCGCTCTTTCGTTACGAGCCCGACGGTACCGCGGTGCTGGTTGCGGCCCACGGCGCAGTGGTCTCACGCGAACGCCGGACCGCCCCTGTCGTCGTCGACGGTAAGCGATGGGGCATGGTCGTGGTGAGTTCCTCTCGCGCTCAACCGTTTCCCGCCGAAACGGAGGAGCGTCTCGCCGGCTTCACCCGGTTGGTGGCGATGGCGATCGCCAACGCGCAGGCACGGTCTGACCTGACCGCTTCCCGGATGAGGATCGTGGCAGCTGCCGACGACGCCCGCAGACGGCTGGAGCGCGATCTGCATGACGGGGCACAACAACGGCTGGTGTCACTCGCCCTGAAGGCCAGGGTTACGGAAGTGTCCCTGCCCGCGGATCAGACCGCGATGCGGGACCAGCTCAACGAGATCGTCCAGGGGCTCGGCGACGTTTCCGAGGAGCTGCGCGCGATCTCTCGCGGCATCCATCCGGCCATCCTGTCCAAGGGCGGGCTGGCCCCCGCCCTCCGCGCACTGGCATGCCGGTCGGCGGTGCCGGTCGAGCTGGATGTCGATGTACCCAGCCGCCTGCCGGATCGGGTCGAGGTGGCCGCGTATTACGTTGTGGCGGAGGCGCTTACCAACACCGCTCGGCATGCTCATGCAGACGAGGTGAAGGTGACGGTGAAGGCCGCCGACGGCCGGCTCGACCTGACAATCTGCGACGACGGCACCGGCGGCGCCGACCCCTCGAACGGGTCCGGTCTGATCGGGCTGGTCGACCGTGTCGAGGCAGTCGGCGGTCACCTGTGGGTCAATAGCCCTGCGGGAGTGGGTACATCGCTGGCCGCGACCATTCCCTGCGCTGCCTAGGGCGCATCAGTGTCGGGCTCACCAACCACGCCAGCCCCACGGGTGCCACCGGAAACCGGGCCATCCGCCCCAGTGTCCGTACCCGTGGCCCCAGCCGCGCCCGTACCCGTGGCCGTACCCGTGGCCGTCGTGCCAGTCGACCGTCTGCACCGCCGGTGTACCCGAATTCGGCTGGTTCGTAGCGGCGTTGGCGATCCCACCACCGATGCCGAGGGTGGACCCGCCGACGATGCCCGCGACCGCAGCACTTCCGATCAGTCGTTTGATGTTCATTGGTCTCCTTCGAAATCAACTACAAATGGCGAAGATTCGAGCGTTCACACACATCCCAGGTTTCTCCGCGCGGCGGCATGCGTCGTCCCGGTTGGCCTCCAAAGCGAGCCCCCCGCTAGCAGGTAGGTCTGACATGTTTGCGCTATGTCTTTGGGTTATCCCCAGATCCGGATTCATCCACAGCTCGGTGGTTTGGGAATCGCGGTAGGCTGTGGCCGGCACCCGCGTTCGATAGCGTTGCGGTATGGGCGAATTCGTTACCGCAGAGGCGGCGCGCGCGCGGTTTGGTGCGCTCGCCGATCAGGTCGACGCTGCCCATGCCGAGATGCGCGAGTTGTCTTCTGCCGAGGTGGGCAACGCGTTTCGGGTCCAGCTTGCCGAGCGCCTGGAGACCCAGGAACGCACCAACCGTGGCCTGATGTACCGGTTCTTCGGCGAAATCGCCGACCCGCCCGACGAGACCGCGATGGCGCCTGCGTTGGTGAACAGCGTGGCGGCCCGGCTGCGGATCCCGCCGCGGGAGGTCAAACGCCGCATGAAGGTGGCGGCGCGCATCCGGCCGCGCCGCCAACTCGACGGCACAGAGCTGCGGCCCGAGCTGCCGGTGCTGGCTGACGCGCTGCAAGCCGGAGCGATCGGTGAGGACCACCTACGGGTGATCGGCCGGGCCATCGATGTGCTGCCCTCGTGTGTATCGGTCACCGATCGCGACGACGTGGAGCGCAGCCTGGTCCGCGAAGCGACCAAGAACGACGCCGAGATCGTGCGGGCCCTCGCCGGGCGCATCGACGAGATCTTCAACCCCGACGGCGACTACGACGAAGCCGACCGGGCGCGGCGGCGTGGACTGGTGTTGGGGCGGCAGGGTCGCGATGGGATGTCGCGGCTGTCGGGCTATATCGACCCCGAAACCCGCGCGTATGTGGAGGCCGTCTCTGCCGCAGTACGCCCGGGCCGACACCTGCCCGACGGCACGATGGCCGAGGTCCCCGATGAGCGCAGTGCGGCCCAGCGGTGCCACGACGGCATCAAACTCGGGCTGAAGGCCGGGATCGCCTCAGGCGGGCTGGGCCCTCATCGCGGGCATCCGGTGACGGTGATCGTGCGAACCACGTTGGCCGAACTCAACCAGGCCGCCCACGCGGTGACCAACCCCGACGTGCCGATGCCGCCACCGTCGCGCACCGGCGGTGACACCGCACTGCCGATGCGCGATGTGATCCGGATGGCCACCGACGGCGGCCTGCATTACCTGGCGGTGTTCGACGACCACACCGAGCGGCCGCTGTATCTGGGCCGCCAAACCCGCATCGCCACCGTCGATCAGCGGATCATCTGCTATGCCCGCGACGGCGGCTGCACCCGACCCAACTGTCTGGCACCCGGTTATCACAGCGAAGTGCACCACAGCCCGGACTGGTCGCGGGCCGGCAGGACCGACGCCGACGCCCTGTTCTTCGCCTGCCCGCCGGACCACAGACTCATCACCGACGGCCACTATCGAACCGAAGTCGCCGACACCGGCCGGCTGGCCTGGACCGACGGCACCGCCCGGCCCGAGATCAACCACGCCCACCACCCCGAAGAACTCCTCCGCGGCGACACCGACCCACCCGACGAAGGAGACGACTGATGCGTCAGGCAGACGTCTTGACCTTGGCCGCTGCCGACTCGGGCATCGGTTCGTAGCGCGCGAACGAGCGCGTGAACGATCCGGAGCCGTGCGACAGTGACCTCAAATCGATTGCGTAGCGAGTCAATTCGACCTCGGGGATGTCGGCCTTGATCATCGTCCGGTCCTCGCCGACCTTGTCGGTGCCCAGCACGCGGCCGCGTCGCCCCGCCAGATCACCCATCACGGCGCCGACCATGTCGTCGGGCACCACCACGGTGACGACGTCGACCGGCTCGAGCAGGTTCACCCGCGTCGCAGCGGCCGCCTCGCGCAGCGCCAACCCTCCGGCCATCTGGAACGCGAAGTCCGATGAGTCGACGCTGTGGGCCTTGCCGTCGAACAGCGTGACCCTGATGTCCACCACCGGATAGCCCGCGCCGACGCCCTTCTCCATCTGCGCGCGGATACCCTTCTCGACACTCGGAATGAAGTTGCGCGGCACCGCGCCGCCGACCACCTTGTCGACAAACTCGAAGCCTGCGCCCTCCGGCAGCGGCTCCACCTCGATGTCACAGACGGCGTACTGGCCGTGGCCGCCGGACTGCTTGACGTGCCTGCCATGTCCTTTTGCATTGCCGCCGAACGTTTCTCGCAGCGGAACCCGCAACTCGACACTGTCCACAGCCACTCCGTAGCGCCGGTTCAGCGCGTCGAGCACCACGCCCGTGTGTGCCTCGCCCATGCACCAGAGCACGATCTGATGGGTCTCCGGGTTCTGCTCGATGCGCAGCGTCGGATCCTCCGCGGCGAGCCGGGCCAACCCGACCGACAGCTTGTCCTCGTCCGTCTTGGCGCGCGGCTGCACCGCGATCGGCAGAAGCGGCTCAGGCATGGTCCACGGCTTGAGGACCAGCGGCTCGGCCTTGTCGGAAAGGGTGTCTCCGGTTTCGGCCCTGCTCAGCTTGCCGATCGCGCAGATGTCACCCGCCACCACCGACGGCGCGGGCCGTTGCTGCTTGCCGAGCGGAAACGACAGCGTGCCGATGCGTTCGTCCTCGTCGTGGTCGCCGTGCGCGGCCATCGACCCGGAATCGGTATGCGACGACAAGAAGCCTTCGGAGCCGAAGAACTGCGAGAGATGGCCCGACACATGCACTGTGGCGTCGGGCCTGATGGTCCCTGAGAACACCCGGACCAGACTGACCCTGCCGACGTACGGATCCGAGGTCGTCTTGACCACCTCGGCAAGCAGCGGTCCATTCTGGTCGCAGGTCACCCCGTTGCGGGCCTTGCCCTGCGGCGTGAACACCTCCGGCAGCTTGTGTTCGGGTGGTGACGGGAACGCGCTGGTGATGATCTCGAGCAGTTCGAGTGTTCCGACGCCGGTGCCTGCGCACGCCGGCATCACCGGAAAGAACGACGCGCGGGCGACGGCCTTTTCCAGATCCTCGATCAGCACCGACTGGTCGATCTCCTCGCCGCCCAGGTAACGCTCCATCAGCGACTCGTCCTCGGACTCCTCGATGATTCCCTCGATCAAGGTGCCGCGCATCTCCTCGATCGCATCGGCGTACGACGCGTCCGGCGCATGTGTCGTGGTGCGCTTGCCGTCGGCGTACTCGTAGTGCGTCTGCGACAGCAGCCCGATCAACCCGGTGCAGGGGGTGTCGGCGGCCAAGTACAGCGGAAGCACCTTGTCGCCGAACGCGTCCTGCGCCGCCGCCAGCGCGCTCTCGTAGTTGGCGCGGGCGTGGTCGAGCTTGGTGATCACCACCGCCCGCGGCATGCCGACCTGGGCGCACTCCAGCCACAGCGATTTTGTCGGGTCGTCGACGCCTTCGTTGGCGGGGATCACGAACAGCGCACAGTCCGCGGCCCTCAACCCGGCCCTCAGCTCACCGACGAAGTCGGCGTAGCCGGGGGTGTCGATCAGGTTGACCTTGACGCCGTCGTGTTCCAGCGACGCGAGCGCGAGGCCGACGGATCGCTGCTGAGAGATCTCCGCCTCGTCGAAGTCGCACACAGTGGTGCCGTCGATGGTCGAGCCCTGTCTGGTGAGAACCCCGGAGGCGACAAGCAGTGCCTCAACGAGTGTCGTCTTGCCGCCACCCGATGGGCCCACCAGCACCACGTTGCGGATGGCGGCCGGACTGTCCGCGGTGGGGGCGGCTCCGGCGCCCTGGGAAGCTGTTGCTTTGTCAGCCATGACGTTCCCCTTCTGGGAAGCCACGGTGCTTCCCATCGGCTCTGTTAATCCACCATTCCCCCAACCGACACCGAGCACAAGCGAATCGATGACTTTCGCGGGCGTCATTGGTCAGATTCGGCATGACCGTCACCGCAGACATCTCGATATCGCTGGACGGCTTCGCCGCCGGCCCCAACCAATCCGAGGACCAGCCGTTCGGCGAGGGCGTCGACGAACGCTTGACCACCTGGATGTTCGACCACGCCGAGGAGAACCGGGCGGAGCGAGACGCGATCCTCGACGCGGGCGCCTACATCATGGGCCGCAACATGTTCGGGCCAATCCGGGGTGAGTGGGATCGGGACTGGACGGGATGGTGGGGACCCGAACCGCCGTATCACGCGCCGGTGTTCGTGCTGACCCACCATCCACGCGAGCCGCTGGAGATGGAGGGCGGCACGACCTTCGTCTTCGTCACCGACGGACCCGAATCCGCCCTGGCTCAGGCACGGCGCGCCGCGGGCGATGGCCGGGTGTCGATCGCAGGCGGCGCCGCGACGCTGAACCAGTACCTGTCGCTCGGCGCGGTCGACGAACTCCGCCTGCACGTCGTGCCGATCACGCTCGGCGCGGGCGAGCGCGTCTTCGACGGCGCCGCCGGCCTGACATTCGACATCCCTCGCATCCGCCCCACCGAGCATGTGGTGCACGTGACGTTGCGCCTACCTGGCAGGTAATCGACAGGCGTCGCCTCCGCCATCAGGGTTGAGCCATGACCACATACGACGAATTGGCACAGCGCTACATCGACACATGGAACGAGGCGGACGGCGACGCCCGAAGGGCCGCGGTCGATCAGCTCTACACCGAGGACGCCCGCTACATCGACCCGCTGGCGGCCGCGGAAGGGCGTGAGGCGATCGCCGCCATGATCGGCGCCGTGCAGGAGCAGTTCCCCGGCTTCACCTTTCGGCTTGCCGGTCCGGTCGACGGGCACCACAACCAGGTCCGGTTCGGCTGGGAACTGGGCCCCGCAGGCGCCGAGGCGCCGATCATCGGCTTCGACGTCGCGGTCATCGATGATGCGGGCCGCATCGAGACCGTACTGGGGTTCCTCGACAAGGTGCCCGCGGCTGCCTGACGATCAAGCCTGCCAGGACGCCCAGCGCCGCACCTCGACCGTGACAACGGGTCCGTCGAGTGCAATGCGTTGGTATTGAACATATTTCGTGCGCAGCAGGGCGTAGCCGGCGGCCATCTCCTCGCCGCTGTAGTGGACCGCCGCTACGCCGTCTGCGCGCACCCACCACAGTTGGGTCCAGTCGTCGTCGTAATGGTCGACGAGCATGCTGACGTTCGGATTGGCCTCGAT
>DATJIX010000340.1:0-2147 GCA_035492865.1 Mycobacterium sp. | reverse complement strand
GCGCCTATACCCAGGTCGAGCCGGCAAAGATCCTCAGCATCGTCAGCCGTGAGTACGCCCGGTTCGCTGGCAGTCCGATCCGCGACTTCATCCCGCTGTTCGTCGAGCGCAACGCCAAGACGGCGCTGTCGAAGGTCTAGTACTGAGCGTCGGGAATGCGGGCCCAGGGCCGCGCCTCTTCGAGCTCGAAGGCCAACTCCAGCAACCGCGCTTCGCGTCCGACATCGGCAGCGAGCATCATCCCGACTGGCATCCCGCTCGCGGACTCGGCCAGCGGCAGTGAGATAGCGGGCTCACCGGTGATGTTCTGCAGCGGCGCGAACGCGTTCCAGCTGAACCCTCGGTCGATGATCTGCTGTGAGTCGGCGGTCGGGTCGAGGTAACCGAGGCGCGGCGTCTCGTCGCCCACCGTCGGAGTCAGCACCGCGTCATAGGCGCCGAAGAACTGCGCGGTGCGCCGCCGGGTGGCGCGCAGCCGCATGATCGCCAGCGGGAGGCGGTGCTTGTTGCGGCGGACGTGGCGATCCAGGCCCAGCGTCAAATTGCTCAACCGGCCACGGTCGAACGTGTCGCCGAACGCGCGCTCCGCGGCCATCACCTGCCACCTGGCCAGCAAGGCCCAATACAGCCCGAAGTCGTCAGTGAGACCGGAAGGTAGCGGCAGCTTTTCGACATAGTCGACCCGGTGGCCGAGTTCTTCGAGCAGCTCCGCGGACCTCAGCGTGAGCGCACGCAGTTCGGGGCTGCACTCTCGCTTGTCCGAGCGGGTGACGACGGCGATATGCAGCCGCTGCTTGCCGGGGTGGCGCACGTCGCCGATCGGCGGCAGTTCCGGATGACGCCAGATGCGTTCGGTTTCACGGTAGAAGGCGGCGGTGTCACGCACCGATCGGGTCAGCACGCCGTTGGTGAGAACACGAACGGGAATCCGGCCCGCCTTGTCGTCGAGCGGTAACCGCCCCCGCGACGGCTTCAAGCCCACCAGCCCGGTGCACGAAGCGGGAATGCGGACCGAGCCGCCGCCGTCGTTGCCGTGCGCTATCGGCACCGCTCCCGCCGCGACCAGCGCGGCCGAGCCCGATGAGGAGCCGCCTGCGGTGTAGTCGGTGTGCCACGGGTTGCGGACCGGTCCCAGCCGAGGATGTTCGGCAGATCCGCCTAAGCCGAGTTCTGACATCTGGGTCTTTCCCAGAGATATCAGCCCGGTGGCCAGGTAGAGCCGAGCACAGTCGCTGTCGCCGGCGGCCGGGGGCGCTGCCCCCGCGTCCGAGCCCGACATCGTCGGCAGCCCCGCGACGCCGACACAGTCCTTGATGAAAGTCGGTACGCCTGCGAAGTATTCGCCGTCGTTAACTCGCTCCACTGCTTTGGCGCGCGCCTGGTCGAATGCCTGACACGCCAAGCCGTTGAGCGCCGGATTGACCGCTTCGGTACGCGCGATGGCGGCTTCCACTACCTCGGCCTTGGTCAGCCGACCGGATTTGATGGCGTCGGCGAGGGCGACTGCGTCGAGTTCGCCCAGGGCATCGTCCCCGAACGCGTGCACTTCCCCCATAAGCGCGACGCTAGCAACGATGGCGAACCGCTTTACCCGGTTTCACCTGCTTGGCCCTGACCCACCGCGAACCAGGGCGTTCCGCAGAGTGGGAGCGCGTTTCAGCCCAAAATCCTTCTCCGAAAAGTGTGGAAGTTGAGGTGACTGGTTGCTCCTAGCAGATGAACGCGGTCCGCAAGGGACTGCGACACCCAAGGAGAACACCATGACCAGCAACACCACCCCCGCCCTCTGGCGTCGGATCACCGTGACAGCGATCGGAGCAAGCGCCATCGCGGTCGGCGTGATGGCGATGAGCGCACCCGCCAACGCCCAACGACCGACCAACTTCCAGGGCTTCAAACAATGCGCCGAGTCACAGATCAAAAGGGGTATACCCGGCCAACAGGCAGCATTCGACTGCTGCGTCGCTTGGAACGGAACGTGGCAGGGCCAATACCCCCAGGGGTACTGCTCTTGGCCCGCCGGTGACATGGACAGCATTTCGGATCGGGCGCAACCAGGAGCCACGGTGATCCTTCCTCCTGACGCGGAACAGACTCAGCTGGGTCCCACCCAGCCAGCGCCCAGCGCGATCCCGCACCCCGGGCCG
>DATJIX010000339.1:0-7886 GCA_035492865.1 Mycobacterium sp. | reverse complement strand
TCATCGTCGCCGACGAACACGTCGACCCCGAGTTCGGAACCGGCGCAGTCAAAGTCACGCCCGCTCATGATCCGAACGACTTCGAGATCGGGTTGCGTCATCAGCTTCCGATGCCGACGATCTTGGATACCAAAGGCCGGATCACCGACACCGGAACCGAATTCGACGGTCTCGACCGATTCGATGCGCGCGTCAAGGTTCGCGAGGCGCTGGCGCAGCAGGGCCGAGTCGTCGCCGAGAAGCGCCCATATCTGCACAGCGTCGGGCATTCGGAACGCAGCGGTGAGCCGATCGAACCGAGGCTGTCGCTGCAATGGTGGGTCAAGGTCGAATCGTTGGCCAAGGCCGCGGGCGACGCGGTGCGTGAGCACCGCACCGTCATTCACCCGCCCAGCCTGGAGCCGCGCTGGTTCGCGTGGGTCGACAACATGCACGACTGGTGCATCTCGCGGCAGCTGTGGTGGGGTCATCGCATCCCGATCTGGCACGGCCCCAACGGCGAAACCGTCTGCGTCGGTCCCGACGAGACACCGCCGGCGGGCTGGGAGCAGGACCCCGACGTGCTCGACACGTGGTTCTCGTCGGCGCTGTGGCCGTTCTCGACGATGGGCTGGCCCGATCACACCGACGATCTGGCGAAGTTCTATCCGACTTCGGTGTTGGTCACGGGGTACGACATCCTGTTCTTCTGGGTGGCGAGGATGATGATGTTCGGCACCTTCGTCGGCGACGACCCCGCCATCACGCTCGGCGGCAAGCGCGGGCCGCAGGTGCCGTTCGAGAATGTGTTCCTGCACGGCCTGATTCGCGACGAGTTCGGCCGCAAGATGAGCAAGTCGCGCGGCAACGGCATCGATCCGCTGGACTGGGTCGAGCAGTTCGGCGCCGATGCGCTTCGCTTCACCCTGGCCCGCGGTGCCAGCCCCGGCGGCGACCTGACCATCGGCGAGGACCACGCGCGTGCGTCGCGCAACTTCGCCACCAAGCTGTTCAACGCCACCCGGTTCGCGTTGATGAACGGTGCGGCCCCCGCCCCGCTTCCCGACGCCGCCGAACTGACCGACGCGGACCGGTGGATTCTGGGCCGGCTGGAAGAGGTTCGCGCCGAGGTGGATTCGGCGTTCGATGCCTACGAGTTCAGCAGGGCCTGCGAGTCGCTTTACCACTTCGCGTGGGACGAGTTCTGCGACTGGTACGTCGAGCTCGCCAAGGTGCAACTTGCCGAAGGCGTGTCACACACGACCGGGGTGCTGGCCTTCGTGCTGGACGCGCTCCTCAAGTTGCTGCACCCGGTGATGCCGTTCGTCACCGAAGTGTTGTGGAAGACCCTGACGGGTGGGGAGTCCATCGTGATCGCCGACTGGCCGCAGCCGTCCGGCTTCCCGCTGGACCCCGTTGCCACGCAACGAGTTACGGATATGCAGCGGCTGATCACCGAGGTCCGCCGGTTCCGCAGCGACCAGGGCCTCAACGACCGGCAGCGGGTGCCCGCCCGGTTGTCCGACATCGCTAACGCCGACCTGGACGCGCAGATCCCTGCGGTGCGGTCACTGGCGTGGCTCACCGAGAGCGACGAGTCGTTCAGCCCCTCAGCCCAAGTCGAGGTCCGGCTGTCGCGGGCCACGGTCGTGGTCGAGGTCGACACGTCCGGCACCGTCGACGTCGCCGCGGAGCGACGCCGCCTGGAAAAGGATCTGGCCGCCGCGGAGAAGGAGTTGGCGGGCACCGCAGCCAAACTCGGCAACGACGCCTTCCTCGCGAAGGCACCGGCGGACGTCGTCGAGAAGATCCGGGCCCGTCAGCAGGTGGCCAGCGAAGAGGTCGATCGCATCAAGGCGAGGCTGGCCGGGCTCAAATGACCGAACCCGTCCCCACCCCGGACGAGATCGCCTCACTGCTACAGGTCGAGCATCTGCTCGACCAGCGTTGGCCTGAAACGAAACTCGAACCGAGTACGGCGCGAATCTCGGCGCTGATGGAACTGCTCGGCTCGCCGCAGCGGGGTTATCCGTCGATCCACATCGCGGGCACCAACGGCAAGACGTCGGTGGCCCGAATGGTCGACTCGCTGCTGACCGCGTTCAACCGTCGCACCGGGCGCACCACCAGCCCGCATCTTCAGTCGGCCGTGGAACGCATCTCGATCGACGGCAGGCCGATCAGCCCGGCGAAATACGTGGCGACCTACCAAGAGATCGAGCCGTTTGTGCAGTTGGTCGACCAGCAGTCCGAAGCGGCGGGCGGCCCGGCGATGAGCAAGTTCGAAGTGGTCACCGGCATGGCGTTCGCCGCGTTCGCCGATGCCCCTGTCGATGTCGCCGTCGTCGAGGTCGGCCTCGGCGGGCGCTGGGACGCCACCAACGTCCTCAACGCGCCGGTCGCCGTGATCACGCCGATCGGCGTGGACCACGCCGACTATCTCGGCGACACCATCGCCGAGATCGCGGGCGAGAAGGCCGGCATCATCACCAAACAGGAAGACGATCTGGTGCCGACCGATACCGTCGCGATCATCGGCCGCCAGCTGCCCGAGGCGATGGAAGTGCTTCTGGCGCAAGCGGTTCGCGCCGATGCGGCGGTGGCACGCGAGGACTCCGAGTTCGCGGTGCTTGGCAGGCAGGTCGCCGTCGGCGGTCAGTTGCTCGAACTGCAGGGCCTCGGCGGTGTCTACTCCGACATCTTCATCCCGCTGCACGGCGAGCATCAGGCGCACAACGCGGTGGTCGCGCTGGCCGCCGTCGAGGCGTTCTTCGGCGCGGGCGCCGACCGTCAGCTCGACATCGACGCGGTCAGGGCGGGATTCGCCGCTGCCACCAGCCCCGGTCGGCTGGAGCGGCTGCGCATCGCACCGACGGTGTTCATCGATGCGGCCCACAACCCGGCTGGCGCAACGGCTCTCGCGCAGGCTCTGCAGGAGGAGTTCGACTTCCGTTACCTCGTCGGCGTGGTGTCGGTGATGGCCGATAAGGACGTCGACGGCATCCTGGCCGCGCTCGAGCCGGCTTTCGACCAGATTGTGGTGACCAACAACGGATCTCCGCGTGCACTTGACGTCGATGCGCTTGCGCTGCGCGCCGAAGAACGGTTCGGACCGGAGCGGGTGGTTACCGCACCCACGCTTGCCGACGCCATCGAAACCGCCACCGCGCTCGTCGAAGAGTCGGGCAACGAGGGTGAGACCTTCAGCGGCGCAGGGGTCGTCATCACCGGGTCGGTCGTCACGGCAGGGGTGGCGCGCACGCTGTTCGGAAAGGATCCCGAGTGACCGAGCCCGCGCAGCCGGCCGCGAATCAGCCCGATCCGTGGAAAAGCTTCCGCGGCGTCATGGCCGGCACGCTGATCCTGGAAGCCATCGTGGTGCTGCTGGCGCTGCCTGTCGTCGCCGCCGCCGACCATGGGCTGACGCCGCTGAGCGCCGGTTACCTGATCGGGTTCGCGATCGTGCTGGTGCTGCTGTGCGGTGTGCAGGGCAGGCCGTGGGCGATCTGGGTGAACGTCGCGCTCCAGGTGGTGTTGATCGCCGGCTGGTTCGTGCACGGGGCGGTCGGCTTCATCGGTGTGATCTTCGCCGCCGTGTGGCTGCTCATCGCCTACCTGCGCGCCGAAGTGCTGCGGAGGCAGAAGCGTGGGCTCCTGCCGGGGCAGCAGTCACCATCCGACTAGGCTGTGCGCCGTGACTGAGCGGACCCTCGTTTTGATCAAGCCCGACGGCGTCCAGCGGCGCCTGATCGGGGAGATCCTCAGCCGGATCGAAGGCAAGGGCCTGACAATCGCGGCCCTCGAACTCAAGAACGTCGCCGACGACCTTGCGCGCAAGCACTATGCCGAGCACGAGGACAAGCCGTTCTTCGGATCGCTGCTGGAATTCATCACCTCGGGGCCCGTCGTGGCGGCCATCGTGGAGGGCCCGCGGGCCGTTGCCGCGTTCCGCCAGATCGCGGGCGGGACCGACCCGGTCGAGAAGGCGACGCCCGGCACAATCCGCGGTGACCTGGCACTTATCACGCAGGACAACCTCGTGCACGGCTCCGATTCGCCCGAGTCGGCGGCCCGCGAGATCGAACTCTGGTTCCCTGGCAAATAGCCAGCTCGTCCGGCCTGGTCGGTCTGGGTCTTGTGATGTGGGATACTGGCCTCGGGTAGCCGGCCTGTTACGCGGGTCGGATGCCCGAATGAAGACTTAGACGTGCGCGACCATCGTTACCGCGATGCGGCGCCGACCGTCCAGCCATCATTCAGACCGGCACCGAGAAGGTTCCAAACAGGGATCCCTCGGGGCGAGACCATAACAAGCTCGGGAGAAGCAGCCCGGGCCCATAGCGGAAGCCCTCGCGTGGCCGCGTCAGACACGACGCGCCCGGGGGCTTGAGGAGAATACGTGGCCGACAATGAAAATTTTCCAGCCCCTATCCAAGATCTTGCAGAAGAGAGTCAGCTAAGCCCTGACCAGGCTGAGGAGCTGACCGACCCGCCCGTCGCGGAGAACGTCGACGAGCAAGCGGCCGGTGCAGAAGCGTCTGAGGACGTCGTCGACGGCGACGAGCCGGAGTCGCGGCTGATCCTCGAGACGGCCCCCGAACCCGAGCCTGCCGATTATCTGCCCCTCTTCATGGCGCCGCAGCCGGTTCAGACCGACTACGAGAGCGACGCCGACGAGGACGACGAGGACGACGACGACGGCGAATCCGACTCCGACGAGGACGAGGGTGAGCGGCCAGCCGCTCGTCGCCGTCGCAGGGGCCGCCGCGGTCGCGGCCGCGGTCGGGGTGAGCAGAACGGCGACGAATCCGACGACAACGACTCCGGCGACACGCAGGCCGTCGCCAAGGGTGGCGACGAGGATTCCGGCGACGATTCCGACGACGAGAGTGGCGACGAGGAGGGTGGTGGCGACGGAGCAAGCCGTCGCCGTCGTCGCCGCCGTCGCCGCAAGTCCGGCTCCGGTGACGACAGCGACGAGGCCTCCTCGCCCGACGATCCGCCGAACACCGTCGTTCACGAACGGGCGCCGCGGGCCGGCAAGGACAAAGACAAAGGCGACGGCGAGATCCAGGGCATCAGCGGATCGACCCGGCTGGAGGCCAAGCGGCAGCGCCGCAGGGACGGACGCGATGCGGGGCGGCGCCGTCCGCCGATCCTGAGTGAGGCCGAGTTCCTGGCCCGTCGCGAGGCCGTCGAGCGGACGATGGTGGTGCGCGACAAGGTCCGCACCGAGCCGCCGCACGAAGGCGCCCGATACACGCAGATCGCGGTGCTCGAGGACGGTGTCGTCGTCGAACACTTCGTCACCTCGGCCGCGTCGGCCAGCTTGGTTGGCAACATCTATCTCGGCATCGTGCAGAACGTGCTGCCGTCGATGGAGGCGGCGTTCGTCGACATCGGCCGCGGCCGCAACGGCGTGCTCTACGCAGGCGAGGTGAACTGGGAGGCGGCCGGCCTCGGCGGCGCCCAGAGAAAGATCGAACAGGCGCTCAAGCCCGGCGACTACGTCGTCGTCCAGGTCAGCAAGGATCCGGTCGGGCACAAGGGTGCTCGACTGACCACCCAGGTGTCGCTCGCAGGCCGCTATTTGGTGTACGTGCCCGGCGCATCGTCGACCGGCATCAGCCGCAAGCTGCCCGATACCGAACGCCAGCGGCTCAAGGAGATCCTGCGCGAGGTGGTGCCCGCCGACGCGGGCGTGATCATCCGGACCGCCTCCGAGGGCGTCAAGGAAGAAGACATCCGCACCGATGTCGAGCGCCTGCAGAAGCGCTGGACGGAGATCGACGCCAAGGCCGCCGAGACCACCGAGAAGAAGGCCGGCGCCGCCATCGCGCTCTACGAAGAGCCCGATGTGCTGGTGAAGGTCATCCGCGACCTGTTCAACGAGGATTTCTCCGGGCTGATCGTGTCCGGGGACGATGCCTGGGCCACCATCAACGACTACGTGAATTCCGTTGCCCCCGAGCTTGTTCCGCGGTTGACGAAGTATGAGCCTGCCGAGGACGGCCCTGATGTGTTCGCGGTGCACCGGATCGACGAGCAGCTCACCAAGGCGCTGGATCGCAAGGTCTGGTTGCCGTCGGGCGGCACGCTGGTCATCGATCGCACCGAGGCCATGACCGTTGTCGACGTGAATACCGGCAAGTTCACCGGCTCCGGGGGAAACCTGGAGCAGACGGTCACCCGCAACAACCTCGAGGCTGCCGAAGAGATCGTGCGCCAGCTGCGGCTGCGCGACATCGGAGGCATCGTCGTCATCGACTTCATCGACATGGTGCTGGAATCCAACCGAGATCTGGTGCTGCGCAGACTGACCGAGTCACTGGCCCGCGACCGCACCCGCCATCAGGTGTCGGAGGTGACGTCGCTGGGGTTGGTGCAGCTGACGCGAAAGAAGTTGGGCACCGGCCTGATTGAGGCCTTTTCGACGCAATGTCCGCACTGCGCCGGGCGGGGCATTCTGTTGCATGGCGACCCCGTCGACACAGCATCCGGCTCCGGCCGCAAGTCCGACTCGGGCGGCCGCCGCGGCAAGCGTGGCAAAAAGGGCGGCAAGCCCGAGGACGTCGAGGTCGCGAAGGTACCCGCCCATCCCGCCGGTGAGCACCCGATGTTCAAGGCGATGGCCGCAGCCAACGGCAAGCATGAGGACGACGAAGAAACCGACGGCGAAGTCGACGACACGAAGGCCGCCGAGGAAGTCGCCGAGCTGGACCCCGACACCATCCGTGTGGCGTACGCCGAGGCGGAGGACGAGGAGCTCGAGGACGAGGACTTCGACGACTCCGATGAGGACGAATCCGAAGACTCCGATGAGGACGAGATCGACCTCGACGCAGACGACGAGGACGACGACATCGATGACGACATCGAGGTCATCAACGGAGACTCCGAAGACGACGACACCGATGAGTCGGACGACGAGGACTTCGACGACGACGAGTCCGACGACGACTCAGAAGACGACGAGGACTCCGACGAGGACGACTCCGAGGACGAGGACGAAGGCAGCGAGGACGAGCAACCAGCCGCGGTAACCGCACCGCCAGGGGGCCGTCATCGCAGGCGCGCCGCCGCGCGACCGGCCGGTCCGCCCGCCCACGACGGCTGACCTGCGGTGATTTGACCCTGTAGCCGCGTCTCACGTACCCTGGACCAGTTGTCTTTCGGCTGATGCCGACGACAGCGGGCCCACCGTGGCTCCGCACCCAAGACCCGCGAGCGCACCACCGGTAGCGCGCGCCCCGAGACGAAGAGGAACGATGGCGACGTACGCAATCGTCAAGACCGGCGGCAAGCAGTACAAAGTCGCCGTTGGAGACGTGGTCAAGGTCGAGAAGCTCGACTCCGAGCCCGGCGCCAAGGTTTCGCTGCCCGTCGCCCTGGTTGTGGACGGCGCGAAGGTCACCACCGACGCCAAGGACCTGGAGAAGGTCGCCGTCACCGGCGAGGTGCTCGAGCACACCAAGGGTCCCAAGATCCGCATTCACAAGTTCAAGAACAAGACCGGCTACCACAAGCGGCAGGGTCACCGTCAGCAGCTGACGGTCCTCAAGGTCACCGGCATCAAGTAGGAGGCGACGATATGGCACACAAGAAGGGCGCTTCCAGCTCACGCAACGGTCGCGACTCCGCCGCCCAGCGGCTCGGCGTCAAGCGATTCGGCGGCCAGATCGTCAAGGCCGGCGAGATCCTGGTCCGTCAGCGCGGCACCCACTTCCACCCCGGCGTGAACGTCGGCCGTGGCGGTGACGACACGCTGTTCGCGACGGCCCCCGGCGCCGTGGAGTTCGGCACCAGGCGCGGCCGCAAGACGATCAGCGTCGTGCGACCGACCGCTCCCCAGGAGGCCTAGCTTTCTGCCGCGAATGTGACGCTGCTGCGACTTCTCGGCTGAGATT
>DATJIX010000338.1:0-3934 GCA_035492865.1 Mycobacterium sp. | reverse complement strand
CACTTGCTGTTGTCGGCGGCGGCGTCATCGGGCTGTCCGTCGCCCGTCGCGCGGCGCTGGACGGCTGGGCCGTGCGGGTGCACCGGACCGCCGAGCGCGGCGCGTCGTGGGTGGCAGGCGGCATGCTCGCTCCGCACAGCGAGGGCTGGCCCGGCGAGGAACGCCTGCTGCAGCTCGGTCTGGCGTCGCTGGCGCTGTGGAACCAAGCGGGGCACGGCTCCTTTCTCGACGGCTTGCCCGCCGATGTGGTCACCGCGCGCGAATCCCTTGTGGTCGCCGTGGACCGCGCCGATGCCGCAGACCTGAAGACGGTTGGACAGTGGCTGGCCGCTCAGGGGCAGCCCGTCACGCTGACGTCCTCCGCACGCGATATCGAACCGCTTCTGGCGCAAGGTATTCGGCACGGTTTCGTCGCGGAGACCGAACTCGCCGTTGACAATCGGGCCGTCGTGGAGGCGCTGGCCGCGCACTGCGAGCGCCTCGGGGTGCAGTGGGCACCCCCGGTGGCCGAGCTGGCCGACGTGCGGGCCGACACCGTGGTGATCGCCAACGGCATCGACGCGCCCTCTTTGTGGCCGGGGCTGCCGATCCGGCCGGTGAAGGGCGAAGTGCTGCGGCTGCGCTGGCGGCGCGGCTGTATGCCGGTGCCGCAGCGCGTGATCCGTGCGCGCGTGCACGGCCGTCAGGTGTATCTGGTGCCGCGCGCCGACGGTGTGGTGGTCGGTGCGACGCAGTACGAACACGGCCGCGACACCGCGCCTGCCGTGACGGGTGTGCGTGAACTGCTCGACGACGCGTGCGCGGTGATTCCCGCGCTCGGCGAGTACGAACTCGCCGAATGCGCCGCGGGGCTGCGTCCGATGACACCCGACGGGCTGCCGATCGTCGAGCGGCTCGACGATCGCACACTCGTCGCTGCGGGTCACGGCCGCAACGGATTCCTGCTTGCGCCGTGGACCGCCGAGCGGATCGCGGCTGAGCTCAACGTCACAGTGGGAGCAAGCCGATGAAGGTGACCGTCAACGACGAAGCCGTCGAGGTCGACGATCAGACGACCGTCGCCGCGCTGGTGGAAAGCCTCGGCTTTCCGGAGAAGGGCATCGCGGTCGCGGTCGACTGGTCGGTGCTGCCTCGATCGGAATGGGAGACCGCGCTGACTGACGGCGCGCGAGTGGAAGTGGTAACGGCGGTGCAAGGTGGCTGATTCGAAACTGACGATTGCCGGTCGCGAATTCGGCTCGCGGCTGATCATGGGCACCGGCGGCGCGGCGAATCTCGCTGTGCTGGAGGAGGCGCTGATCGCATCGGGCACCGAGCTGACCACCGTTGCGATGCGGCGCGTAGACGCCGAGAGCGGCACCGGGGTGCTCGACCTGTTGAACCGGCTCGGCATCACCCCGCTGCCCAATACCGCGGGCTGCCGCGGCGCCGCCGAGGCGGTGCTGACCGCCCAACTGGCGCGTGAGGCTCTCGGCACCGACTGGGTCAAGCTCGAGGTCATCGCCGACGAACGCACCCTGCTGCCCGATGCTGTCGAATTGGTCAGGGCGGCAGAACAATTGGTGGACGATGGCTTCGTCGTGCTGCCATACACCAACGACGACCCGGTGCTGGCGCGGCGGCTGGAGGACACCGGCTGTGCGGCGGTCATGCCGCTCGGCTCGCCGATCGGCACCGGGCTTGGCATCGCCAACCCGCACAATATCGAGATGATCGTCGAGCGGGCCGGGGTGCCGGTGATCCTCGACGCAGGAATCGGCACCGCAAGCGACGCGGCGATGGCGATGGAATTGGGTTGCGAAGCAGTGCTTTTGGCCACTGCGGTGACGCGTGCGGCCGACCCTCCGACGATGGCCGCGGCGATGGCCGCCGCCGTCACGGCGGGATACCTGGCACGCCAGGCAGGACGCATTCCCAAGAGATTCTGGGCGCAGGCTTCCAGCCCGGCGTTATGAGCCGGTACGTCGCACTGGGCAGCTCGATGGCGGCGGGTCCGGGGATACGGCCCGGCGCAGTTGACGCCCCGTTTCGGGCTGGGCGGTCGGCGCGCAACTATCCGCATCTGGTCGCCCAACGATTGGGTCTGGACCTGCTCGACGTGACGTATTCCGGTGCGACCACCGCCAACATCCTCACCGATCCGCAGAACGGCGCACCGCCGCAGGCCGATGCGCTCGACGGCTCAGAGGATTTGGTGACGGTCACGATCGGCGGCAACGACGTCGGCTATGTGCCGCTGCTGATGGCGGCGGGGCTGCCGCGCTTCGTGCGCTCGGTGCCGCTGCTCGGCGGCGTGGTGCGGGGGATGCTGGATCCGACCGCGCGTGACCGGGCGTTGGTCGAGGTGGCCGAATCGTTGAAGGAGGTCGGCCGCACGCTTCGTCAGCGGTCGCCCCGGGCCAAGGTGTTGTTCGTCGACTACCTGACGCTGCTGCCGCCTGCCGGTACGCCCGCGCCGCCCCTGTCCGGAGTCGACGCCGCGCTGGGCCGCCGCGTGGCCGACACGCTGGAGCGGCTCACCAAAGACGCCGCGGCCGATACGGGTTGTGGATGGGTTCGCGCGGCGCAGGCCAGCGTCGATCACCATGCCTGGTCGGCACAGCCGTGGACGACGAAACCCGGTTTGCCGTTGCCTGGTAGACCGGCGCCCCTGCACCCCAACGCGGCGGGCATGCGCGCGGTCGCGGACCTCGTCGTCGACGCCGCAACCTGAAATCATGGCCGCGATGATCGAGTTGGCGGGGCTGACGAAGGTCTTCGGCGCGACCCGCGCCGTCGACGATCTGACGTGCTCGGTCGAGCCAGGGATGGTCACCGGCTTCCTCGGTCCGAACGGCGCGGGCAAGACCACGAGCATGCGGCTGATCCTCGGCCTCGACCATCCGACCGCGGGCACGGCGACCATCGACGGACGCACCTATCGCGAACTCAAAGATCCGCTGCGCACGGTCGGGGCGCTGCTGGACGCGCGGCAGGCGCACCCCAACCGGTCGGCCCGCAACCACCTCCGGTGGATCGCGGCCACCAACCGGATTCCGGCGAACCGGGTCGACGAGGTGCTCGACATGGTCGGCCTGACGGCGGTAGCCGGCAGGACCGCCGGCACCCTGTCGCTGGGCATGAGTCAACGGCTCGGCATCGCCGCCGCGCTGCTTGGCGATCCGCCGGTGCTGCTGTTCGACGAGCCCGTCAACGGCCTCGACCCCGAGGGCATCCGCTGGGTCCGCACGCTGATGCGCACGTTGGCGGGCCAGGGCCGCACGGTCTTCGTGTCCAGCCACCTGCTCGCCGAAATGGCCAACACCGCCGACCGGCTGGTGGTGATCGGCAAGGGCAAGCTGATCGCGTCGACGACGGTGGCCGAGTTCGTCGGCCGCTCCGGCGCGGACACGGTGCGGGTGCGCAGCCCCCAGTTGGACACCCTGCGCCGGGTGCTGACCGAGGCGGGGCTGACGGCAGAGGCCGATCACGGCGCCGCGCTGTTGGTGCGCGGTGCGGCCATCGAGGTCATCGGCGATCTCGCCGCCCGCAACGCGATCACGCTGCACGAGCTGAGCGCACAGCGAGCCTCGCTCGAGGAGGCCTACATGAAGCTCACCGACGAGGTAACCGAGTACCGGGCGGTCAGCCAGTGAGCGCGGTCGCCGTACTCGACTCGGAACGGATCAAGCTGTCCACCACTCGGTCGGTGCTGTGGACCGCGGCCGCAGTGGCGGTGCTGTCCGTCGGCCTGGCCGCAGTGCAAGGGGCGACGGCGTACGGAACCTTGCCCCCGGAAAGTGCGGCGACGGGTGTAGCCGTGTTCGGGGTCCCGGTGCTGATGGTGCTTTCGGCGATGACGGTGACGGGGGAGTATCGCAGCGGCATGATCCGCACAACATTCATGGCCACCCCGAATCGCAGCTTGGTGTTGGCGGCTAAAGCCGTTGTCGCA
>DATJIX010000337.1:0-15757 GCA_035492865.1 Mycobacterium sp. | reverse complement strand
CCCGATGAAGCCGTAAAAGCCAAGGGCGGCAACGATTCCCCGGGCCGCCGCCAGCTCGATGAACATCATCAGCAGAACGATCAGCACCGTGACGACCGACCGGTAGACGAACAGCAGCATTATGAAGATCACGCCGATGGTGATGGCGGTGATCAGCTTGAGGCTCTTGTCGCCGGCATGATGCTGGTCGTTGGTCAGCGGCGCGGGACCGGTGACGTAGGCCTTCAGACCCGGTGGCGCCGGGTTACTTGCCACGATGTCGCGGACCGCTTGTACCGACTCGTTGGCCAGGCTTTCGCCCTGGTTGCCCGCCAGGTACACCTGGACGTAGGCGGCCTTGCCGTCCGCGCTCTGTGCACCGGAGGCGGTCAGCGGATCTCCCCAGAAATCCTGAATGTGTTCGACGTGCTTCTTGTCGGTCTCGAGCTTGTCGATCAGGCCGTCGTAGTACTTGTGCGCAGCGTCGCCTAGCGGTTGATCGCCCTCGAGAACGACCATGGCCGAGCTGTTGGAGTCGAACTCCTGAAACGTTTTACCGATGCGCTGCATGGCCTGCATGGATGGTGCGTCGTTGGGAGCCAGCGACACCGAGTGCGCTTCGCCGACCACTTCGAGCTGGGGTGCGACGACGTTGACGATCACCACCAGCGCGATCCAGCCCAGGAAGATCGGCACGCAGAACAACCGGATGAACCGGGGGATCATCGGGTGTGCACCGACGTGGGTGTTGCTCATGCCGACTTCACCAAGCAGAAGGTCTGGGCGTTCACGCCGTCGGTGGTCCTCTCGTCTTTGACTACGCCGTCGACGGTGATCCGGCAGGTGATACTGCCTCCGTCGCTCTGCGCGATGATGTTCGGGCTGGCCGCAGGCGCGGTCGTCGTCAGGGTCAGCTCCCATGGCAACGGCGCATTCAGCGCCTTCTGCGGTTGGGCGTCAAGGTCCAGGTAGTTGATGGTCGCGACGCTTCCGTTGCCGAAGATCTCGTACTTCACAACTTTGGGGTTGAACGGCTCGGGGTCGTTGACCAGGCCGGCTCCCGGTTTGGTCAACACGGTGTGGCCGAAGAACCCGCGGAAGCGGTCCACCACGAAAATTCCGATGACCACCACCAGCAGGATCACCAGCAGTACCCAGATGCGCTTGGCAAAACGCAACATCAGACGATTAGCTCCCGACCTTCGTACCCATTGTGTGCCCTCTTCCAGTGCCGTTTCGCGGCAAGTGCGGCTATAACTTAGCTGGTATAACTTCTCATCGCGAAACGATTAGCTCAAGTAATTGTGTTACTGGTCACCTCCTCGCGGCCAGTGGGTGCTGGGTCACTGAGCTGCACCGTTCCCGGCTGCTCCCACGTCGGCATCTCGAAGCGATCGAGGCACTGCTCGATGAACGCGGTCGCCTGATCGTGTCCGCGGGTGATGCCGAGTCCCTGTTCGTGCAGCACCATCCGGGCCAGCCCGCCCATGATCATCGACATCACCACCGGCGGGAACAGCTCGAGGTCGATGCCGCGGGCCTTCAAGGCAAGGGTCACCACACCCTCTTCCAGGTCGCGGAACCGCATGGCGTACGCGGAGATCTCGCTGCGGATGGCCTTGCGGTGGTTGGCCATCGCCAAGAACTCGGTGAACAGCTGCGCGTCGGTGGCGCTGTTGAGCAGCCACAGCGCGTGCAGCGGCTGCGCCTCGGCGATCGCCTGACGCTGGCGCTCAAGGTTGTGCTCGGCCTTGTCGCGCAACACGGCGACGAACAGGTCGTCCATGCTGGGGAAGTAGTAGTGCACCAATGCGGGCTTGACGCCCGCCTTGGCCGCCACCCGCCGCGACGTCGCCGCCGCATACCCCTCGTCGAGCATGATTTGGGCGGTTGCCTCGATCAGCGCCTCTCGTGTGGCCTCCCGGCCAACCCGTGGCTGCTCGTCAGCGGCTCGCCTGATCATGAAGGCAGACTAACGGTTGGGCGACCGCCCAACAACCGATAGCGCGATGTGTGTCGTTCCCCGAATCAAGGACGTGTGCCCGGCTTAGCATCACGTGATGGCGGACTGGAGCCCCGGCCGCACCCATTGGTGGACGACCACAGCCATTGCGATCATCGGCGCGATCGTCGGCGGCACCTCGCTCATCATGAATTTCTTCTATCACCCGAGCCCGCCGCCGATCACCATCGATTCCAGCCACTCCGAGTTCATGAAGCTGAGTTACTCCGACCGGATCGATCGGTGTGTTCCGCACATCGAACAACACTTCGACCAGTGGCGGGACAGGTGGCGCACCGCGCTCACCGACGCCGGCACATCGCGGCTGAACCCGCCGATCGCCTATGCGCCCCTTGATGATCCGGAAGCCACCGGGCAGGCGATCGTCGACAGCCATCTCGTCGTGGTGAATTACGCCGAGAAGCTGGCGCCCACCGACGAGGGGGAGAACCTGCTGTCCTGCCTGTACTCGCCGGCCTTGAAGGAGGGCACCGGTCACACGTTTCCCGACATCGCCGGGCTGGTGGGCAGCGGCAACGACGCGCCAAAGGCGGACAACGTCGTCGTGCACGAGAGCGCGGTCTACAGGCAGGGCGCCTTCGCGGGTGTCACCGCGGAGGGCCGGGTCAACAAGATTGTCGAAGTGGTCATCCGGCCTGGCCCGGACGAGACCCGCCGCGAGCTGGGTTTTGTGATGGCGGCCGGTCACGATCAGGGCGTGCAGATGTGGGCGCTGATGGCATCCGTCGACTTCGGTGAACGGGACTGGATGAACGGAGTCGAAAACTACAAGGGCGACTAGGCCCGGCTGAAGTAGCTATTTTTGCTAAGATACGAAATCGTGA
This sequence comes from Mycobacterium sp., assembly GCA_035492865.1. Classification (GTDB taxonomy): domain Bacteria; phylum Actinomycetota; class Actinomycetes; order Mycobacteriales; family Mycobacteriaceae; genus Mycobacterium. The sequence goes on along the minus strand of DATJIX010000337.1, from coordinate 12,931 downwards.
ACTGGACACCGCTTCCCGTTCCGTGGGCGGTCCAAGCTGTGGACCGGATCCCCAAACAGCGCTACTACGACGCAGAGTTCTTCGCGCTCGAGGCCGAGTTGTTCTGGCCCCGGGTGTGGCAGATGGCGTGCCGACTCGAAGAGATTCCGGCGCGCGGAGATTTCGTGGAGTACGAGATCCTCGATCAATCGATCATCGTCGTGCGCGTCGACGACGACACGGTTCGCGCCTTCTACAACTCATGCCGCCATCGCGGAATGAAGATCGTCGAGGGCTGCGGGTCGCGCCGCAGCTTCGTCTGTCCGTTCCACGGGTGGTGCTGGGGTCTCGACGGCGCCAGCACCTTCGTGTTGCGGCCCGAGATATTCGACGAAAGCAACCTCGACGCCGACGATCTAGGCCTGGTTCCGGTCCGGTGCGAGCTATGGGGCGGCTGCGCCTGGATCAACCTCGACGACAGCGCTCCGCCGCTGCGCGAGTGCCTCGAGCCGTTCGCGTCCAAGCACGACGAGTGGAAAGTGAGCGCGCTGCGCACCGAATGGTGGAAGTCGTGTCTGCTCCCGGTCAACTGGAAGCTCGCGACCGAGGCCTTCATGGAGGGCTACCACGTCCCGCAGACCCACCCGCAACTGCTGCCGTCGTCGCACCACCCCGACACGTCATCGGTGCACCCGCTCATCGAGATGAGCCTGCACTTCATGCGGACCCTTGGCTCGGGGATGGGCGGGATGACCCACGAGAACGACGTGCGCATCGCCGAAGGGCTGCAGCACATGTCGCTACCCGACGATCCGGCCGAGGCGATGGCCGCATGGCGCGGCGCCGTCAACGACGCCGTCACGAAATGGCACCGGGCCCGCGACTGCGACTTCCCCGACCTGAACGATCTGGACCGTCGCCGCGTCATCGACCCGATCGGCTTCGGCTTCCCGCACTACTTCCTGCTGCCGCAGTACAGCAGCGCGTCGTCATACCGGATCCGGCCGCTGGGACCGGAGCAGACGCTGTTCGAGATCTGGTCGCTGACGCGCTACCCCGGCGACAAGTCGCAGGGGCGGCCCACCCCACCCGAGCCGCTCGCACCCGATGACCCGAGCTGGCCGACGATCCCGGCGCAGGACTTCTCCAACCTGCCGCGTCAGCAGAAGGGCTTGCACGCCAAGGGATTCGACTTCATGAGGTTGTCGACCGAAGTCGAAGGGTTGATCTCCAACTTCGAGCGCGTCATCGACGGCTTCCTGGCCGGCGTGCCTTACGAGAAGCTGGTGGGCGCTATTCAGAAGACGAATTCCACCATCGACGTGCCGGTTGCCGACCTCGGGCTGTGGGAAAAGGTGCAGGCATGGTGAATTGGGACAAGTCCGTCGACCTTCTGATCGCGGGGAGCGGTGGCGGCGGAATGGTCGCTGCGCTGGCCGCACTCGACTCGGGTATCGAACCCCTCGTGGTCGAGAAGCAGGAACTGGTCGGCGGGGCGACCGGGATGTCCGGCGGCATGGTGTGGCTGCCCAACAACCCGCTGATGCAGGCGGAGGGCGTGCCCGATTCCCACGAAGACGGAATGGCGTACTTCGACGACGTCGTCGGCGACATCGGTGAAGCGTCGTCGCCCGCACGCCGCGAGGCGTTCCTCACTGCGGGCAACGAGATGATCGACTTCCTCGTCGGCAAGGGCGTCCGCCTTGCGCGGTGCCCGGGATATACCGACTACTACCCGAATCACAAGGGCGGCAACACAGCCGGACGTTCAGTCGAGGGCATCCCTTACGACGCGGCAGCGTTGGGTGACTGGGGCGACAGGCTCCAGCGGATGGACAAGAATTGGAACCGCGGATTCGTGGTGAAGACCAGCGAGCTGGTCATCGTGCAGTACTTCAACCGCTCACCACGGGCGTTCGCGTTGGCTGTGCGGGTCTTCCTGCGCACCAGACTGGCCCGGCTCCTGGGCCGCGATGTGCTGACCAACGGTGCATCACTCATCGGTCAGATGCTGAAGGTGCTGATCGATCACGGCGAGCCGCCCGTCTGGACGAATACGGCGATGGACGACCTGATCGTCGAGGACGGCCGCGTCGTCGGTGCCCGCGTCATTCGAGACGGTACGTCGCTCAATGTCCAGGCGCGCAAGGGTGTTCTGCTCGCGGCGGGCGGATTCAGTCGCAATGCGGACATGCGTCGTCGGTATAGCGGTGACCAGCCCAACGAGGCGAAATGGTCGGTCTCGAACCCGGGCGACACCGGTGAGGTGCTGCAGACGGCCATGCGGTTGGGTGCGAAGACCGACTTACTGGACGAGGCGTGGTGGCTCCCATCGGTTTTCGTCGCTGACCCCCGTGCCCGTGCCGTCGGCTCGGGCCGACAGCGCCCAGGAGCCATCTACGTCGACGGCACCGGCAGACGATTCTGCAACGAGTCGAACTCCTACGTCGAAGTCGGCAAGGCGATGTACGCCAACAAGGCCGTACCGTGCTGGCAGATTTTCGACGAGGGCTATGTGCGCCGGTACGTGTCGAGCGCCAACCCGTTCGAGAGGCGTCGGCTGCCGGAAGAGGTGATCGAGCAGGGCGCCGTCCTTCGCGCAGACACCATTGCCGACCTCGCCCGCCAGATCGATGTGCCCGCAGACGCATTGGAGAACACGGTCAAGCGCTTCAACGAGTTCGCCGCCAAGGGGCAGGATCCCGATTTCGGCCGTGGTCAGTCGGCCTACAACATCTGCTTGGGTGACCCCGGCTACAAGCCCAACGCCGCGCTGGGGCCGATCGATCGCGCACCGTTCTACGCCGCCAGGGTGTTCCCGGCCGATGTCGGCACGTGCGGGGGAGTCGTCACCAACGAGCACGCACAGGTGCTCGACGAACAGGATCGCGTGATCGACGGGCTGTATGCCACGGGCAACATCACCGCTACCGTGATGGGCCGCAACTACCTGGGCGCAGGCGGCAGCATCGCCTACACGATGATCTTCGGTTACGTCGCCGCCCGTCATGCCGCAGGCAAGTAGCCTTACGCCTCGTCTTCGATGAAATCCCTTGGCTTCAAACCGGACTCGATGAGCTGTCGCCGGCGTTCCTGCACATCGGATGCCGCGCCGACCATATTGGTCAGAATGTGGCTGACCTGCAGGTGCACCCGCATGCCCATCAGCTCATAGGCGCGCTTGACGCTGTTCTTCACCGCCATCAGCGTGGTCAACGGGATCTGCCCGATCTTGCGGGCCATCTCCTCGACGGTCTCCTCGAGGTCGTCACGCGGCACCACCTTGTTGAGCAGTCCCCATTCCAGCGCCTCCTGCGCGGAAAGTGTTGGGGCCAAAAGCAACCAGTCCATGGTGCGGTGCCAGTTCATCAGCAGCCACGGCTCGATCATCGTGTGCCCGCCGGGTTCACCGAGGCTCTGTGCCAGAGGCATCTGGAAGTACGCGTCCTCCGATGCGACGCAGAAGTCGGTCAGCAGACCGAGATAGATGCCGCCGCCCATGCAGTAGCCGTGGATCTGGGAGATGGTCGGCTTGGGGAACTCCCACAGGTACAGCGTGGGCCACAGGAACAGGTCGGCGGTTCCTTTGTACAGGTCCTCGAATGTGTTCCCGAAGTCCGGGTAGGGATTTTCGTCAGGGCCCCACCGCGCCACGTGCCCGCCGCAGAAGCCCTTGCCGTTGGCCTTGAGAATGACGACTTTGATGTCTTTGTCGCGGTCGGCTTCCTTCAGGCAGGCGTCGACTTCCTGCACCAGCTGCGCGTCCTTGGTGTTGGCCTTGTCGGGCTTGTTCAGGATGATCCGCGCAATGGGCGGTTCCCGTTCGTAGATGACCGTTTCGAGCTTCATGGGTGTGGTCTCCTAGAGAATCGCGCCGCTGTCCTTGGCCGCCGAGATGTCGTCCCAGTCGAGGTCGAGCTCCAGCAGGATCTCCTCGGTGTGCTGTCCATGTTCGGGCGCTCGCGCGGGTTCCGGGGGTGTTTCATCGAACTGCACTGGGGCGGCGACGATCTGATACTCCACACCCTTGTCGTCGAAGTTGACGACGGTCAGGCCGTTCGGTTGGACCTGGGGATCGTTCAGCGTCTCCTTGGGCGTCGCGAGCGCCGCCCACACCCCTGGTTCGTCAGCCAGCGCCTGGCGCCAGTGCTCGAGGTCCTCGCTCGCGATCCTGTCTCCGACGAGCGCGCACGCCTCGGCCGCGTTGGCGATCAGGTTGCTCGACGGTACGAAGCGTTCGTCGGTCGCGAGCTCAGGCAGGCCGATCCGCTCGCAGAATCCGGCCCAGAATCGATCGGGCTGCAGGAAGACCATTTGGATCCACCTGTTGTCCCGCGTCTTGTAGCGGTTGACGAGTGGGTTGATCGCCAATCCCGGAGGCGCGCCGGGGATGCCGTCGATGCCGAACAGGTCGGCCACCGAGATCGACGGCGCGATCGACCACATCGCCTGTGCCAGCAGCGATGAATCGACGACCGTCGGCTCACCCGTTCGTTCCCGGTGGAACAGCGCTGCGCACACACCGCCCGCCAGCGTGATGCCGCCCTGCAGGTCGCCGAAGCCCGGTCCCTGCACCGCGGGTGTCTCCGTGCCGAACGGTGTCATCGTGTACGACACCCCACCGCGGGAAAGGTATGTGGCGGCGTCGAATCCGCCCTTGTTGGCATCGGGGCCGCGCACGCCGGTGCCCGTGCCGCGCGCGATGATGATGTTCGGATTGAAGGCACGCACGTCGTCGACCGTCAGCCGCGCGCGTTCCAGCGCACCGGGCAGCCAGTTGGTCAGGAACACGTCGGCGGTGGCCAGCAGGCGGCCCAAGTATTCGCGGCCGGTTTCGGATTTGATGTCGATAGCGATGCTGCGCTTGCCGCGGTTGCCGATCTCGAGGATGAAGTCGACGTCGGCCCGCGCGTTCTGACGGGTGAACCCGCCGATCACCAGCGCACGGCCCGGGTCGCCGCCCTTGACGTCCTCGACCTTGATGACGTCGGCGCCCCAATCCGCCAGCGCCGCACCGGCGGACGGCACATAGGTCCACGATGCGAGCTCGACCACGCGCACGCCGCGCAGCACTCCAGTCATTGCATAACCTTTCCGACTGCCCTTCCGACCTCTTGTAGATATCTGTCCGAGCCGCCGAGGAACGCGCTCCACCCGAGCAGGCGCTTGAGGTAGAGGTGCGCGTCGTGCTCCCACGTGTAGCCGATGCCGCCGAAGACCTGGATCGCGGTATCGGCCACCGTCGCCAACTGTGTCGCGAACGCCCTCGCGCGCACGGCGGCCAGGTGGCGCTCCTCGGCTTGTGCGGCGTCCGCCGCCCACAGCGCATGCAGCACACCGCTTCGCGCGAGCTCGACGGTCTCGTACATGTCGACGCACAGGTGCTGAACCGCCTGAAAGCTGCCGATGGGCTGGTCGAACTGCCGTCGCACCTTGGCGTAGTCGACGGCGAGGTTCATCACCGCGGTGGCGGCTCCGAGCGCGTCGGCCGCGTGAGCGATCAACACATCGTCCACCAGGGCGGCGACGTCATCCGAGTCGGGGAGGGCCAACCTCTGTGCAGGCACGGCGTCGAACGTGACATCGAACAGCTTGCGCGTGGGATCCACGTGCATGAGTTCGGTCATCGACACACCCGCCGACGTCGCGTCGACGGCGAAGAGGCCATCATCGGCGAGGACGACGAGCACGGTGGCTGCCGCTGCATCCGGCAACGCCGAGATATCACCTGACAACACACCGTTGTCCACCACCGGACGTGGGTCGTTCAGCGGGCCGACCGTGGCGACGGTGCAACCGTCCGCGATTCCGGTGAGCAGGGATTCGGCGTCCCCTGCCGGGACCATCCGCGTCAGCGCCCGCGTTGCGGCGACCGCGGTCGACAACCACGGCCCCGGATGCAGCCCGGCGCCGAGCTCCTCGGCGACGATGCCCGCCTCGACCATCGTCATGCCTGCCCCGCCGCACTCCTGCGGCACCAGCACGCCTGTGGCGCCAAGCGCCGCCAGCCCACGCCACACCTCGGGCGTGGTGCCGGTTGGCTGGTCGATCAGCGGCCGCACATGGGTTGTCACGCTTGCCTTTTCGGCCACAAACCGGCGCACGGTGTCGCGAAGGGCCAGCTGCTCGTCGGTGAGCTCGAGGTTCATCGGTACATTCCGCTCTTCGCGCAAGCGCTCATCGCCGTGGCAGCCCCAACACTCGCGTCGCTGTGATCGTCTTGTTGATCTGGGTGGTGCCGCCCGCGATCGTCAGCGACCGGGACGTCAGTCGTCGCTCAGACCACCGCGGGTGACCGGCCAGCGGACCAAGCACGTCGAAGGCAAGCTCGGCAAGCTGCTGGCCGACCTCCGCCCACACGCTCTTGGCCAGACTGGCCGACCCCAGCGCGTCGCCGCCGTGCAGTGTCGCCGAGATCGACCGCTGGCAGAGCACCTCCAGATACTTGATCCGCACCGCGACCTCGCCGAGGCGGCGCAATACCGCGGTGTCCTCGAGCGCGGGCGTGCCATCGACCTCACAGTCGGCCAGGTCGGCCACCAGGTCCTGCAGTTGCACCTCGATCTGCGCGTACAACCGGGCCGCTCCCGCGCGTTCGTGACTCAGCGTGGTGGTGGCGACCTGCCACCCTCCGTTCAGGGGGCCGAGCAGTGCGTCGGCAGGCACCCGCACGTCGTTGAAGAACACCTCGGCGAAGTCGGCGTCGCCGTTGAGCGTGACGAGCGGCCGCGCCTCGATTCCGGGCAGCGTCATGTCGACGATCAGGCACGAGATGCCCTTGTGCTTGGGGGCCTCCGGGTCGGTGCGCACATACAGCTGACACCAGTCGGCCCGGTGCCCGAGCGATGTCCAGATCTTCTGTCCGTTCACCACATAGTGGTCGCCGTCCAACACCGCGTGAGTACGCAACGAAGCGAGGTCCGAACCTGCCTCCGGCTCGGACATGCCCTGACACCAGATGTCGTCAGCGCGCACCATGCGGGGCAGCAGCTCGGCCTTCTGGGCGTCTGTGCCGTACTGCATGATCGCGGGCGCGATGTTGTTCATCCCGATCACGTTGAGCGGCACCGGCGCTCGGGCCTGGATCGTTTCCTCCGCGTAGGCCAACTGCTCGAGCACGCTGGCCCCTCGGCCGCCGTACTCCTGCGGCCACGACACCGCGCCCCACCCCGCGTCGGCCAACGCGGCATCCCACGCACGCAGCATTTCGAAGGTTTCCGGGTCACGGCCGCGCCTGCGACCGGCGGCCACCACCTCGTCGGTCAGGTTCGCGGCCAACCATGCGCGCAGCTCCTTACGGAACTGTTCGACCTCCGGCGGGTATGAGAAGTCCACGGCGTCCTGTCGGGATCGTTTCTTTATAATTTTAGGTAGTATAGCTACTGCAACACGTTACAGTTGGGGTTGCATGTCGCGTCTCCGGAATGGTCAGTTCAGGGAGGTTCTTTCGTGGGCCGAGTAGCGGGGAAAGTAGCGCTGATCAGCGGAGCTGCGCGCGGGCAAGGTCGGTCACACGCGCGATTGCTGGCCGCCGAGGGCGCCGACATCATCGCCGTGGACATCTGCGAGGACATCGAGACCAACGAGTATCCGCTCGCGCGGCCCGAGGATCTCGACGAGACGGCCCGGCTGGTGGAGAAGGAAGGGCAGCGCGCCCACACCGAGATCGCCGACGTCCGCGACCGCGCCGCGTTGTCCGCGGCGATCGATCGAGGCGTTGCCGAATTCGGTCAGCTCGACATCGTGGTCGCCAACGCCGGTATCTGCCCGATGACCGCGGGCCTTCCGCCCCAGGCGTTCGTCGATGCGGTCGACGTCGACCTGCTCGGCGTGATGAACCTGATTCACGCGAGCATCAAACACCTGCACGCCGGCGCGTCGATCATCGCGACCGGCTCGGTGGCCGCGTTCATGGCGACGGCGGTGAACACCGCGGGGATGGACGGCGGACCGGGCGGCGCCGGGTACGCCTTCGCGAAACAGGTTGTCGCGCACTATGTCAACGACCTGGCCCGGACCCTGTCTTCCGAGCAGATCCGGGTGAACGCGATCCATCCGACCAACTGCAACACCGACATGCTGCACAGCCCACCGATGTACAAGGCATTCCGGCCGGATCTGCAGAACCCGACCCGCGAGGAAGCGGAAGTCGTCTTCCCGTTGATCCAGGGCTTCCCGATTCCCTACGTCGAACCCGAGGACATCAGCGAGGCCGTGCTGTTCCTCGCCAGCGACGCGGCCCGCTACGTCACCGGCCAGCAGCTACGCGTGGACGCGGGTGGCTTCCTGAAGATCAAGCCGTGGTCAGGACCGTAGGGACTAAAAGGGGAAGCCATATGCCCAAGGGGATCATCTACGTGGAGACGATGCCGGCCTCGCCGGACCGGGAAGCGGAGTACCACAAGTGGTACAACGACACGCATCTGGAGCAGATCCTGTCGGTGGAGGGGATCGTTTCGGCGCGCCGGTTCGCACCGACGAGCGGCGATGGTCCGTTCATCGCCATCTATGAGCTCGAGTGCGACGACCTCGACGCGGCCGCGAAGCGGATGAGCGAAGTCAAGCTGACCGGCCTCGACAACATCGCGATGGACCCCAAACCCATTCCGCACGTGTACCGCCAGATCGGGTCGCTCGGCCCGTGACCTACCCCGCGGACGTTCAGCGGCGCATCTATGCGCTGATGGTGTTGATGAAGGCAGCCGATGACCGGCTGTCCAAGGGCATCGGCACCGGCGAATTCATGTGCGTGTATTGGCCGTCACGCGGCCAGGAGGCGGTCGCCGCCGCGATGGGCGTCTGTTTGCGTGACGACGACCAGCTGGTCACGACCTACCGCGGGCTGCACGACCTGATCGGCAAAGGCGTTCCGCTGGAAGAGATCTACGGCGAAATGATGGGCCGCACCGTCGGCGCGAGCCGCGGCAAGGGCGGCACCATGCACATCGCCAAACCCGATGTCGGCGTGATGCTGTCCACCGGGATCGTCGGCGCAGGACCGCCTGTGGCCGTCGGGCTGGCCATGGCGGCCAAGCGCAAGGGACTCGACAGGGTCACCGTGGTCAGCTTCGGCGACGGCGCGACCAACACCGGCTCGTTTCACGAGGCGGCGAACATGGCGGCGCTGTGGGACCTGCCGGTCGTCTTCGTCTGTCAGAACAACCAGTACGCGGAGATGACGCCGACCAGAGACACGATGAAGCTCGAACACGTCGCGGAACGGGCCGCCGGCTACGGCATGCCCGGCATCCGCGTCGACGGCAACGACCCGCTGGCCGTCGCAGAGGCACTCGCCGAGGCGATCGCCAAGGCGCGCAACGGCGACGGCCCCACGTTCCTCGAATGCGTGACGTTCCGCTTCCGCGGCCACTACTTCGGTGACAGGACCCCATACATCCCCAAAGAGCAACTGGCAGAAGCGATGGCGGCCGATCCTGTGCCGCGGTTCCGGAGGCAGCTGATCGACACCGGCGTGTGCACCGACGAGGAGCTCAGCGGCATTGACGAAGGTGCGCTGATCAAGGTCGAGGAGGCACTGAAGACGGTTCTGAGCGCCGAGGCCCCGTCGATCGAGGAACTCGACCGAGACGTGTACGCGACCCCGATCCGCTACCCCGTCTGAGGATGACCATGGACGAGAAGGAAATGTCGATGCGCGAGGCTCTCAACCTCGCGCTCGATCAGGCGATGGCCGCCGACGACCGGGTGTTCCTGCTTGGCGAGGACATCGCAGACCCCGGCGCGTCAGGCCCAACGGCCGGGCTGTCCACCAAGTACGGCCATGACCGGGTGCTGGACACGCCGATCTCGGAGGCCGCGATTCTCGGCGCCGCGGTCGGTGCGGCTATCGACGGACTGCTGCCAGTCGCCGAGATCATGATCATGGACTTCATCGGCATCGCGGCCGACCAGTTGATCAACAACGCGGCCAAGCTGCGTTTCATGACGGCGGGCCGGACGACGGCGCCCATCACCGTCCGTACCCAGGTGTACGGCGGGCTGGCAACCGGTGCAACGCATTCGCAGACACTCGAAGCCTGGTTCATGCACATTCCAGGGCTGAAGGTCATCGTGCCGTCCACTCCGCGCGACGGTAAGGGCCTGCTGACGTCGGCGATCTTCGACCCGGATCCCTGCCTGTTCATCGAGACCATCCGGCTGCAGGGCCAAAAGGGTCCGGTCCCAACCGATCCCGGATTCTCGATCCCGCTCGGGCAGGCCGACGTCAAACGCGCGGGCACCGACGTCACCATCATCAGTTACGGCCGCAGCGTGCTCGACTCGTTGGCCGCCGCCAGTGCGCTGCAGGAACAGGGCGTGAGCGCCGACGTCGTCGATCTGCGCACACTCGTTCCGCTCGACATCGACACGATCGTCGAGTCGGTACAGCGCACCCGCAGGGCCGTTGTTGTGCACGACGCGGTCCAATTCGCGGGCCCTGGCGCCGAGATCGTGGCGACACTGCAGTCGCAGTGTTTCAGCGAGCTCGTAGCGCCCATCGAGCGCGTCGGAGCCCGGTTCATCCCGACGCCTGCGGCGTCCACGCTCGAAGCGACGATCTACCCGTCGTCGGCGCGGATCGTCGCCGCCGCGCAACGAACGCTTGAAAAGGCGGGCGCCCGTGGGTGACTTCGTCATTCGCATCCCACGCACATCGGTCGCCGTATCGGAGGCCGAACTGACTGAGCTGCTGGTTGCGGACGGCCAACACGTCGAAGAAGGCGCCCCGCTCTTCACCGTCGCCACCGAGAAGGTGGAACAGGAGATCGAAGCGGGGGCGTCTGGAACCGTCCAGTGGACGGGAGAAATCGGGACTACCTACGACATCGGCGCCGAAATCGGCGTTATCACGTCATAACGAAAGGTAAGACATATGGATCTCAACGAGACCCGCGAACGGATCATCTTCGAAAAGAACGGCCCCATCGCGACGATCACGTTGAACTGGCCGGAGAAGGCCAACGCGCAGGACCAGAAGCAGGTCGAGGAAATCGACGATGCGCTGCGGAACGCAGACCGAGACTACGACATCAAGGTCCTTGTCCTGAAGGCCAACGGAAAGGGCTTCTGCTCGGGACATGCCATCGGCAACAACTCGGTGGACTACCCGGAGTTCGTCGAGGGCTTCAAAGCCACTGGCACGCCGTGGAAGCCGCAGACCGACCTGTTCGTGAAGCCGATTCTGAACTTATGGGAGTTCTCGAAGCCGACGATCGCCGCGATCAACGGCTACTGCGTCGGCGGCGGCACCCACTACGGGCTCATCACAGACATCGTTATCGCGGCCGACGATGCCTACTTCTCCTACCCTCCGCTTCAGGGGTTCGGGATGCCCTCCGGGGAGTGCTCGATCGAGCCGTGGGTCTTCATGAACTGGCGCCGCGCCGCCTACTACCTGTTCACCGCCCAGGTGATCGATGCCAAGAAGGCATTGGAGGTCGGGCTTGTCAACGAGGTGGTGCCGCTTGCCGAACTCAACGATCGTGTCGACGCGATCGCCCGCCACATCGCCCAGGCTCCGCTGACGACACTGCTGGCGACCAAGGCGAATCTCAAGCGGGCCTGGGAGCTGATGGGCATGCGGGTGCATTGGCAGAGCTCCAACGACCTCGTCGCACTCGCCTCGCTCAGCTCGGATGTGCAGGCCCTGATTCAGCGGGTGTTCGCGGACAAGATCCTGCCGTCGGAGATGGCGGAGCGGCAGGCCGCCGCGTCCAGGGACGGCGCAGCGGCGACGTAGGCCCGCCGTGCACATTGGCGACCACGCGATCAGCGCCGCGCAGTCACCGGCGCTGATCGTCGCGGACGGCCCCACCATCTCCTACGGCGAGCTGTATGCCAGAAGCCAACGGGTCGCGGCCTTGTTGTACGAGGCGGGGCTGCGGCGCGGCGACGGCGTCGCGCTGGTGCTCCCCAACCGTCCCGAGTTCCTCGAAATCACCTGGGGCTGCCAACTTTCCGGGTTGTACTACAGCGCGATCAACACCCACTTCACTGCCGAAGAGGTGGCCTACGTCATCGACGACTCCGAGGCCAAGGTGGTGTTCGAGGACGCAGGCGGTGAAGTCCGCATCAACGGGGGAGTCTCATACGAGGACACGCTCGCAGGCGCGGGTGAAGCGCCGCCGATCTCGGACGGTTCGGAGATGCTGTACTCGTCGGGCACCACCGGTAGGCCCAAGGCGGTGCGCAGGCCGCTACCCGAAGACGGCAACGGGTCATGGGCGCAAAAAGTGTTGGAGTACACGCTGACTCACCGCTACGGCATGACGCCATCGAGCGTGTATCTGTCGCCTGCGCCGCTCTACCACGCGGCGGGCGTCAACTACACGATGGCGGTTCAACGCGTCGGGGCGGCGGCGATCGTGATGCCCAAGTTCGACGCCGAGGCGGTGCTCCGGCTGATCGAAACCCACCGTGTCACGCACGCGCAGTTCGTGCCGACCATGTTCGTGCGGATGCTGAAACTGCCGGATGCGGTGCGGAAGTCCTACGACGTGTCCAGCCTGCAGTGTGTGATCCACGCCGCGGCGCCGTGCCCGGTCGATGTCAAACACCGCATGATGAAGTGGTTCGGCCCGATCATCCACGAGTACTACGGCGGGACAGAAGGTTTCGCGGGTACCACGATCGACCCGCAGGAATGGCTGGCGCACCCCGGGTCGGTCGGCAAGCCGTTCACCGCGGTGCACGTGGTCGGCGACGACGGGGCCGAATGCGCCGTCGGCGAGTCGGGGGAGTTGTACTTCGAAGGCGGACCGGCGTTCGAGTACTTCAAGGATCCTCAGAAGACCGCGTCGGTGTCCAACGAGCACGGGTGGCGGTCGCTGGGGGACATGGGCTACGTCGACGAGGACGGCTACCTGTACCTCACCGACCGGTCGACGTTCATGATCGTCTCCGGCGGGGTGAACATCTACCCGCAGGAAGCGGAGAACCTTCTCATCATGCA
>DATJIX010000336.1:0-2152 GCA_035492865.1 Mycobacterium sp. | reverse complement strand
AAGTACGGCGAACTGATCGGTGGGCACCTCATCGGACATGACGTGTCCGAGTTGTTGCCCGAGCTGACCCTGGCGCAGAAGTGGGACCTGACCGCGACCGAGCTGGCCCGAAACGTCCATACCCACCCGACGATGTCCGAGGCGCTGCAGGAGTGCTTCCACGGTCTCGTCGGCCACATGATCAACTTTTGAGAGCGATCTGGGTCGCCGGCATCGGCGGATTGGTGGTCGGCCACATCCTGTGGCTGGCCGGGATTTCGATCGCAATCGCGACGCGTTCGGTCAACGTCTGGGTCCTGGTGGTCGCCGCGGTGTCGATCGTGGCGGGCGCCGTCGCGGCGTATATCGGCTGGCGCTGCTACAAGCGCAAGTCCGAGGTCTGGGCGGCGTTCCTGTGCCTGCTGCCGGTGTCCCCGGTGTTGCTGTCGCTGACCGTGCTCGGGGTGACGTACTTATAGTCGGACGGTGACGGCAGCACGACGTCGGCTCCCATCATCGGCGCGCTGCTGCTGGTGTTCTGGAAACGTTGACGCGGCTGTGGACGGCGTGTGCCCGCTGGCGGTCCGGGGTATCGTCTGCTGCACCGCACACGACCTTGGAGGAAACAACGTGGCAGCAGCGAAGTTCGCCGGAATCTGTTTTGCCGGTGCCGTCCTGGCCGGCTGTGCGTTGGGCCTGGCGGGCAATGCCCAGGCTGACTGCGATCCGTTGATGCTGTCGATGACTCCGCAGCCCGTGCTCTCATGTCAGGCGCCGGACGTCGCGCCGCCGCCCGACCAGCCCGTGGTGGCACCCGTGGCTCCGCCCGCGGAACCAGGGCCGTTCGGCGACGTTCAGGCTGCTCCGTTGCTTCCCGCGCCGGACGGGTCTGTCGGCTAGGTCAGACGCACTCTGTGCAGTACTGCTCGCCGTCCTTGCGTAGCGCCAACCGGCTGTGATGTTGCACCAGAAAGCAGCTGGAGCAGACGAACTCGTCGGCCTGCTTGGGGACGACCCGGACGCTGAGTTCCTCACCGGTGAGGTCGGCGTCGGGTAGGTCGAACGAATCGATCGCGTCGCCGTCGTCGACGTCGATGACCGCGGTGGCCGCGTCGTTCTTGCGGCGGCTGGTCAGCTCCTCCAGCGACTCGTCGGCGTCGGGCTCTGCGGTGACGCGGGGGGCGTCGTAGTCAGTGGCCATGCGAGATGCCCCTTCCTGATCAGGTCTGGTAACCGGCCAAACGCAGTGAGGAAGCGGATTGTTCCCTATCTCAGTCGGGAAAGTCGAGCGGAATTTTCAGCGTCGCCATGGTGGCCGCCAGCGCGTCGTATTGGCCTGCCAGGGTGCAGAACTCGATGAGCTGTGCGCGGCTGAGAATGCTCGACAGCCCAGACCAAGTCTCCGGCGACATCGACCGGGTGATGACGAACTCGTCCGTCGCGGTGATCAGCACCCGCTGCCGGTCGGTGAGCCCCTCGGCGTCGGGCCCTTCGAAGATCCTGGTCTGAAGATCGGCGTCGACCCCGCGGCTCTTCGCCAATCGTCGATGCTGCTGCAGCTCGTACTCACAGTCGCGCAGGTGGCCGACCCGCAGGATCACCAGTTCGGCGTCCGCCCTGGACAGCTTGCCCGCGTACAACAGGTAGCCCGAGAACGGTAGCCACGCCAGGAACAGCAGCTTGTGCTGGCCGAGCACGTTGAACAGGTGGAACTTCGGGGCCCGAATGCCGCGGGCGCCGGCCTTGGCGATCGCCCAGTTGATGGGCCCGAGCTCCCTGAAGCCGCCCGGCGGGATGCGTGCGGGGGCGCTCATGACTGCTGCACCAGATACGGCGACACAGTGCTGCGGTGCTCGTTGAGGTCCAGTGCGCGGCCAAGAGCGGGGAACGCCCGCTGCGGACAGTTGTCGCGCTCGCAGACCCGGCAGCCGGCACCGATCGGTGTCGCGTTGTCACCCGACAAGTCCAGTCCCTCCGAATAGACCAGCCGGTGCGCGTGACGGAGTTCGCAGCCCAGGCCGATCGCGAACGTCTTACCAGGCTGACCATAGCGCGACGCGCGGCGCTCCACCGTGCGCGCCACCCACATGTAGTTGCGGCCGTCGGGCATCTGGGCGATCTGCACCAGGATCTTGCCCGGGTTGGCGAACGTCTCGTAGACGTTCCACAGCGG
>DATJIX010000335.1:0-16549 GCA_035492865.1 Mycobacterium sp. | reverse complement strand
CACCACCTGCTGCAAGAGGTTGCGAAACTTCTCCAGCTTGGCGGCGACGTCGGTCGGTAGCTGAGTCTTCATGACCTGACTCATCTTCAGTGCGGTGCCGTACTCACCGGACAACGTGCCTGGCTGCGTGCCGTTGAGCGTCGTGACATCCGGGATGACGTCCACCAGTCGTGCCAGCGTCTCGGCGCCGGCTTCGAGATCCTTTGGCTGTAAAGGGATACCGGGCGCGCTCCAGCTGAAGAAGTTGTCGGGCTGAGACGGAACGGCGTCGTCGCCGTTGGTCAGCACCTGGTAGAGCTTGGCCACGACTGCCTGTGCCAGAGCGGCGGGTTGTACTAGTGCCATTTCTGGATCTCTCTTTCACCACAGCAGATTCGGGTCTGGATCGGGGCAGCACGCGAGCGTGCGACAGACGACCGCGGCGATGTAGACATCCTGCGCGCATCGGTTTGATCGGCAGTGTGGGGAGTTGTCGGAACGCTGACGGTCCGATCCGGCGTCGCGGGGTCGGTCAGCATCTGCTTGAGCTTGACCGCGATGGCCAATACGACTGGGGCAGGCAAGGATCCGGTGCACATGGCTGACCTTTTCTCGTCATGCGTTGGGTAACCACGTCGGCGGCGGAGGTGTGTGACGCCGCCGACGTGGTCACATTCGGTCAGACCAGGTTTGCCTCGTCGATCCCGTCCAGCAGGTTCGGCGTCTTGCCGAGCAGATGGTTGACGAATCCGATGATCTGCATGCCGGGCACCGTGATCGTCGAGCCGTCGCTCTCGGAGTGGAAGTGGCTGCCCGACTCCTTGTGGCTGTAGTCGCCCTTCAGCGTGAACGGTCCCCAACCCACGCTCGCGTTCGCATCGACCGAGCTCTGGTAGGTATGCAGCGCCGAAGCGAAACTGGCGGAACGGATCACCAGGTCCTTGATGAACAGGGCCTGCAACGGGTACCCGATGAACCTGCCCTCGGGCGGCCGTGAGCCGTCCGACGGCATCTGGTCGTAGTTCCAGCCCTCACCCTTGTTCAGCGTCCAGCCACGGTTCTCCAGGAACTCCGGGTAGAACCATGGCCGGACGATCTGAACCTGCGTCATCGAGAACGACATGCTGAAGTCCTCGGTGGTGAAGGACTCGTCGTGCGTCGTCGAGGTGCTGGTGACACCGCCGCTGGCGCTCCACAGGCCCCAGCCAACGCTTGCGCCTGCCGACCAGGACGTCGTCTCGTCGTGGGTGGTCGTGTCGATCATGCTGTGGTACTGGTTGTAGGTCGTCCAGCCCGGCGACTCGGCGAAGCCGCCCGGCACCACGGTGGTGTAGAAGAACCGTTGCCCCGGGCCCAGCGCATTCACGACGGCCTCGTTGTAGTACCGCTCGAGGTTCTGCTTCCACAGCAACATCGACTTCTCGGTGGTCTGGCCGATGTAGGCGTTGATCCGGTCGATGTCGTTGCGGTAGCCGCCGGACGTCCAGTCGTCCGCCGCGGAGTTCACCTGAAGCCGGTACAGCTCCGCGTTGTTGCTCCAGTCGGCGACGGCCTGCTTGCCTTCCTCGCCCATCGCGGCTTGCGCTGCGATGCGCTTGTTGTTGTAATTCAGCGCCGCCGCAATGTACTTCATTTGGTAGTCCTTGTACGCCTTCAGCGCAGGACCGTCCTCGGTGACCTCTTTCTCCTCATCGGTGACGATGTCCTTCACCTTGCGGGTCACGCGCAGCAGGTTGCGGAACTTCTCCAGCTTGGCCTTCTGCTCGTCGGTCAGCTCGTTGTTGACCACCTTGGAGAACTTCAGGATCTGGCCGTAGATCTCACTCAGTCGCGCGCCGCTGTCGTTGCGCCACACGCCGTCCTGACGGTCGCCGGTGTAGGCGGCCTTGACGTCGGGGATGAAGTCGATCAGCGATGCGAAGTTGTAGGCCTGCTGCAGCAGCAGCTTGTCCTCTTCCGCGGTGCCGCCGGTGCCGATTCCCCGTGCGGCGAAGCCGAAGTCGGACGCCTGGAACGGAAGGCCGGGCTGGCACCAGGTGATGAACGCGTCCTTCGACGGCGGGACGGTGTCGTCGCCGCCGGCGAGGATGTTGTACATCTGGTTGCGGAATGTGGTGCCAAGCTGGCCGAGTGTTTGTGCCACCATGATGGTCTCCTAAGGATTTTCTTTTGCAAGGCGCCCGTGTGGAGTGCCCGTGCGTTCAACTGTCGCTCAATCCGACATGCCTTACATGAGTAGACCACTACTCGAATTTGCATACGAAAGTACGAATAACCTTTGGGCGCAAGATAATTGAGCGCATGACTGAAGCCCGCTCCGTATCGAGCGGGTCTTCGTCGGAAGCTAATTCAGATGACTACCAATGCATGTCGGGCAGGGGATCTGGAGTCTTCGGCAATCGCTTGCAGATGAAGGCCAACACCGTGATGTCGTCGGTGCTCGGCTGCGGCACAGGGGCAGGCGGTGCAGGCTCGGGCGGCGGGGGTGTCGCGTCGACCGCACCGACGTTGATACCGACGCCCTCGGCCAGAATCGCGTCCCTCCATGCGGGATTCCTCAGCCGGCTCCTGAGTAGCAATCCCGGCTGCTTTTCGACCAGTGAGGTGAACCCGATGCCGGATGCCCTCAGCGCGGTTGTGCTCAGCAGCCCCTTGTCGACGGCGGCGATCTTGTTGGTCGCCTGGAACTCGCGAGAAGTGATCGGTCGGAACTTCGTGACTTCCTCGGGCGCGATCAGCTGCGGATCCGCCTCGACGGTGAAGCCCTTCAGCACCTCGGTGCGTAGCTTCCACTTCTGGTTCTCTTCTTCAGGTGGCGGCAGCAGCCGCTTGGTCAGCAGGTGCGGCGGGATCCGAAACACCAACGGGTCCAATGACACAGCGCCCTCGCCTCCTGCGGTTCCGCTGGGCCGGTGCACCTCGAGATTGCGCATCAGCACCAGCGCGGCGACGTAGGCCGGGCACCGGCCGCCGGGGGGTTGGGCGCCGTCCGACAGTGCATTGTCGCCGTCGGGTAGCCGCCAGATGCGCGATGTCAGAGCGGCCGCGGAGAACCACGGCCGGGTCAGCACCACCGACCGATAGTCGAAGGCGACCTGAGTGATCGGATCGGGATCGTCGCGCAAGGCGTTCCGAAGTTCCTCGGGGGCCTCGGCGACGAGGGCGGTCACCTCGGACTCCGACAGCTCGAAGCGCGACCACGCCGTCGCCTCCTTGAGGTTGACCGGCGAGTACCCGGTCGGTGCGAAGCGGCCGCCCGCCGAATCGGTGAGCATGTCGATGTCAGGATTGAACGCGTTGCGCCAATCACGCCAGCGCAGCAACGGATTGGCGGAGTTCGCGGACTCGACGATGGTCAGTGCGGCTTCGACCTCCGCGCGATGGCCCAGTGTGCCCCAATCCGCCTCTGCCGCAGCGATATGGGCCCGCAACACCGGCTCCTGCTCTGCCCATTGCTGTTGGACGGCGGAATCGGTGGACGTCTGGCCGGTCAGCTGTTTGGCTCGGAAGTCCTCTTGCGCCGAGATCCACGCGTCGCGGTATTGCCGGTAACTGCGATACGTTTCGGTTTCCTGCCGCAGGCCGTCGGTGCTGTCCTGGTACAGGAACGCCACCGCGGCGTCGTAGCGCTGCTTGGCCGTCGGATCGTCGACGCCTTCGCCGACCTGGGCGCGCGACAGCACCTCGCCGTACAACTCCCACAGCGTTCCGCCGCCGTCGATCGTCGCCACCGTGTCGCGGGGGATGAAGTTGACCATCCGCGCGAAGTCGGCCGCGGCGGCGAGGTCGGAGCCGGTCTGGGGCGCGGCGACCGCGGCGAGTGCGTCGGCCGTCATGGTCAGCGGCGCCAACACCGGGAAGCTGAGAAAGGTGTCGTCGCCGACGGAGAAGACTCGGCGTGCCTTTTCCAGTAGTGCCAACTGCACGTAGGCGTCCATGGGTGCTCCTTCCACATGTGCGATGGGGAGAGCGTGACATCGGACAACAGTCGCTACATGCGTACCGCACTACTCGAAATCGGAGCAATGTGTTGTGCCCGAACGTATTTCACATGGCGCCGGATTTGCTGGGATGGACCGATCACGGACATCTTGCGGGTGGATGGCGATCGGGCGTCCCCGCGACGACGTTGCCTAGGCGTACGGGCGGAAAGCAGGTAGTCGGATACGCATGCTACGTGCGGCGTCAGGTCTCAGCATTGAGCCGGGAGGGGGAGTCATGTTGTATCCCGTTGAGATCAAAGCGAATATCGAAGGCGGCGTCGCGGATGCGCTCGCCGCCCTCGGCGACCCGGTGCCGAGCACCAAGCGGCTGATCTGGTTCGCCGAGGACGGCGACGGCGTGGCCAACGGTGAGCTCCGGCTGCTCGACGGCGGGGTGATTCTGCGGTTCAGAAGCGGCGAGGGCCCGGACGACTCGACGGCCAAGCTGCGGCCATGCGAACCGTCGGGATGGATAACCCCGTGGAGCGCGCCGTTCGAGAACGAGTCGCTGGAGTACCGCATCGAAGGTGACTGGTCCGGGCAGCGTCGCTCAGTCGCCGCGTCGGCGGTGGCGACCTTCGCCCAGGGCTCGCTGGCGCAGGCGGGCGGTGGCTCACCGCTTCGCAAGGGCACCTTGACGTCCCAGCAAGACTCGCTGCTGTGGCTCTGTTCCGATGTTTGGGCAGCGCAGCGCCTCGTGGTGTTGGGGCCGATCGCGTCGACGAAGTGGGACGACGTGCCACTGGCCGGGATGAAGGTCAACGCCGAGCGGTGGACCGTCGAGGACATGGACTTCCTGGAGCTGTCCATCCGGGTCAAGCCGAAGGATCACGACGACCGCAGCGATCTGGAGACGCGCGCAGAGAAGCGGCAGGCCGAGCTTGCCGCCGCGATAGCGGACTTGGGGCTTCAGGTCGCGACGAACACCGACAACAAGACCCAGCGGGTGCTGACCGCGCTCGCCAAGAAGAAATAAGGAGACACCGATGTCTGATTTCCCACGGACCCAGGACGAGTGGTACATGGCCGGCCTCATCTACGGCTGGAGCGCACCGCAATGCACTCGCGAAGCGCCTGCTCCCCTGAACGAGGAGTTGCTCAACGCCTACTTCCAAGGAGTCGAGGACGGCGGCAATGCGCGTCTTGAGTACGAGGAGACCCGGAGCGAACAGGGTGAGCCGACGCCCGACTACCCAACCATCGGACCCGTTCCCGGCGGCGGCGTGTCATTGGAGAAATACGAAGAGCCGCAACGGGAAATCCTCGAGGAGCTCTTCCATCAGCACATGCCGCACGTCGATCTGCCCGAGTACGAGCCGTGGTATCCGCCGCTCGGTGGAATGGTGCAACAGCCGGTGCCGTAGCGGGTCAGCCTTCGTCCGGTGTCACCCTCGGTTTGATGAAGACGACGGCGATGGCGATGGCCACCAGTGCTGGCACCGCCATGATCAGACCGAGGGTGTGGATGGCGTCGAGCATGCTCTGATTCGCCGCCGCGACAACCACTCTGGCCCGATCGGGGTCGATGACGTGTGAGGCGCCGATCGGGCCGCCGTGCGTCGCACGAAACGCCGCGCGCGCCTCATCGAGGGTGATGCCCGAGCCGGCCAGCTTGTGCATGCCCTCGCTGATGACGAGGTCGATGCCCACGAGGGCGAACACCGCGGGGCCGAGTGAATAGCCCGCTTGGTTGACAGCGCTCTTGACACCTGACACCGCGCCGCCAAGCTGGGCGCGCGCGCTGGCCATCATGATCGTTGCCTGCGGGGTCGCCACCAGCGCACCGCCGACGGCGCTGAGCGCGACCGCAACGAATACCACTGGTAGCGAGGTGGTTTCGTTGAAGGCTTTGAGAAGCAGCAGGCTCGCGAGCATGATGGTCAGTCCGCTGACCAGTACGGCGCGGTCACCGAGCCGAGTCGCGGCCGGGCCCGCGGCGGTGGCGGCCAGCGCCGCCAGCGCGGTGGCCGGGATCAGCAGAAAGCCGAGCACTTGCGGTGACTCCCCGCGAACGGTGACAAGATAGAAGGCGAACAAGATCATCGACCCGCCTGAGAGGAAGTTGAACGTAATCCCGGCGGTGACGGCGGCGTTGAACCGGCCGGAGCGAAAGATCCTCAGATCCAACGCAGGCTCGGGGGCGCGCCACTCCCGCACGACGAACGCGGCGGCGGCCAGCAGGCCGGTCAGGATGGCCGCGATGGCGACGACATCGATGCCGGTCTCCAGCCGCGAGATGCCGTAGATCAGGCCGACAAGGGTGACGGCGACGAACACCAACCCGGGCACATCGAGGGAACGCGTGGCGCGCGATGTCTCTGGTAGGTACCGCAGAGTGATGGCCAACGTCCCTGCGGCGATGACCGGTGCAATGAGAAAGCATGCGCGCCAACCGATATGGTCAGCCAGTACGCTGCCTATCGCGGGCAGCGGTGTGGCGACCGCAAGTCCTACGCCGAAATAGAGTGCGATCATCGTCGCTCGTCGACCCGGGGGAAAGACCGCGTTGACGAGGCCGAGCGACAGTCCGAGCAGGAATGCGAGCGCCGCGCCGACACCGGCACGGGCCACCATCAACACCGCCGCAGTGGGTGCGGCGGCGGCCAGCAGACCGAACGCGATCGTGCCGAGCAATCCGGCCACGAACATGCGGCGCATGCCATAGAGATCGCCCAGCGTTCCCGCCCCGAGCACGGCGGCGGCCATTGTCAGCGTCGCGAGGCTCGCGATGAAACTGGCGGTGCTGGTTGTGAGGCCCAGCCCGATCCGCACTTCCGACATGTTGGCCGAAAGGATCGTCGGGTCAGCCACGGTGATCGCATAAGCCAGACCCGTCGCGACGATGGTCATCGAGCCCGCGATCCGTGGCAGCTCGGCGGTGGTGGAATTCATTGGGCGATGTGTGGCAGGACCACGTTGACCATCGCCTCGTGGAACTTGGCCGGTTCGTCCACGAATGGTTCATGCCCGGACTCGTCGAACCAGAGCAGCTCCTTCGAGGGTGCGCTCAGTATGTCGAAATAAGCCACGCTGGTTTCGGGTGGCACCCAGTGATCGCGACGTCCGAGGAAGAAGAAGACCGGCATCTGCAGGTTGGGCACGGCATCCAGGAGATTGAGGCCGCAGAGTTCGGCCCACATGGCATCCATCGAGAAGCGGAAGCCCCGTATTTGGTTGGGTAGGTCGAGAATCGACGACTCGCTGCCGCCGAGAGCGATTCGACCCAGTTTCCACAGCGCTTGCGGGGTCAGTTGACCGTCGAGGCGTTGTAGCCAGGTGCGTTCCTTGAACACGCTGGACGCGGGGTAGGGCGGCGGCCCGATCGCACGCAGACTATCGAGCGCCCTGCGGTTGTGGCGACGCCCTGCCTCGGCGAGCGCATAGGCATAGGACGCCGATTCCGCGGCCGACCAGTCCCCGATCTGGCCGCTGCCGACGTACGTCGCGACGCGCTGTGGGTGGCGGTCGGCGTAGAGCACGCCGAGCGCGGAACCCCACGAATGCCCGTGGAGCACGACCTGCTCCTGTCCAACGCGGGCGCAGACCGTGTTGACCAACTCATCGAGGTCGGCGATGAACTGCTCGACCGTCATGGACGAGCGCGCAATGGTGCCGTTGAAGGACTTGCCCGCACCGCGCTGGTCCCAGTAGACGACCGCGAATCGATCCTCCAGATCCGAGTTGAAGTGTCGGAGGAGGCGCGTTTCACTGAACCCGGGGCCGCCGTGCAGATGGATGAGCGGCGGATTGGCGAGGCTCCGGCCGCGGATCATGACCCACTGGTCGACGCCGCCGAGTCGGCAGTAGCCGGCCTCGGCGATGCTTCCCTGCTCGATCTCGCCCGCGGCCGTACGAAACGGCGGTGTGCGTCCCAAGTGCCTCATCCTTGGCACCGTGCCTCCGGGCGGTCGGCACGGGCTAGAGCCCAACGGCCCCACGTTGTGGGGCCGACGGTCGCTCAGCGAGGTTGGTATGGCGGTGGCAGCGGCATGCCGAGCCGGGCCATCACGCTTCGCAGCAGCGTGGGGTAGTCGGTGATGATGCCGTCGGCGCCTGCGTCGATCTGTGCCCGCATGGTGTCGGCGTCGTTGATCGTCCACGGAATGACCTTCAAACCCAACGCATGTGCCCGGTCGACGAAGGTCTTGTCGGCCACGAGCGCGAAGCCGGGGTCTTCGGGAGTCTGCCCGTAGGGCACGGAGTAGCCCGGCGAGAGGATGTTCGCGCCCACCATCATCGCGCCGACGATCGGATCACCGACGACAGCGGTATCGATACCGTTGAGCCATGGCGAACCCGCTGTCCACGTCGTCTCATCCCACAACGCCACCAATGGAATTGACGGCTCGAGTCGACGCACCATCGGCAACGTCCGCCAGTCGAAGCTTTGTATCTCGACCCGATCGATCTCGTTGGCCTGCCTGACCGCCGCCAGGATCACGTCGACGAATTCTTGTGGCCTGGCGGACGTTTCCGGCTTCGCCGCCTCGACCTTCGTCTCGATGTTGTAGCGCACATCGGCGCCGTACGATCCTGCGAGGGCGAACACCTGCGGCAGGGTGGCGATCCGGTTGCCTCGCACGACTTCGGCGTGCGGGAAATCGTCGAGCAACTTCCCGCAATCGAGCGTGCGGATTTGCGTCAGTGTCAGGTCATGCACCAACTTGCCGACATACGGAAACTGCGGATCGTCGGCGACTGCCGGTGCGGTGTCAGCGCATTTCTCGGGTTCGATCGCGGGGTCGTGCCAGACCAGGGGCTGGTGGTCCTTGGTGATGACGACGTCCAATTCCAGAGTGCTGACCCCGAGCTGGAGCGCCTTGGCGAAGGCCCGCAGCGATTCTTCGGTGGTCTCGCCGCGCCCGCCGCGATGCGCCTGAAGGTCGAAACTCGGGGCTTGGGCCGCTGCTTGCGACACCGACGTCATTGCCGCAAGCAACAGAGCGGTCGCCATGACCGAACGACATGCCTTCATCAACAGTCAGTCTTCGACTTGCGACCGGATCCAGTCGAGATTGGCCTGCATGTTGTGCTGCCATTCGGACAGTCGTCGCGAGATGATCCTGGCTTCCTTGTCCGGCTGCGCGGCGATCCCCACCGTCAGCCCCGACGGTCCTGGGCCCATCCGACCCCACTGCCGGATCAGCACGCCGTCGCTTGCGGGCTCGACTTCGAACCCCCAGGTGGCCCCGACACCGTCGGGACCGATGACGTTCCAGACCCAGCGCCGCTGATCGTCGACCTCGACGACCTCGCACACCGTTTCCCAGTCGCCGAAGGCGTCATGCTGGTTGCGACCGCGGAACCGGGCGCCGACCTCGACGTGGTCGGCATTGTCGAGCCATTCGATGGACTGCAGTTCCGTTGAGCACCGCTCCGGCAGCGCGATGTCGGTGATGTATTGCCAGGCTGTGGCGACATCGCACCGCACGCGCTGCGTCACTTCTATGGTGGGCTGGTCACGGTAACGCACCGTTGCAGCATGCCAGGAAAGCGAGGCACCGGGTGAAGGTCGGCGCGATGATCGAACCCCGGTTGCCGGGTGCGGTGCAGTTCGCGGTGGAGGCGGAGCGGCTCGGCGTCGATTCGTTGTGGACGCCCGAGGTATGGGGCTATGACGCCCTGACCGGGCTGGCGTATGTCGCGGCCAAGACGTCGGCGATCAAATTGGGAACCTTTGTGGTGCAACTGGGTTCGCGCAGCCCGGCGATGCTCGCGACGTCGGCGCTGAGCCTGCAGGAGCTGTCTGACGGCAGGTTCCTCCTTGGCGTCGGCACGTCGGGGCCACGGGTGATGGAGGGCTGGCACGGCGTCCGATTCCGCAAGCCGGTGGAGACGACCAGGGAAACCATCGAGATCGTGCGGATCGTCAGCCGCGGCGAGCGGCTCGAGCATGACGGCGAGATCTACCCGCTTCCACTGCCCGACAGCAGCGGCGCCGCACTCAGCCCTATGGTGCGACCGCGTCACGTGCCGGTCTATGTCGCGGCGATGGGCCCGCGAAACCTGCGGCTCACCGGCGAAATGGCCGACGGGTGGCTCGGCAACGCGTTCATTCCGGAGGCCGCCGAGGTGTTCCTGGGTCCGTTGCGGGACGGCGCAGCTGTGGCTGGCCGGGCGCTGACGGATCTCGATCTGGTGGCGCCCGTGGCGGTCGAATTCCACGACGACGACGCGTCCGCCGCCGCCGCGGCCCGCAGGCACGCCGATGGCTACGCCTTCACGATCGGTGCGATGGGCGCCAAGGGCCGCAACTTCTACAACGACGCGTTCACCCGACTGGGCTACGGCGACGAAGTCGCCAGGGTCGCTGCGCTGTGGCAGAACGGCGACCGAGACGAAGCCCGCAAAGCGGTGCCACTCGACCTCGGGCGGCTGACGAATCTCGTTGGTACACAAGATGGCATCGCCGAACGGGTGGACAGGTATCGCGCGGCGGGGATCACCACCCTGCTGGCGAAGCAGGAGGGCGACTACGAATCGCAGCTCGCGACGCTGGAGCGGCTACTCGCCGTCGCCGGCGGCTAGGTCGCCGAGGTCGTCGGGCACATCCACGGCGTTCTCCTGCAGCGCCGCCAACGGCACCACGTCGAGGGTGCGCTCGTGCGTGGAGGCGAGCACAACCGGCGCCGCACAGCCGTCCTGATACGCCCGCAACCAGTTCGGGGCCGTGACACACCAGCGGTCGCCGGGCGTCAGGCCCGGGAAGCGGAACTCGGGTCGCGGGGTCGACAGGTCGTTGCCGATGGCGCGCTGATGCTCGAGGAACTCCGAGGTCACGACGGCGCAGATGGTGTGGCTGCCGATGTCCTCCGGCCCGGTCGAGCAGCAGCCGTCGCGGTAGAACCCGGTGAGCGGTTCGGTGCCGCACGGCTCCAGCGGCGCACCGAGGACGTTGCGTTCTGCCATTACGTGGTCGGCGTGAACTTGACGGCGACGATTCCTTCTCGTTCGGCCGCTTCCTTGAACTCCTCGACCGTGGGAATGCGCTGCTCGCGGAAGCCCAGCCCCATCATCCGCTGGGCGGTCTTGACGCCGTAGGACTCGGCCAGCCGGTGCTGGAGTTCGGCGACGACCGAGGGGTCCCCGATGAGTTCGCCGTGCATGGCCGTCGACTTCCCGTTGTGCAGTACCTCGGCGGCCGCGCCGTTGCGGAAGTTCTTGGTCCAGCCCGCGCCGGCCAGGGCGTAGAGCTGGTTGTCAATGTGGTGCGCGCTCACGGGAATTGAGTACTGCTTCCCCGACTTGCGCCCGGTGAATTTCAATACCATCAGCTGCTTGCGCGCGGAGCCGGCAAGCGGGGTGCCGAGCAGGAACTTCAGCGCCGGGTTGACGGCGCGAAGGAGGCCTTCGGGCGGATGCGAGACGAAAACCGCTGGTGACTGTTCTGCCATGTGCTCACGGTAGGGCTACACGGGCAGCGCTGGGTTGGATTTCAGCGCCGGCGGTTGGTTCGGCCGCCGTCGTCGTGAACGAGGCTGGCCATCTCCCGGCTCCACCCGGCGTAGCGAGCGCGTCGCAGGCCCCGCCGCACCAGGGCGACAAGCAGTGCGGCCACGGCGGTGACCACGAGCCAGAACCCCGCGGCCGCGACGACGGCGTCGGCACCGGCTTGCCAGGACGCCGCAGGAGGGCTGACCTGACGTCCGTTGTTGTCCACCCAAATGTCAACGCTCGAGCCGTCTTTCACGGGTAAGTCGTTGGCGAGGATTCCTGCGCTCTCCACATCTCCCGCCCGCCAGCGGGCCTGGACGGCAGCAACGGGACCGTGTGGGCTGGACTTACTGTCGGCGGTCGCGGTGCCCTTGACCAGGTGGCGGTCGTGCTCCTGGGCGGCGTACCGCTGGGCGTGTCCGTCGTGGACCGCGGTGCCGATGGCCCCCGCGAACGGAATGACGGCCAGCGACACGATGACGGCGAGGGCCATGACAGCGACCTCGGCGCGGTCACTGGGTCGAACCAGGGGGTTGCGTCCGCGGGCCTGAGCGAGGCGCCAGCGCCACCACGCCATCGTGAACCACTGCATCACACTCTCCTTGGTCGATCGCGCACCGAGGTGTGGATTGACCAGTACGGAAAAGTCAAACACGACGGGCGGCTGAGCCCCTTGCCGCCGCGATGAGGCACAGACATTCCGATCTTAGCGTTGACTTACTTGCATTTGGCCGGTATATGACGAGCGCCACGACATTCCGGCAAACGTGATGTAGCTTCAAACGGCACGGCGGGGACAGCCGCTGATGAGGAGTAAGCGGTGGATGCGACACCATTCGGGCACTATCAGCTGCAAAAGCTGATCGGCCGGGGCGGTATGGGTGAGGTTTACCGGGCCTATGACACCAAAACCGACCGCATTGTCGCGCTCAAGGTGCTGCCGCATCATCTCGCCGAGGACGCCACGTTTCAGCAGCGGTTCCGCAGGGAGTCGCAGGCCGCGGCGGGGTTGAACGACCCGCATGTGGTCCCGATCCACGGCTACGGCGAGATCGACGGCCTGCTCTACCTGGACATGCGGCTGATCGAGGGCAGCAACCTCGGCGCCATGCTGGAGGACGCCGAGGAGCCGCTGGGGGCGGATTTCGCGGTCAAGGTGGTCGAGCAGGTGGCGACGGCGTTGGACGCCGCGCACGAGGCGGGCCTGATCCACCGCGACGTCAAACCGTCGAACATCCTGATCACCGCCAAGGGCTTCGTGTATCTGATCGACTTCGGCCTGGCCCGCTCGGCAGGGGAGAAGGGCCTGACGACGGCGGGCAACACGCTGGGCACGTTGGCCTATATGGCGCCGGAGCGGTTCGAGGGCGCGCAGATCGACCCGCGGGCCGATATCTATGCGCTGACGTGTGTGCTCTACGAGTGCATCACCGGGTCCCGGCCGTACCCGTCCGAGAGCTATGAGCAGCAGATCAAGGGACACATGGTGTCGCCACCGCCGAAGCCGTCGGCCCTGGATCAGAAGCTGTCGGCGTTCGACGAGGTGATTGCCAAGGGCATGGCGAAGAAGCCGGAGAAGCGGTATCAGACGGCCGGTCAGCTGGCGGCCGCGGCGCGACGCGCGTTCGAAACGCCGGTGCGGACGACGGGCCGCTCGGGGAAGCATTCGCGGCAGAGTTCAGGAGGAGTGTCGAAGCGAGCGATGGCGATCGCGGCCTCGGTCGTGTTGGTGGCCGCGCTTGGCACGTTCGGGGTATGGCAGTGGGTCGGATCGCGCGGTGGCGATACCCGACCGGCGAGCGTGGCGGAGAGCACCGCGACGCCTGCGCCGGTGACGGGCGCGGTGCCGGAGATCGCGGCGACGGTGCCAGAGGACATCAAGGCGACGGGCCGGTTGGTGATCGGCGTCAATGTTCCTTATGCGCCAAACGAATTCAAGAACTCGTCGGGTGAGATCGTCGGCTTCGACGTGGACCTGATGAACGCGGTGGCGAAGACGCTAGGGCTGACGCCGGACTACCGGGAGACCGCGTTCGAGAGCATCATGCCGTCGGTGTCGGGTGGCAGCTTCAACGTCGGGATGTCGTCGTTCACCGACACCAAGGAGCGCGAGGCGAACGTCGACTTCGTCACCTACTTCCAGGCGGGCACGCTGTGGGCGCAGCGCGAGCAGTCGTCGGTCGATCCAAATGCCGCGTGCGGCTTGAAGATTGGCGTGACGTACGCATCGATTCAGGAGACGGAAGAAGTTCCGGCGAAGAGCGACCAGTGCGTGGCGGCGGGCGTTTCACCGATCGACAAGGTCGTGTACACCCGGCAGGACGATCTGACGGCCGCGCTGCTGAACGGCGAAATCGATGCAATGGCCGCCGATTCACCGGTGACGGGGTTCGCGATCAAAGCCAGCAACGGGAAGTTGACACCTGCGGGCGAGATCTTCGACACCGCGCCGTACGGGTGGCCGGTGGCCAAGGGGTCGGGGTTGACCGAGTCGTTGAAACGAGCGCTGGAGCACCTGATCCGGACCGGCGAGTACCGGACAATCGCGACCACGTGGGGTGTGGAGAAGGGCTTGATCACGTCACCGGTGATCAATGGGGCGATTCGCTGACGGAAGCCTGGGTGTAACCTGGAGCTAGGCCGCTTCGTGTTTGCCTTCCAACCGTCACATCTCGACGTGAAGACGAATCGACCACCCCAACCTGTTTAAAGGACTTGGTTATGAATTCGTCCGACTTGTTCTCGCATCCGTATGAGCCGGAAGCCGTTCCCAACAGAGATGACTCCACCGAGCCGGTGCAGCCGCCCGCCTTCTCCGATCAACCGCAAAAAGAATCGACTCGTGATACGCCGGCTGCGTCGTGAACGGCCTGGCCGGGACGCGGCGCTTGGCGCGGCCCGTCCGGCTGGCGCTCGCGAAGCAGCTGGGTGCCGACATCGACGGAGCGTGGTGGCCCTACTCGGGGTCGCTGGCGGATGAACTGCCGGGACTCATCGAGGCTTTGCACCGCACGCTGGGTGAGATTGTCGACATCTGTGTCAACTGGTCGGCCACCGAGGGGCCGCGTGAGCTCTATGAGATCGCTGCGAGTGCCCGGTCGCTAGACGAAGGCAAGCGGCGGCATCAGCGGCTGATGGTGGTCGAAGGCCGGATCGCGACCGCGAAACTGCTTGTCGTTCCGCACATGACGTCTCAGTTGCTTGGCCTGATGATGATGCGCTTCGCGGCGGCAAGGCCGGTTTCCAACTCACAGGACAGTCAGATGTACGCGATCTGCGATTCCGTCATGCAAGGAGCGCAGATCGAAAGCGCCTCATGGACAAAAAGTATGCGTACCGTCGCCGCGGGCGTGCCGCCACTGCAAGGGGTCTAGAAACGCCAATGGGCTGGCACGGATTTTCTCCGTACCAGCCCACCGTCAGGTCTGGGTCTCTCAGATAGCGGTGACTCGCACCGCCTGGGGGCCCTTGGCTCCCTGCTCGACCTCGAATTGGACGCGCTGGTTCTCCTCGAGGGTGCGGAAGCCGCTGCCCTGGATCTCGGAAAAGTGCACGAAGACATCCTTCGCGCCGTCATCCGGGGTGATGAAGCCGAAGCCCTTGTCGCCGTTGAACCACTTCACAGTTCCCTGTGCCATTTACTTACTTCTCTCATTTCAGTTCGGATGTACCTACAACATCCGCGCATTACCGTAGCAGTTGAAGCGCCGATTCAGCTCGTGCGCTGTGTTCCCGATGTGCGTTGAGGTCTGCGACGCGCTGACCTGGATCTGCGTGCCTGTGAGGGCCGGGACTGCGCATGGGCCTTCGGTGCATTGGTCTTGGGTGCCGTGGTCTTCGGCGCCGGAGCCCGGTGTGGGGCCCGCTCACCCGCTACTGCCTGCACCGCTGCCGAGTCGGCCGTGACCTCTTGCGGGGTGACGGAGATGCCTGCGCGGCGCAGCAGCACCTGGGTGTCCCTGCGCTGTTCGGGCAGGACCACCGTGACGACGTCCCCCGAGTTTCCGGCCCGCGCTGTTCGGCCGGACCGGTGAAGGTATGCCTTGTGCTCGGCGGGCGGATCGATGTGCACCACCAACTCGATGTCGTCGACGTGCACACCGCGCGCCGCGATGTCGGTCGCGACCAGCACCCGAGCCTCACCACTGCTGAACGCGGCCAGGTTTCGGTCACGCGCGGGCTGAGAAAGGTTGCCGTGCAAGTCAACCGCGGGCACGCCTGAATCGGTGAGCTGCTTGGCGAGCTTGCGGGCCTGATGTTTGGTGCGCATGAACAGGATTCGCCGGCCGGTACCCGATGCGAGCCGGTGCACCAGCTCCCTCTTGGCCTGCACACCGGAGACGTGGAATACGTGGTGGGTCATCGCCGCGACGGGCGAGTTGGCTCCGTCAACGGAGTGCAACACCTCGTTGCGCAGGAATCGCTTGACGAGCTTGTCGACGCCGTTGTCAAGGGTCGCGGAGAACAGCAGCCGCTGGCCACCGGCAGGTGTCGCCGCCAAGATGCGGGTCACGCCGGGGAGGAAGCCGAGGTCGGCCATGTGGTCGGCCTCGTCGATGACGGTGATCTGGACCGAGTCGAGGCTGATCAGGCGTTGCCTCATCAGGTCCTCGAGGCGGCCGGGGCAGGCCACCACGATGTCGACGCCAGACTTCAGCGCCGTCACCTGCCTGCCCTGCGGCACGCCACCGAAGATGGTGGTGACGCGCAGGCTGTAGGCGGCGGCCAACGGTTCGAGGGCCGCGGTGATCTGGGTAGCGAGCTCGCGGGTCGGCGCCAGCACCAGACCCGTCGGCTGTGACGGACGTCGCTTCTGGCCGGCGAGCCTGCTGGCCAACGGGATCGCGAAGGCGAGCGTCTTTCCGCTGCCGGTCTTGCCGCGGCCGAGTACGTCGCGGCCCGCGAGAGTGTCTGGGAGAGTTTGGATTTGGATCGGGAACGGGCTGGTGATGCCGCGCGCAGCGAGTGCAGTGACCAATGGTTCAGCCACGCCGAGATCGGCAAAAGTGTTGTCAGTAGTAATTTTTGGTGTCTTTCAGCATCAGGTGGCGAGATTGCCGGTGGGCAAAATCGATCGCCGCGACACGAGCAGTGCTTGGGGCACGAATCATCTGGGGATGAAGAAGCGTTTCACGACGCGTTGGCAGGCTCGT
>DATJIX010000334.1:0-4526 GCA_035492865.1 Mycobacterium sp. | reverse complement strand
ACATAGGCGACGTTGTTCTCTTTGTCGGCGTCGATGAAGATCAGATCGAATGTCTCGTCGCGGTCGGCCAGCGTGGGCAGTGTGTCGAGCGCCGCGCCGACGATCACCTCCACCCGGTCGTCGACCCCTGCGCGCGCCAGGTTGTTCCGCGCCACCTCCGCATGCCTTGGCTCGAATTCGAGCGTGACGACGTGGCCGTCGGGGCCGACGGCGCGGGCCAGCTGAATGGTGCTGTAGGCCGCGAGGGTACCGATCTCGAGCACCCGCCGCGCACCCGTGGCCGTCGCGAGCAGGAACAGCAGCTTGCCGTGTTGGGCGGAGACCTCGATCGCAGGCATGCCCGCGGCAACACCTGCTTCGCGCGCGGCGATCAGCGCATCGTCTTCGGTGTTCAACACGCGGTTGAAGAGGTCGTCGAGGGCCCTCGGATCCGGCTCAGCCATCCGACAAACGCTACCGGACACCCTCTTTGGCATATACGACGCGCAACACGTGGGCGACCTCGGGTCCCATCACCGCCTCTGCGAGTTCGCAGAACGTCGCGACGAACTCCGGCCCGTGCGGCGGCTCGACATCGCAGAGGTGGTGCGCGATCTCGTGCAACACCACCAGCTCGCGCAGCGCCCACGTCGCTCCACGCTCGGGCACGGCGATCGTCGCGCCTTCCTCGGAGCGTTCATAGTGGGCGGCGGTGGCGCCGCGTCGCGCCCGGACCGTCAACGGACGGTCGTCACCCACATGGGTCAGCACCTCGTCCACATAGCGTTGCACCGCCGCGACCGTCGCGAACCGCCCCTCGGGCGGCAGCGTCAACTGCGCGCCGAAGAACTCGACGACACGGTTACCGTGCTCGGCTGCGCGGTCGAACAGCGTTCGAACGAATTCCTCAGCGGCATAGACCTTTGCGCGCTGCGCGTCGCGTGGCGTCACTTCTCCAATGCAGAGCGCGCCCCGGCCAGTTCGGGGCTGCCACCGAGCCGGGCCCGGCGGCCTGCTCGATCACCCGCGCGGCGGGCGGCCGACGAGTAACCCGCCGTCGCACTGGTGGCCCGCCAGGTGCCGCGCGCCTCCGACGTCTGGCGATAGAAGTCTTTCAGCTCGATATCCTTGTCCCGCAACGCGATAGCGGTTCCGGGACGGCTGTCGCGGCCCCTGGTGGCCTCGCGCTGCGCCTGCTCCCGCGCCTCCGCGAGCCGCTTGCCGATGCGGGCGCCGAATGCCAGTTGGAAGTTGATCCGCGCGGTGATGGTCGGCGTCGGCCGGTGCTCACCAGAGGACAGGTAATTCTCCGACGCGCGCACCATCTGCATCACCAGGCTGGCGTACAACGCGTGGCTGGCGTCGATGTCCTCGGCGAAGCCATACGCGTAGACAAATGTCGAGTTCGATGCGACGTCGCATTTCACGTCGTTGGCAAGGGCGATCACCGTGAACAGTTGCACGTACGTGCGCAACCCGCGGGTGCCGGCGTTGCCGATGGTGATGGTGCGCTGCACAGGGGTTTGCGCCTGGGTTCGCTTGTCGGAGTGGGCACGCGCGACGGCGAGGTCGATCGATGTCGCCGTGGCCAGCCGTTGCGCGGCGGCCATGAACGCGTCGGCCTCGTGTTGGTTGTCGGTCCCCTCGGCCTGGCGAAGCAGCGCGGCGATCCGCGCCAGCATCTTGTCGTCGGTCATAGCGCCAATTTATTGCTACTTACTGACAAACACATCGAGCGCGCCGACCACCTGTGGAGAAAGCGGGCCCTGTTTGGTGAGGTTGGCGACGCTGTCACTGGGGTCGTCGCGCAGCACGTGGTTGACGCCTTGGAGCTGGACCACGGTCAGCGCGGTGTGCTTGAGCGCATCGATCAGCGGCTTCTCGGTGTCGCAGTTCGCCTGGCTGTCGGTGTCCGAGCACGTCAACAGGACCGGAGTGCCTGCGGGGATCTTCGCGGCCAGCGCCAGCGGGTCGATCTTGTCGGTCTCGACGACGGCCTTCACATTGCCCGGGTTGACGATGGAGCCCAACCCCTCGGGAAGGTTGCCTGGCACGGTGCCCTTGCTGCGGATTTCGTCGACCGCGGTCTGCCATGTAGCCAGCGTCTGCGCGCTCGCATCGCCGCGCACCCGGTTGGTGATGATGTCGAGGTATCGGCCGGGCAACGGCTGAAACAGCGCCAGCGAGTGGATCTTTGGCGCGTCGGGCGCGGTGTCGGATGCCAGCGTCATCGCGTGGATGCTGCCCTCTCCCAGGCCGTACACCGATAGGTGGTTCTTGTCGGTGCCGGACTGGTTGGCGAGATAGCGCACCGCGGCCTCGGCGCCCTTGGTGTAGACGGCGCTGACCACATCGTTGGGCCGCTTCTGGTATGGCCCGAGGCCGGTCTTGCCGGTACCGACCTTGTCGTAGCGCAGGCTGGCGACGCCGTGGTCGGACAGCAGTTCGGCGAGTTGCTTCATGTTGCCGATGGGACCGACCACGGCGTTGTCACCGTTGCGGTCCGTCGGTCCGCTTTCGGAGATCAGCAGCACCGCGGGCGCCGGCCCGCCGCCCTGCTGGTGCCGGTAGGTGCCGTGAATGGTCAGGCCGTCGGCCACGTCGAAGCTGACCTCGTCGTCGACCCATGGGTGGTCGTCAGAGGAGCATCCAGCCAGCACCAGCACGAGCGAAAAAGCAAGGACAAGAAAGCCTTTCAAAGGCGGACCTCAATCCATGACGAGACGTCGTCGAGCACAAGGGCGCGTTCGGGCTCATTGAACACTTCGTGGTAGAGCTCGGGGTAGACCTTCAGGTGCACATCAGTGGAACCTACGCATTCGACCAGGTGCCTGCTGCCTGCCACCGGGATCAGCTTGTCCTCCTCGCCGTGCACGACGAGCAGCGGCGCGGTCAGCGCGCCCGCCCGCTGCGGCATGGTCTCGCCGACGCCGATCAACGCGCGGGCGATGCCTGCGGGCAGCTTGCCGTGATGGACCATCGGGTCGGCGTTGTAGGCGGCCACCACCTCGGGGTCACGTGATACCGCGTCGGTGGGCAGCTCTTCGACGGGCAGGCCGGGCATGACCTTGCCGAGCAGCTTCGCCACGACCACCATCATCGGCGACACCCCGTCCTGCGCGTCGACCGCAGGACCGGACAGCACCATCGCGGCGTAGTCGTTGGGGTGTTCGACGCCGTAGGCGAACACGATGCCGCCGCCCATGCTGTGGCCGAGCACGATGCGTGTCAGCCCGGGGTGATCGGCGGCCGCGATGCCGACCAGGCTGTGGAAGTCGTCGGTGTACTCGGAGATGTCCCGCAGGTAGACCCGCTTGCCGCCGGAGCGGCCGTGGCCGCGGTGGTCCAGCGCATAGGTGATCAGGCCGGATTCGCCGAACCGCTGCGCGACATGGTCGTAGCGACGGGCGTGCTCGCCGTAGCCGTGCGCCAGCACGACAACCCCGCGCGGGTCGGTCTCCGGCGTCCACACGTCGTAGACGATCCGCACGCCGCCGACGCCGTCGAAGCTGCGTTCCTTGCGCGTAGTGACCATCAGGGGAGACTAGCGACTGGATGTCGGACGGTCTGCGTAAGCTCGACGACGTGACGGTCCTCGCCCACGAAACCGATGACGAGTTCCTGCTCAAGGCCGAGCCGCACCGGCGTGAACTGCTCGCGCACTGCTACCGGATGACAGGTTCCCTGCACGATGCCGAGGACCTGGTTCAGGAGACGTACCTGCGCGCGTGGAAGGCCTACGGCGGTTTCAAGGGCCAGTCGTCATTGCGGACGTGGCTGTACCGGATCGCCACCAACACCTGCCTGACAGCGCTGGACTCGCGGCAGCGTCGCCCCTTGCCGACCGGGCTGGGCCAACCGAGTTCGGATCCGACCGACGACATCGCCGCGCGCGACGAGGTGCCGTGGCTGGAGCCGCTGCCTGACGATTCGTCTGATCCGTCCACGATCGTCGGGTCCCGGGAGTCCGTGCGGCTGGCATTCGTGGCGGCCCTGCAGCATCTCTCGCCGCGACAGCGGGCGGTACTCGTGATGCGCGACGTGTTGCAGTGGAAGGCCGCCGAGGTGGGCGACGCCATCGGCGCGTCGACCGCAGCGGTCAACAGTCTGCTGCAGCGGGCGCGGGCGCAGCTAGAGGCCGTCGGCGCCAGTGAGGACGACAAGCTCTCCGAACCCGATTCGCCGGAAAGCAGGGACTTGCTCGACCGGTACATCGCGGCGTTCGAGAACTACGACATCGAGAAGCTGGTCGAGCTGTTCACCGCCGACGCGGTGTGGGAGATGCCGCCGTTCGACGGTTGGTACCAGGGGCCGGAGAACATCGTCCTGCTGTCGAAGACGCATTGCCCTGCCGAAGGCCCTGGCGATATGCGGTTCGTCATCACGACCGCCAACGGCCAGCCCGCCGCGGCGCTCTACATGATCAACCGGGAAACCGGCGTGCACGAGCCGTTCCAGATGCATGTCCTCGCGGTCACGCCGGACGGCATCACGCATGTGGTGGCGTTCCACATGACGTCGTTCGAGAAGTTCGGCCTGCCCGCCTC
>DATJIX010000333.1:0-10098 GCA_035492865.1 Mycobacterium sp. | reverse complement strand
AGCGCTCCTAAACGCGCACAAATCGCAGGCCCGTAGCCTGGAAGACGTGTTGTCGACGTTCTTGGGCCGCCCGGTGGCCCGCGATCGCGCCTTGATCATGGCGATCGTGAACCGGACACCGGACTCGTTCTACGACCGCGGCGCCACCTTCACCGACGATGCGGCCAAGGCCGCCGCCCACCGGGTGGTCGAGGAGGGCGCCGACGTCGTCGACGTCGGCGGCGTGAAGGCAGGCCCCGGCGAGACCGTCGGAGTCGACGAGGAGATCGCCCGCGTCGTGCCGTTCATCGAGTGGCTGCGGGCCACTTTCCCCGACCAGCTGATCAGCATCGACACCTGGCGCTCCGAGGTGGCCAAGCAGGCCTGCGCGGCCGGCGCCGATCTGATCAACGACACCTGGGGCGGGCACGATCCTGGCCTTGCCGAGGTCGCTGCCGAGTTCGGCGCGGGTCTGGTGTGCTCGCATACCGGCGGTGCCACACCGCGGACCCGGCCGTTTCGGGTCAACTACGGCACCACTGAACGGGGCGTCGTCGACGACGTCATCGCCGAGGTGACGGCGGCCGCCGAGCGCGCAGTGGCCGTCGGCGTGGCCCGTGATGCGGTGTTAATCGATCCGACTCATGATTTCGGCAAGAACACTTATCACGGTCTTAGTTTGTTGCGCCAGGTAAAAGACCTTGTAAAAACTGGATGGCCGGTCCTGATGGCACTCAGCAACAAGGATTTCGTCGGGGAAACTCTGGGTGTGGGTCTGACCGAACGCTTGGAGGGCACTCTCGCCGCGACCGCCCTGGCCGCCGCGGAGGGAGCCGCCATGTTCCGGGTGCATGAGGTCGGGCCGACACGACGCGTGCTGGAAATGGTCGCGTCGATCCAGGGCGTGCGTCCGCCGACGCGCACGGTGAGGGGACTGGCATGACACTGACACCCGAGTTGCCCGGAACGGACGTCGTCACCGGTAGATGGCTGAGCGACCACAGCTGGAACCGGCCGACGTGGACGGTCGACGAGCTAGTGGCCGCCAAGCGCGGACGCACCATCTCGGTGGTGCTTCCCGCCCTCAACGAGGAAGAAACGGTCGGAAGCGTCGTCGAGACCATCACCCCGCTGCTGGGCAGCCTGGTCGACGAGCTGATCGTGCTGGATTCCGGATCGACCGACGACACCGAGATCAGGGCCGTCGCGGCCGGTGCGCGGGTGATCAGCCGTGAGACGGCGCTGCCCGAGGTGGACCCGCAGCCCGGTAAGGGTGAGGTGCTGTGGCGGTCGCTGGCCGCGACCACCGGCGACATCATCGTGTTCGTCGACTCCGACCTGATCGACCCCGACCCGATGTTCGTGCCCAAGCTGGTCGGGCCGCTACTGACCACCGAGGGTGTGCACCTGGTCAAGGGTTTCTACCGGCGCCCGCTGAAGGTCAGCGGCAGCGAGGACGCCAACGGCGGTGGCCGGGTCACCGAACTGGTGGCACGCCCGATGCTGGCGTCGCTGCGACCCGAGCTGAGCTGCCTGCTGCAGCCGCTGGGCGGCGAATACGCGGGCACCCGCGAGCTGCTGACCTCGGTGCCGTTCGCGCCGGGCTACGGCGTGGAGATCGGGCTGTTGATCGACACCTACGACCGCCTCGGCCTGGACGCGATCGCCCAGGTCAACCTCGGTGTGCGCACCCACCGCAACCGGCCGCTGACCGAACTGGCGTCGATGAGCCGCCAGGTCATCGCGACGCTGCTGTCGCGTTGCGGCGTCCCGGACTCCGGCGTGGCGCTGACGCAATTCTTCGCCGACGGGGAGGACTACACCCCGCGCACGTCCTCGGTGTCGCTGGCCGACCGGCCGCCGATGGTCACGCTCCGCCCACGCGGCTAATTGACCTGACCGCCTCGGCGGCGGATGATCAGCGTTTATGTGGGGGACGCGCAAGCGGTAGCGACGTGACGGTCGACGTTGAGTACGCCCGTCGGGGGGACATCAGCATCGCGTTTCAGGCGATCGGTGATGGGCCTGTCGACATCATCTTCGGTGCGGGTCTGGTATCGCACCTGGACCTGGTGTGGGCGGACCCATACTCGACCGCGTTCTTTCGCGAACTGGCGTCGGTCGGGCGTCTCCTTCTTTTCGACAAGCCCGGCACCGGGCTGTCCGATCCGGTGGCCGGTGTCCCGACCGTGCAGCAGCGCGCCGACGATTTTCTGGCCGTGCTCGACGCGGCCGGGTCGCGCAGGGCGGTCGTCATCGGGTACTCAGAGGCAAGTGCTCCCGCGATCCTGCTCGCCGCGACACATCCCGAGCGCGTTGAGGGCCTGATCGCGATGAGCGGTATGGCGCGGCTTACGCCCACCGAGAATTACATCCCAGGCACCGAGCATCGGTTCGAACAGATGTGGGGGATGATTCGACACTGCACCGACCACTGGGGCGACGGGGCGATGTTTTCGACTCTGTCCCCGTACGCGCGCGAGAACTTGGTGTACCGCAGGCTCGCGCCGAACGTCGAGCGGGCATGCGCGAGTCCCGGCATGGCGCGGGTCATGATCAAGGCGATGTGGGACTACGACGTCACGAGCGCGGTCGACTCGGTTGACGTGCCGACGCTGGTGATTCACAGGGCGCAAGACGTCGTTCCGGTCGAGGGCTCACGCTGGATTGCGGACCACATCACCGGGGCGAAGATGCTTGAACTGCCTGGGCCCGAGCACATGTGCTTCTTCAACGGCGACGACATCCTTGCCGGCATCGAGGATTTCATCGGCGGCAGCGCGCCCCGCGGGCCCATCTCGCGCAAGCTCGTCACCGTGCTGTACACCGACATCGTGGAGTCCACCGCGCGCGCGGTGGCGATGGGTGACGAGACGTGGTCGACGCTTCTGGGCGTCCACCACACCGCGGTGCGTGATGCGGTCGAGCGTCACGATGGCACGCTCGTCAAGACGATGGGAGACGGCGTCCTTGCGACCTTCGACCGTCCGACACTCGCGGTGCGGTGCGCGCTGGCGATCTCCCGGCATGCCGGCGACGAAGGCGTGCAGGTGCGCGCGGGCGTGCATGCCGGCGAGTGCGAGGTCACCGACACCGACATCAGCGGGGTCGCGGCGCACATCGGGTCTCGCATCATGGCGCTGGCAGGCCCCACCGAGGTGTTGGTCTCTGCGACGGTGCGGGATCTGGTGTTCGGCTCGGGCGTCGAGTTCGAAGACCGCGGCGAGCACGAACTCAAGGGCGTGCCTGGCAAGTGGGCGGTGCATGCCGTGGTGGCCGACCGGCGCGAGGACCAGCGCCCGGCGTCCCAGGCCACGCCCGAGCAGGCGGCGTTGACCCCATCTCCCATCGTGACGATGAAGCCCGCCGACCGGGCCCTCGTCCGGGTTGCGAACCGGGCACCCCGGCTCAGCCGCCTGGCACTTCGAACGTTCAGCCGCCATCCGGGCTCGAAACCGGCTTGAGTCGCCCGCCCGCGTGTCGGGCCCGTCGGGCAGTATCGAGGGCGTGACATTGGTTCTGCTGTACCTGGTGGTGCTGATCCTGGTGGCCGTCGTGCTGTTCGGCCTCGGCAGCGTGCTGTTCGGCCGCGGTGAATCGTTGCCGCCACTGCCCCGCGCCACCACCGCCACCGTATTGCCGGCCTCGGGCGTCACAGGTGACGACGTCGACGCCGTCAAGTTCACCCAGACGCTGCGCGGCTACAAGACCAGCGAGGTCGACTGGGTGCTCGACCGGCTCGGCCAGGAACTCGACCTGCTGCGCGGTCAGCTTGCCGCGGTGCGGGCGGCCCACGGTGTCGACGATGCGGAGGAGTCCGACGAACCGATCGAGGGCGGTGCCCACGCGCTGCCCAACGGCGAGGACGATTCGTGACCGTCGACGACGACGGCCGCACCAGATGCGGATGGATCGACCAGACACGTTTGGCGCCAGACGATTTCGTGCTCTATCGGGATTACCACGACACCGAGTGGGGCCAGCCGCTTCGCGACTCCGGGGCCCTGTTCGAACGGATCAGCCTCGAGGCGTTCCAGAGCGGCCTGTCGTGGCTGATCATCCTTCGCAAGCGGGAGAACTTCCGCCGGGCGTTTCACAAGTTCGATGTCGAACGCGTGGCCCGGTACACCAACCGCGACGTCGACCGGCTGATGGCCGACACCGGGATCGTGCGTAACCGCGCGAAGGTCGAGGCCACCATCGCCAACGCGCGCGCGGTGGCCGAGCTGTCGGACGACGGAGTCGATCTCGGCGAGTTGCTGTGGTCGTTCGCGCCTGCGTCACGACCACGACCCGCCGACCTGTCCCACGTCCCCGCGGTGACGCCGGAATCGACCGCGATGGCCAAAGAACTGAAGCGCCGCGGCTTCCGATTCGTCGGACCGACGACGGCATACGCGTTGATGCAAGCCACCGGAATGGTCGATGACCACACTGCCGATTGCTGGGTTCCAGCCATCAAAGCCGCATCGTAACGACGGTCATCGCCGGGTCTTTGCACACCTATCGCCGCGGATAGGGAACAATGGGGTGAAGATCAGTAGCCCTAGCGGGCCAGCTCATGTGGAGGGAGCACTCGATGGCGGCCATGAAGCCCCGGACCGGAGACGGTCCACTGGAAGCAACCAAGGAGGGGCGCGGCATCGTGATGCGGGTACCACTGGAAGGCGGCGGGCGACTCGTCGTCGAACTGACCCCTGACGAAGCGGCCGCCCTCGGCGACGAGCTCAAGGGCGTCACCAGCTCCTAAGAAGACACCTTCCGGTAGATCTCCAACGTCTGCTCGGCGATGTGGGCCCACGAGAATTCTTCGATACAGCGCTGCCGTCCGGCCTGGCCGTACTCGCGGGCCCGTTCCGGGTCGGCCACCAACGAGTTGACCGCCTCGGCCAGCCGCCGCTCGAAAATCACGGGGTCACTGGCGTCATAGTGCACCAGCAGGCCCGTCTGAGTGTCTGCCACCACCTCCGGGATACCGCCGACATCGGAGGCCACCACCGCCGTCGCGCAGGCCATTGCCTCCAGGTTCACAATCCCCAACGGTTCGTACACCGATGGGCAAACGAAAACCGTTGATGCCGAGAGTATTTCGCGGATCTTACCGATCGGCAGCATCTCGCGAACCCAGTAGACGCCGCTGCGGGCCCGCGCCAGCTCCTGCACCGCCGACGTCACTTCGGCCGCGATCTCCGGGGTGTCCGGCGCGCCCGCGCACAACACCAGCTGGATGTCGGGTGCGAAGTGGTGCGCGGCGGCGATCAGGTGTGCGACACCTTTCTGCCGAGTGATCCGGCCGACGAATGCCACGATCGGACGGCTCAGGTCCACGCCGAGCTCGGCGAGCACCGAATCGTGGGTCTCGGGCTTGGCGGGGTACCAGACGTCGGTGTCGATCCCGTTGCGCACCACATGCACCCGGTCGGGATCCAGCGCCGGATAGGTGCGCAGCACGTCGCCCCGCATGCCGGAACTGACGGCGATCACCGCGTCAGCGGCTTCCACCGCGGTCTTCTCCACCCACGACGACACCCGGTAGCCACCGCCCAACTGTTCTGCCTTCCACGGCCGCATCGGTTCGAGCGAATGCGCGGTCAGCACGTGCGGGATGCCGTACAGCAGGGCCGCCAGGTGCCCGGCAAGCCCCGTGTACCAGGTGTGCGAATGCACGACGGTGGCGGCCGACGCGCCGTTGACCATGTTCAGGTCCGCCGACAGCGTCGAAAGCGCCGGGTTGGCGCCCTTGAGAGCAGGATCGGGTTGGTGCACGAATACGCCGGGGCGAGGGGCTCCCATGCAATGAACGTCGACCTCGCACAGATGGCGCAGTTGCGCGACGAGCTCGGTGACGTGCACCCCCGCGCCGCCGTAGACCTCGGGCGGATACTCCCGAGTCATCATCGCCACCCGCATAGTGTCGACCGTAATCGCCATGGCAAGCTGCCGCAGGATTGTTTTGGCCGCGACGACGCCAAATACCTTGACTCACAGCCCGTCAGAAGTTTGATCAATGGCACGAATGGCTAGCCGAGTTCAGTACCGGCCGATAGGTTTAAACCATGCGGGAATTGCCACACGTGCTGGGCATAGTGCTGGCGGGCGGTGAGGGCAAGCGCCTTTACCCGCTGACCGCAGACCGTGCCAAGCCTGCCGTGCCTTTCGGGGGCGCGTACAGGCTCATCGATTTTGTGCTGTCGAATCTGGTGAACGCCCGATACCTGCGCATCTGCGTGCTGACCCAATACAAGTCGCATTCGCTGGATCGCCACATTTCGCAGAACTGGCGGCTCTCTGGGCTTGCCGGCGAGTACATCACCCCGGTGCCTGCGCAGCAGCGGCTCGGCCCGCGCTGGTACACGGGCTCGGCCGACGCCATCTATCAGTCGCTGAACCTGATCTACGACGAGGACCCCGACTACATCATCATTTTCGGTGCGGACCACGTCTACCGGATGGATCCGGAGCAGATGCTCACGTTCCACATCGAGAGCGGCGCGGGCGCCACGGTCGCGGGCATTCGCGTGCCACGCGCGGAGGCCAGCGCGTTCGGCTGCATCGACTCCGACGAGTCAGGACGCATCCGCGAATTCGTCGAGAAGCCTGCCGATCCGCCAGGCACGCCCGACGACCCCGAGGCCACGTTCGTGTCGATGGGCAACTACATCTTCACCACCAAGGTGCTCATCGATGCGATCCGCGCCGACGCCGACGACGACCACTCCGATCACGACATGGGCGGCGACATCATCCCGCGGCTGGTCTCCGACGGCATGGCCGCCGTCTACGACTTCCACAACAACGAGGTGCCCGGCGCCACCGAACGCGACCACGGGTACTGGCGCGATGTCGGGACGCTGGACGCGTTCTACGACGCCCACATGGATCTGGTGTCGGTGCACCCGGTGTTCAACCTCTACAACAAGCGCTGGCCGATCCGCGGCGAAGCCGAGATGCTGGCACCCGCGAAGTTCGTCAACGGCGGCTCCGCCCAGGAATCCGTTGTCGGCGCGGGCAGCATCATCTCGGCTGCCTCCGTACGTAATTCGGTGCTGTCGTCCAACGTGGTGGTCGACGACGGGGCGATCGTCGAGGGCAGTGTGATCATGCCGGGCACCCGCATCGGCCGCGGCGCGGTGGTGCGGCACGCGATCCTCGACAAGAACGTCGTCGTGGGGCCCGGCGAGATGGTGGGCGTGGATCTGGAGAAGGACCGCGAGCGATTTGCGATCAGCGCAGGGGGCGTGGTCGCGGTCGGTAAGGGCGTCTGGATCTAGCTTTTCTCAGCGTGCGGACGCGTTGCGGTTCCTGGGCGCGGCCGAGCGGGGTGGCAGACCACGCATGTGGTCGCGGACGCGGCTCATGATGTCGCCGAGAGTGTGCACGTCCTGCTCGGACAGTGAGCCGTACAGGAGCTCACGTACGACTTCGACGTGGCCGGGAAGGACCTTCGCGACGCGCGCTCGGCCCGCCTTTGTGATGGCGACGACGGTGGAGCGCTTGTCGTGGGTGCTGATTTGGCGAGCGATAAGCCCTGCGTCTTCTAGTATCCCGGCCTGGTGGGTCAACCCGCTGCGGCTGTACACCACACCGTCGGCCAGTTCAGTCATCGTGAGCGGCCGGTCGGCGTCGACCAATTTGGCAAGGACTTCGAACTGCACGTAACTGAGGCCGCCCTCGGCTTGCAACTGCTCCCGAACGGCGTACTGGAGCAAGCTGACCGCCTCGGTGAGCGCGAAGTACGTTCGCATTTGCACAGGCTTGAGAGCTTTGGCCACGCCGCCATCCTAATGCTTCGACGTCGAAGCGTAGAAAGCTGTTGCCGCACAGCAACTTTCGATCACATTAGCCAAGCTTCGTTTGTCGGCC
Source organism: Mycobacterium sp. (assembly GCA_035492865.1). Classification (GTDB taxonomy): domain Bacteria; phylum Actinomycetota; class Actinomycetes; order Mycobacteriales; family Mycobacteriaceae; genus Mycobacterium. The sequence continues at coordinate 2,256 of DATJIX010000333.1, read as the reverse complement.
GTCGGTGAACTGCTTGACGAGCGCGTCGAGACGGTCCGAGTCGTAGCCAGCGCGTAGTCGGCCGGTTCGGCTGAGGATGACCAGACCGTGCAGCGCGGCCCAGAACACTTCGGTGAGGGTGTCAGCGTCGTGTTCGCCGGCGACAAGGGCGACCGCTTGGTGCAGCTCGGCGAAGGCCGCCGTCAGCTGGGCGGGCGTCCCCTCGGCGGCGAAGCGCAAGCTGGTCGCGCGGGTGAACATTGCGTCGTAAACGGCGGGGTTGTCGTGCGCGAAGTCGAGATAGGCGCGGGCGATCCGGGCCAGTGCCCCGTCGGCCGCATCGGCGCTCGACCGCGCGGCCCTCATCGCCTCGGCGAGCTCGCCGAATCCCTCGATGGCGATGGCGTCGGCGATTTGTTCCATGCCTTGGAAGTGCTTGTACAGGACGGGCTGGCTGTACTCGATTTCGGTGGACAGCCGGCGTGTGGTGACGGCATCCCAGCCTTCGGCCTCGGCCAATCTGCGGGCCGTTGTGATGATCAGCTGCCGGCGGGCCTGGCGTTCGCGTTCACGGCGGTCCTCAATGGCCATGCCGCACTATAGCATCGCTAGAAGTACTAGCGCCGCTATTGACTCGGCGTCACTCGAGGGTTAGCGTTGCTAGCGCTAGCACTGCTAGCACTTACCAGTGAGAGGAGTTGCGACATGGGAGAGCTGATCATCCGGGCCGGCGCATTGATCGCGGTGCTCGGAACCGCGGTCGTGTATGGCACCGATGTCTTCTGCGCGATAGTGCTGCGGCCTGCCTTGGCGTCGATCAACGACAACGCCTTGGTCGCCGTCATGGGAAGCGTGCACAAATACGGCGACCGTCGCATGCCGGTTCCCGGCGTGCTCGGGGTCATCGCCGCCGCGACGAGCGTGGTGACAGCCGCTGTCACGACGCATTGGGCACAGACCATCGTGGCGGGCGCCGCCCTGGCCCTGCTGCTGGTCTGGATTGTGCTCTACACACGTGTAAGCGCACCCATCAATCGGCAACTGACAAAGGCTGCCGACACCGGCGAGGTGCTGCCGAATGGGCGTGCACTGCAGGCAAAGTGGGACCGCGTCATCGACGCGCGGGCGGTGGTACAAGGCCTGGCAGTGGCCGCTCTGTGCCTGGTGCTGGTGATCTGACACACCAACGTGCACGTCGGACTTGGCCGATATCCCCTGAAGGAGAACAACATCCGATGTTTCAGCTGAGGATCTACACCCTGCGATCGCCGGAAGCTCTGCAGCAATATGCAACGGTCCACTGGGCTCGCCACCTGGAAACGTTCAACGCATTCGGCGTCACAACCGTCGGTGTGTGGACCGAACGCGGTGCCGTCGCACATCGACTCTTCGCGCTTATCCGCTATCCACCGCACGCGGACCCCGAGCAACTGGCGCGGCACATCATGGCCAGCCCCGAGTTCGCCGCCGACATGGCTGGCTTCGACGTCGACGAAATAGCCGACGTACACACGGAACTGCTTGATCCGACATCGTTTTCACCTATCCACTGACGAAACCCCAGGAGTGTTCAATATGACCACCACATACATCGGCTATGCGCTCGCCGGATTGATCGCTGCGGCCATCATCTTCATCGGTGCACGATTTCTGATCGCGCCGCGCGTTGCGGCCGCCGGCTACGGTGTTCTTCCAGATCTGAATCAGCCCGCCGCAGACGCGTACTTGAGTGTCAAGGGCGTGCGCGACATCGCGTCGGGGCTGTTCGTCATCATCTTGATGGCTGCGGGCGCCACCCATCTCGTCGGCTGGGTGATTTTGGCCGCCACCATCATTCCGTTCGCAGACGCCGCGATCGTGCTGCGCAACCGCGGCTCCAAGGCAATCGCCTGGGGAGTCCACGGCGTCACCGGCGTCGTCATGCTGATCACTTCTGCGCTCCTGCTCACCGGCCCCTGATTTGACGGCACATCTATGAGGCGGTGAGACGACCGTCACACGCATTGGCGGGATTGCTTCGAGCTCGAAGCAAGTTATCGCATGTGTAACTGCTTCAACATCGAAGCAATCGTACGAAGGAGAGATCATGAAGGCTGTGCGATACCACGAGTACGGCGGTAGCGACGTTCTGCAGTACGAGGAGGCTCCGCGACCGGTGCCCGGCCCGCGACGGGTGTTGGTGAAGGTGGCCGCCACCTCGTTCAACCCGGTGGATGCCGGGATCCGCGGCGGCTACCTGTCTGAGGTGTACAAGATCAGCTTCCCGCACATCCCCGG
>DATJIX010000332.1:0-5404 GCA_035492865.1 Mycobacterium sp. | reverse complement strand
GGCACGAGAGTTACTCTAGCCAGACAGAGGAATCCTCGGTAGGGCTAGAGCAGCGTCGCTTGCTCGGGCTCCGGCGTGGCGGGCTCGATCAGCTCCGGGCCGTTGTTGCGGATGCTGTTGACCAACCGCGACACCTCGCGGATCTCAATGCGGTCGAGGTCGCCGTGACCGCGCAGCAGGCCTTCGTCGATGGGCGCGTCGGGATCCAGCCAGCGGTCCCAGTCGTCGCGGCTGATTGTCAGCGGCATCCTGTCGTGGATTTCCGCCAGCGGTCCCGCGGAATCGGTGGTGATGATGGTGCAGCTGAGCAACGGGGGCGCGTCCTTAGGAGCGTCTTTCGGCCGCCAGGTCGACCACAGGCCCGCCATGAACAACATCTCGCCGTCGCCGCCGTACATGTAGAACGGGGTCTTCGGCGCCTTCTTGCCGGAGGCGAGTTCACCGTTCGGCTTCCACTCGTACCAGCCGTCCATCGGCACCAGGCAGCGCTTGTTCTTCGCGGAGTTGCGGAACGCCGGCGAGCTGGTGACCGTCTCGGCGCGCGCGTTGATCAGCAGCGGCCCCTTCTTGGTGTCGGGACCACCGTCCTCCGACGTCTTTGCCCACGGCGGCACCAGGCCCCAGCGCATCGAACGCACCCGCCGCGTCGACTCGTCATCAGGTTCGGTGTGCCGTTTGACCACCGTGCTGATGGTGGTGGTCGGCGCGACGTTGTAGTTGGCGCCGGCCGCGTCCTTGGTTGCCGCAGTGCTTTCATCGATGGCCTTGATCTTCTCTGCCAGCAGGGCCGGATCGGTGGTCACTGCGAATCGCCCACACATATATCCCATGGTGGCACGCGCAACCGACAGGGCAGGATAGAGGCCGTGAGCAATTGGCAGGCACCGTCGACGCCGACCCCTGTGCACGCCACCGTCACCATCCCCGGCTCAAAGTCGCTCACCAACCGGGCGCTCGTGCTGGCCGCGCTGGCCACCCCGAACGGGTCGTCCACCGTCAGCAATGCGCTGCGCAGCCGCGACACCGACCTGATGATCGGCGCGCTGCAGACCCTCGGCGTTGCGGTGGAGGGCGCAGGCTCCGAGCTGACGATCGGCGGCGCCATCGCCCCGCAGCCCGGTGCCCGCGTCGACTGCGGCTTGGCAGGCACGGTGCTGCGCTTCGTTCCGCCGGTGGCGGCGCTGAGCACCGAGACGGTGCTGTTCGACGGCGACGAGCAGGCCAGAGCCCGCCCGATCGCCCCGCTTCTCGACGCGCTGCGACGCCTCGGCGTCGACATCGACAGCGACGGCCTGCCCTTCTCGGTGCGCGGCGCCGGGTCGGTGGCAGGCGGCACCGTGGAGATCGACGCATCGGCGTCGTCGCAGTTCGTCTCCGGTCTTCTGCTGTCAGGGGCGGCATTCGCCGACGGGCTGACGATCGTGCACACCGGCGATTCGGTGCCGTCGGCGCCGCACATCGCGATGACGGTGTCGATGCTGCGCGACGCGGGTGTCCACGTCGACGACACGCAGACCAACCGGTGGCATGTCGCGCCCGGCCCAATTGCGGCGCGGCACTGGATCATTGAGCCCGACCTGTCCAACGCCGTGCCGTTCCTGGCCGCGGCCGTGGTCAGCGGCGGCATCGTTCGGATGACCGGCTGGCCGCGGGGCAGCATCCAGCCGGCAGACGACGTCTTCGCCATTCTCGAGAAGCTGGGTTCGGTGGTGCGCCATGGCAGTTCGTTTCTAGAGGTGCAGGGCACCCAGATCTACGGCGGCTTCGACGTCGACCTGCACGACGTCGGCGAACTGACGCCCGCGGTGGCGGCGCTGGCGGCGTTGGCCTCAGACGGGTCGGTGTCACAACTCAGCGGGATCGCGCATCTGCGCGGTCACGAGACCGATCGGCTCGCCGCTCTGTCGGCGGAGATCAACCGCCTCGGTGGGCGATGCGAGGAAACGCCCGACGGGCTCCGAATCACGGCACAGCCGTTGCACGGTGGCGTGTGGCAGTCGTATGCCGACCATCGGATGGCGACGGCGGGTGCGATCGTCGGGCTGCGGGTGCCCGGCGTCGAGGTGGAAGACATCGGTACGACGGCGAAGACGCTGCCGGACTTCCCGCAGCTGTGGGCCGACATGCTCGAAGGGCAGGCCGATTGAGCCCTCGCGAGTACGACGAGTCCGATGTCCGGGTCCGACCCGGCCGTGGCTCGCGGCCGCGAACAAAGACTCGCCCTGATCACGCCGACGCGCAGGAAGCCATGGTGGTCACGGTCGACCGTGGCCGGTGGGGGTGCGCGCTGGGGCGTGACCCGAATCATCTCGTGACGGCGATGCGGGCCAGGGAGCTGGGCCGCACCTCGATCGTGGTCGGCGACGACGTCGGCATCGTCGGCGATCTGTCCGGCAAGACGGACACCCTGGCCCGTATCGTGCGCCGTGGTGAACGGCGAACCGTGTTGCGGCGCACCGCCGATGACACCGATCCCACCGAACGTGTCGTCGTCGCCAACGCCGACCAACTCCTCATCGTCGTCGCGCTGGCCGACCCGCCACCGCGCACCGGTTTGGTGGAACGCACCCTGATCGCCGCCTACGCAGGCGGGCTCGCACCGATCCTGTGTCTGACCAAGACCGATCTCGCCCCGCCGGAACCGTTCGCCGAACAATTCGCCGACCTCGACCTCACAATCACCACCGCGGGCCGCGACGACCCCCTCGACGTGGTCGCCCCGCTGCTGGCCGGCAAGGTGACGGTGCTGCTCGGTCATTCCGGTGTCGGCAAATCCACGCTGGTGAATCGCCTTGTGCCAGACGCAGATCGGGCCACAGGCGATGTATCGGGAGTGGGCAAGGGCCGGCATACGTCGTCGCAGTCGGTGGCGCTGCCGCTGAGCTTCGGCGGCTGGGTGATCGACACGCCGGGCATCCGGTCGTTCGGACTGGCGCACATCGAACCCGACGACGTGATGTTGGCGTTCTCGGATCTGGCCGAGGCGATCAAGGACTGCCCGCGGGGATGCGGACACATGGGGCCACCCGCCGACCCGGAGTGTGCGCTGGACTCGCTGACCGGGCCGGCTGCGGGGCGCGTCGACGCGGCGCGACGGCTGCTGGGCGCGCTGCGCGAAAGCTGATTGCCCGGGCGCGCAAAAAAAACTGAGGCCCTCCCCGGGGGATTGGGAGGACCTCAGTGGCTTTTGCCGATCAGGGGCGGTAGCCCGGCTCGAAGTGCTGGATGCGGAACACGCCGTGATGGCCGTGCCAGCCCGGCATCGCCTGCGGGGCCGGGTGAGCCTTGACGCTCGGGGTGTACATGTGGCCCGGGCCTGTCGGGTGGGTCGAGGTGGCCGCGCCGGCCGTGCCTGCCATACCGATGGCTGCGCCGCCGATGATGCCTGCCGAGACGACCGAGAGAGCGAAGGTGCGTGCGATGTTGATGGTCATGTTGAATTCTCCTGTGTGAGTTGACTTTTCAGGTCCTGCGCCGGTGCGTTCCGGCGATGAACCAAGAATGCCCTGGTCAGCAGCCTGGGTCTGTCCGGTGATCGGCGGGTGCGTCGGTGGAATTGCGTGTCCCCCGATCGGGGGAACTAGGCTCGCAACCGTGAGCCAGACACCGGTCATCACGCTCAACGACGGAGCGACCATTCCACAGCTGGGGTTCGGGACCTACAAGATCGCCCCTGATCAGACCGCTGCCGCGGTGAGGACCGCGCTGGAGGTCGGCTACCGGCACATCGACACCGCTCAGATGTACCGGAACGAGCAGGGCGTCGGGCAGGCCATCCGCGAGGCAGGCATCGACCGAGCGGATGTGTTCGTCACGAGCAAGCTCAACAACGGCTTCCATGAACCCGACGACGCCCGTCGCGCCTTCGACGACACCCTTGCCGCGCTCGGCTTCGACTATGTCGATCTGTTTCTGATCCACTGGCCGTTGCCGACGCGGTACGACGGCGACTTCGTCTCGACGTGGCGGACGCTCGAGGAGTTCAAGAGCGACGGCCGCACCCGCAGCATCGGGGTATCGAATTTTCAGGTCGCGCACCTGGAGCGGCTGGCCCGCGAGACCGACACCACGCCCGCCGTGAATCAGGTCGAGGTGCATCCCTTCTTCGGCAACGATGAGGTGCGCACCTATGGCCGCACGCACGGAATCGTGACCGAGGCGTGGGCGCCGCTCGCCCGCGGCGCTATGGCCGACGATCCCGAGGCGACGCGCATCGCGCGGGCCGTTGGCCGGTCAGCGGCGCAGGTGGTGTTGCGGTGGCATCTTCAACGCGGCGATGTGGTGTTCCCCAAATCGGTGACTCCGCAACGGATCAGCGAAAATTTCGCGGTATTCGACTTCGCGCTCGGCGACGCCGAAATGGACGCGCTGTCCGCATTGGACAAGGGTGAGGCCGGACGCACCGGAGCCAATCCGGATCAATTCGACAACCTCAACACCTGACTTCCGCGCGTCCCACGCTCACGGCCAGCGAGCGTGCGTAGAGTGCGTAGGTGACCGATCTGGGCTTCCTGGAAAGTACGCGCGAGGGCTACGACCTCACGGCTGCCGAGTACGCCGAACGGTTCCACGACCACCTGCAGCAGCGGCCGCTCGACCGCGCGATGCTGACCGGATTCGCCGAGATGGTGGACCGCGCAGGCATCGTCGCCGACATCGGCTGTGGCACAGGTGCGGCCACCCGCGTGCTCGCCGATTGCGGGCTCGACGTTGTCGGGATCGACCTGTCCCCCGGCATGCTCGCCGAGGCACACAGCCGAAATCCCGGTCTGCGGTTTGAAGTCGGATCGATGACCGATCTGGACTTCGACGACGCCCACTTTGACGGCGTGTGCGCGTGGTATTCGGTGATCCACATACCCGACGAGCAACTCCTGCAGGTGTTCTCGGAGTTCCACCGTGTGCTGCGGCCCGGCGGTATGGCGCTGGTCGCGTTTCAAGTGGGCGACCAGCCCCGCACATTCAAGGAGATGTTCGGCGAGCAGGTGTCGCTGACGTTCTATCGGCGCCAGCCAGACACCGTCGCCCTACTGCTCGAGGAGGCAGGGCTGACGCCGTACGCCGGTTTGGTGCGGGAACCGAATGACGACGGCTTCGAGTCAACGCCGCACGCCTATCTGATCGCCCGTCGCTAGGCCGCTAGCTCGCGGCGGACCCGCGAACGCTTCTCGCGGCGGCGTGCCCGTACCTCGGCAATGGCCGACTTGAGGCCACGACGCTGACCCGGCTCCAACTCGACGAACATCCGCTCGCTGCGCGTCTCGGGCGCATCGTCGGCGCTGTCGCGCAGGTACTTGTCCGGCAAGGACAGCTTGGCGATGGTCCGCCAGGTCTTGCCGTACTGCACCAGGAACGACCCCGTCGTGTACGGCAGGTCGTACTTGTCGCAGACCTGCCTGACCCG
>DATJIX010000331.1:0-15270 GCA_035492865.1 Mycobacterium sp. | reverse complement strand
GGCGCCGTGCGTATCGAACACACCGCGCTGCCGCGGGACTGTCTGCTGATCTTCGGCCAGGAGGGGCCAGGCATCACCGCCGAGGCAAAGGGCGGCGCCGCCGTCACCGTGTCGATCGCGCAGTTCGGATCGACCCGCAGCATGAACGCCGGCGTTGCTGCGGGCATCGCGATGCACACCTGGATCACTCAACATGGGGACATTTCCAAGGCCTGGTAGGGCAGGATCTACCCCATGGATCAGGTATGGGCTAACCGCGCGGCGAGTGCGGAGGCCGCGATTGCCAAGCGGCACCTGAAAAAGCTGTGGGGACTGCCGGGCACGCAGCTCGGCGTCGTCGCTTGGCCTGCGGCGCGCAAGTACCGGACGTTCGGCACCTGGCACTACTGGTGGCAGGCGCATCTGCTGGACAATTTGGTCGACGCGCAGGTGCGTGACCCGCAGCCGGAGCGGGAGGCGAAGATCGTCCGGCAGATCAGGGCACATCGGCTGCGCAACAACGGATCCTGGATCAACGACTACTACGACGACATGGCCTGGCTGGCGCTTGCCCTTGAGCGGGCCGGTCGGCTGGCGGGCGTCGAAAAGCCGGGCGCGCTGAAGAAACTGTCCGAGCAGTTCCTCAACGCGTGGGTGCCAGAAGACGGCGGCGGCATTCCGTGGCGTAAGCAGGACCAGTTCTTCAACGCCCCGGCCAACGGGCCTGCGGCGATCTTCCTGGCCCGCTACGACGACCGGTTGCGGCGCGCGCAGCAGATGTCGGACTGGATCGACGAAACGCTGATCGACCCGGAAAACCATCTGGTGTTCGACGGCATCAAGGCCGGGTCACTGGTGCGCGCGCAGTACACGTACTGCCAGGGCGTGGTGATCGGGCTGGACGTCGAACTGGCCGCCCGCACCGAGGACCCCGAGCACGCCACCCGGGTGCACAGGCTGGTCAAGGCCGTTCGCGACAACATGACGACCGACGGCGTGATCAAGGGGGCGGGCGGCGGCGACGGCGGATTGTTCAACGGCATCCTGGCGCGCTATCTGGCGCTCGTGGTGACGACGCTGCCGCAGAACGGGCCTGCGGATGCCGAGGCCCGTGACATCGCCAGCACACTGGTGCTGAAGTCCGCGGAATCGGCATGGGAGAACCGGCAGACCGTCGACAGCCTGCCGTTGTTCGCGGCCTTCTGGGATCGGACGGCCGAAATACCCAGCGCCGCAGGCAAGGAAGCACAGTTCGTCGAGGGTGCGGTCAACGCCTCTGAGATACCAGAGCGCGACCTTTCGGTTCAGTTGTCGGGCTGGATGCTGATGGAAGCCGCCCACTCCGTTGCCGCGAGCGGCGATACCGCCACAGACGAGTGACCGCCGAGCCACTTCCGCGGATCGTTCGCCTGCTGCCGGGCCGATTCAGCCGCGATCCCAAGGCACCGGGTACGAAGGAGAAGTGCGCAGCGGGACTGCTGCTCGCGTGCACCGTCATCGCGATCCTGTGGGCCAATTCGCCGTGGGCAGAGACGTATTGGGCACTACTGGACACCCAAATCGGCCTGCGGTTCGGTGAGTACAGCTACGAGCTGACGGTCAAGCATCTGGTCAACGACGGGCTGATGACGTTCTTCTTCTTCATCGTCGGCCTCGAGGTCACCAGTGAGTTCGCCATCGGCCAGCTCACCGATCGGGCCAGAGCCGCGGTGCCCGTCGTCGCCGCGATCGCGGGCCTCACCGTGCCCGCCGTCATCTTCCTGCTGTTCAACGCGTCGAGTGAGAACGCCCAGGCCTGGGGCGTGGTGATCTCCACCGACACCGCGTTCCTCATCGGCGCGCTGGCCATCATCAATCCCAAATACCCTGCGCGGCTGCGGATCTTCCTGCTCACGTTGGCGGTCGTCGACGACATCGGCGCGCTTGGCGTCATCGCCCTTTTCTACTCCGATCACATCAGTGTGGCGCCGCTTGTCGTCTCGGTGACGTTGATCGGTGCGCTCGCAGCGATCCGGTACCTACCAGCGGGCCGGGGGCCGGCCTATGCCGTGCTCGGTCTCGCGCTGTGGATCGCGCTGTCGGCGGCCGGGATCCATCCCACTCTGGCCGGGGTGGCGGTCGCGCTGCTCATCCCTGTCTTCACACCGAACCGCAGGCAGGTGGAGGAGACCGTTGCGACGATCCGCGCGTTCCGGCAATCACCCAACTCTCAGTACGCCAGGGCCGCCACTCGTGGGCTGCGGGACTCGATTTCGATCAACGAGCGACTGCAGACCGATGTCGGACCCTTTGTGTCGTTCGCGGTGCTCCCACTCTTCGCGTTGGCCAACGCCGGGGTGCGGCTCGACGCGGACAGTGTCTCGGCTGCGCTGCGGTCGTCGCTGACGTGGGGCATCGTCGCGGGCCTCGTGGTGGGAAAGTTCATCGGCATCACGGGTGCGACCTGGTTCATGCAGCGCACCGGGCTCGGGCAACTGGCACCGGGGTTGACGCTGCGCCGGATCGCAGGCGGCGCAGCGTTATCCGGAATCGGTTTCACCATCGCGCTTTTCATCGTCGACATCGCCATCGCCGACGCGCATCGACAGGATCAGGCGCGGGTCGGTGTGCTGTTCGCTTCGGTGGTCGCCTTCCTGGTCGGCTGGGCGACCTTCCGGATCACCGACTGGATCAGCCCGCCGGAACCGGTGGGGCTCAAGCTGATCCGACCCGTCGACCCGGACCGGGACCATATCCGCGGCAACCCCGACGCACCGCTGACTCTGGTGGAGTACGGCGACTACGAATGTCCGTTCTGCAGCCGCGCCACCGGGGCCATCGACGAGGTGCGCGCGCATTTCGGCGACGAGCTGCGGTACGTGTGGCGCCATCTGCCTTTGGAGCGGGTGCACCCGCGGGCGTTCGACGCGGCACGGGCCGCCGAGGCGGCGGGCCTGCAGGGCAAGTATTTCGAGATGGGGATCCAGTTGTTCGAGCATCAGGATGATCTCGAGTGGTCCGACATCTATCGCTACGCGGTCGCGATCGGCTGTGACATCGAGAAGTTCGACCATGACGTGCGGGTCGATCCGTCGAAGGTGCTGCACCGGGTGCAGGACGATGCGCAGGACGCCGAGCTGATGGACCTCAACTCGACGCCGACGTTTTTCGTCAACGGCATCCGGCACAAGGGCCCGTGGGATTCGGCCAGCTTGATCCGTGCGTTGGAAGCGAGTCGGACCTAGCTCAGGTAGCGGACGTTGACGCTGTGGATCTGGCCGTTGAACGCGAACGGCGCTCTTTCGTAGTAGTCCAGTGACACGGACCCGCCGAGGCACCGGCCGATATCGAGGCAGTCGTTGGCGGTGAACAGCAGTGGCGCGCTGACCGGCACCTGTCCGGAGCCGACCACTGCGGCGTTGACTCTCATCGAGATATCCAGTGGCCCAGCCGGTTTGGCCTCGGCGTACACCGTCTCTATCTGTATGGTTGCTCGCCCGATCGGCAGTGGTTGCTCGCTGCGGATCTTGGTGCGCTGGATGATGAACAAGTTGTACTCGTAGCACAGCACGCCGTTATCGAGGTAACACGTCAGTCCGCCGCCTGCGCCGCCGAGTGCATAGAGCACGCCGTTGGCGTCGTCGGGGATGTTCACGTCGAGGGTGACCACGTTGGCCCGATTACCGAGCGCCGGCGCGCAGAACTCCGGCATGCGAATCAGGTCGCCGGTGAAGTTCCACTCCCGGTACGGCGTCGAAACCCTCAGCTCTGGATGGAATACCGGGACCCAGAGGCCCCCGCCGATCGGATAGACGCTGTTCTTGGCCGCTTCAATGGAGAAGATGTCTTTCAGCACCGCCAGCTTCTCCGGCATCTCGGCGGCCAGGTCGCGCGCCTGTGACCAGTCCTCGTCGAGGTGGTAGAGCTCCCAGCGGTCCTGGTCGGGAGTCCAGTCGTGAATGCCGGGCGGGTTGCCGGGAATCCAGGGCGCCCGTGGGCCGAAGGCCGACGCCATCCAGCCGTCGTGATAGATCGCTCGGCTGCCCATGATTTCGAAGTACTGGGTTCGCAGCCGACCTTGCGCCTCGACGTCGTTGAAGGTGTAGGCGAGACTGACACCGTCGATCGGCATCTGCGGGACGCCGTCGACCACGCGCGGCGGGGTGATGCCGAGCACCTCGTAGATGGTGGGAACGATGTCGTTGCAGTGGTGGAACTGGCTCCGCGGCGTCGGATCTGCCTTGATTTTCGCGGGCCACCGCACGGCCATCGGGTTGCGGGTGCCACCGAGATGCGATGCCAGGAGTTTCATTCCCTTATACGGTGTACTGCCCGCCCACGCCCACGCTGCGTGGTATTGATTCTCGGTCTTGTTGGAGCCGAGGACGTCGAGACCACCGATCTCTTCGAGCGCCCTGATGTGCATGTCGACGGTCGTGGGGATCCCGTTCTGCGCGAGCAACTCGCTGATCGTGCCGTTCTGGCCCTCACCCGAGGAGCCGTTGTCACCCCAGATGTAGAACACCAAGGTGTTGTCGCCGGCGCCCATTCGTTCGATCTCGTCGATCAACCGGCCCACCTGGACGTCGACGTGCTCCCCATACCCGGCGGCCACTTCCATGAGCCGGCGCTGGAACGGTCGCTGGTCCTCGGGAATGTCATCCCATGCCGCCAGGGTGGCGTCCCGCGGCGTCAGCTCGGCGTCGGGCGGAATCCAGCCCAGCTCCTTGGCGCGCGCAAAAGTCCGCTCCCGGTAGGCATCCCAGCCGTCGTCGAACCTGCCGGCGTACTTGTCGGCCCACTCCTTCGTCACATGATGCGGGCCGTGCAGGCATCCGCTGGCCCAGTACATGAAGAACGGCTTGTCCGGGTTGTACGCCTGGTGTCGGCGCAGCCAGCCGATCGCGTCGTCGGCGAGGTCTTCACTGAGGTGGTAACCCTCCTCAGCGGTCTTGGGCGGTAACACAGAGGTGGTGTTGCGCACCAGGTTCGGCTCGTACTGCGATGCCTCGCCTGCCAGAAAGCCGTAGAAGTACTCGAATCCGATCTCACTGGGCCAGTTATGGAACGGCCCTGCGGCCGTGGTCTCGACCGCCGGCGTGTTGTGCCACTTGCCCCACGCACCCGTGGCGTAGCCGTACTCCTTGAGCACATCGGCGATCAGCGCACTGCTCTTCGGTATTTCTCCGGCGTAGCCATCCCAGTCGTTGGCGAGCTCCGCGATCTGGCCGTTGCCGATGCGGTGATGATTGCGGCCGGTGAGCAGCGACGCGCGGGTGGGTGAGCACATCGCCGTGGTGTGAAAGCGGTTGTAGCCGATGCCTTCGCCGAGGATCTTCGTCAGCGTGTCGGTCCGTACCTCGCCGCCGAAGGTGGTCGGCAATCCGGGGCCGGCATCGTCGATCAGGACGATCAGAATGTTCGGCGCATCGTCGGGCAGTCGGCGGGGCCGCGCGCGCTGAGCGTAGATCGAGTCCTGCATCGTCCGACCCGCGATGCTCGCCGACGGCGCCGGCGGGAATGGCAATGTGTCCTGGCTCAACGGATTCTCCTCACGGCGGGACTCGGCCCATACGAGAATCGATGTTAGCGTTAGGGTTTCACCGACCGCTGCCTTACGCCGTGAAGATGTAGTGCTGGGTCCGCTATTCGGCGGCGGGCTCGCCCGTCGCCTTCTTGGCGGCCCGGCGCCGCTTGTACCACTCGATGATCATCGGCATGATCGACGCCACCGCGATCAGGATGAAGATCGGCTCGAGCAGCTTCTGGATGATCTCGAACTGGCCAAGTCCGTAGCCGAGCAATGTCAGGCCGACGCCCCACAGCACGGCGCCGATGACGTTGAAGAGCGTGAACGAGCCGTATCCCATCCGGGCGGCGCCGGCCGTGATCGGCGCCAGGGTGCGCACGATAGGCACGAAGCGGGCGAGCACGATGGCGAACGGTCCGCGCTCCTCGAAGAAGGCGTGGGCCTCGTCCAGATACCGCTGCTTGAGTATCCGGGCGTTGGGTTTGAACATCGCGGTGCCCAGGTACCGGCCGATGAAGTACCCCGCCTGTCCGCCGAGGATGGCGGCGATCGGGATGAACACCAGCAGCTGCCACAGCTGGAAGTTGGCCTGTCCGGCGGCCGCGGTGCCCGCGGCGAGCATGCCCGCCACGAACAGCAGCGTGTCGCCCGGCAGCACCGGGAACAACAGGCCCGACTCGACGAAGATCACCACCAGCAGCCCCACCAGCGCCCAGGTGCCGAAGTAGCCGATGAGCTTGATCGGATCCAGGAAGTCGGGCATCAGCGCCAGCTGGGTGGCGGCCGCCGAAACGGCGGTGGTGGTGTCCATGGCCCCCCAAGATACCGGCGGGGGCCTTGACGAACGCTGTGCCGGGGGTGCGGCGTCAGTACGGTGCGGAAACTCCGTCGCCGGCCATGGTGAGATCGCCGCAGCTGATCCCGGCTGCGGTCGTCCACGCCGGGTCCTGTTCCGAGGCCGCGGTGACGGTGTCGGAGCGACCGGTGGTGGCAACCGGGCCTGTCACGTCGACCTCGGTGCGGCGCACCTCCAACAGCGGGTTGCCTTGTTCGTCCCTCAGCTGCAGCAGCTGAACAAGGTGGCGGCCGTCGCCGAGGTCGCTGCAACCGATACCGTCGCCGAGGGCGCGCCGATGGCCGAGGTCGAACCGGAACGGGAGGCCGCGCTCATCGACGGCCGGGGCGATGGTGCAACCGATCACCGTGTAGAGGATGGCCTCGCGACCGGTGTCCACGATGACTTGGTGGTTGCCGTCTTGCTGGGCGTCGATCATCAACGCGGAGCGCTGCAGCGGGCTGGGGCTGTGTATCTCTGCTGAGCTATAACCCTGCGGGGTGGCGATACCGACTTTGACGTCTGAGATCCACAGCGTGGCCGGCTGTCCGTACACAGCGCTGACGTCCTTGCTTGTCGCGTGCGGTGGTGGTCCGGCATCGGGTCCGCAGCCACCGTCGCCGATAGCATGCGGGGCGAGAACCACACTGAACGCCACCGCCGCGAGCGTCGGCGTAGCCAGCAGTGCAAGCGTTGTGCGAGTGGCCATTTCGGCGGTCCCTTCGGTGGGGGCGGGCTAGGCGCCGATGCGGGCGATCGCCGTCTGGGCGAACGTCTTCAGGGAATCGCAAGACGGGTAATACGTTCCGGTGGCTCGGTAGAGCCGGTCGCCGGTCAGGAGGACGAGCAGGGTGGTCGACGGAGGTGTCGTCTGCGGCTCCACTACGCACGCGGCCTTGACTCCTACCCCGTCGACGGTCGTCACGTTCGTTGCGGGTGCTGTCCCAAGAGCAAACTGAGATGGGGCATCGACCGGAAAGGCGCCGGGCAGCTTTAGGTCGGATTCGATTGTGCTGTCGATTGATCGGTGGTAGCCGCAGGACATCTCGACCGAGCCGGGCCGATCGAGTAGTGGCTTGGCGGTGACCGGGCCGCCGAGGATGTCGGCGGCTTCGTCGGCGGTGACCCAGTCGCAGGGCGCCACCGTCGTCGGCGCCGGCTCGGCATGGGTGGGTGCTGCCAGGCCGACTGCGGCCGCCGCGGTCGCGATAGCCTTCAGCGACAAGCGAATTCGTCGCCTGCTGATCATTTCTGGCTCCCGTACAGTCGAGCGTCGTCGACGCCGCCGCCGTTGAGCGGTCCGCCGAGCAACACCGTCGAGGTGTTGGCCGCGGGGTCGTAGTCGATGATCGCTTGGCCGCCACCGCATCCGGCTTTTGTGTGCAGATACAGGTGCCCGCCGTTCGCGCCGAGCACACCGACGCTGCCCTCGGTGTTGGGCACGTCCACCTCCGACGTCGTCCCGTCCGCGTTCACCTTGGCCAGGAAAACGACGCCACAAGCGCCCATGGCTTGTACATACGTGCCCGTCGGGAGTTTCCAGGCGTCCAGATCGGCGTAGTCGGGGCCCGTCAGCCCGTCCTTGAGAGCGGTGAGAGGCGTCGGTGCGCTGCCGTCGAGTGGCACCAACCAGAGGCGGCTGGCGCGGTCGCCATCGGGCACGCACTGGGCCACCACGATTGCGCCGGGTTGTTCGTCCCACCACCGCACCGGGGTGCAAGGGGACCGGTCCGGCATCGAAAGGGTCGAAACCACCGCGCCGTCGTCACCCATCACGACAAGGCCCGCCGACGTGCCGAGGACCAGCCGTGTGCCATCGGGTGTGAAAAGCGAAGGACCGTTGAACTTGCTGTCGAGCTTGTCGGTGGGATAGGTGAATTGCTGCTTACCGGCGAGGTCGACGCGCTCAAGCCCCGCAGGCATGCGGTAGTCGCCAAAGTGGTTGGTCACCAGCAATGCCGTCCCGTCGGGGCGCGCGAAACGTGGCACACCTTCGGCAATGGGCACCCTGGTTTGGGTGCCGGTGTGCAGGTCGACGTCGATGACCGTCTGCGGTTTGTCGTACTCCCCGTAGAACAGCGCGTGGCTCCCGTCGCCGGACCAATCCACCAGCTCGAGGCCGGCCCTGTTTCCCGGCGGCGGGAAGGTGGTGATCGGATAGCGCCCACCCGCCGGGTCGACCAGATACAGCGTGACGGTGGCTGTTTCGCGCGTCGGTTCGCCGGGCGTAGGTTCGACGCCGGGCCGATTGCCCACAACCGGGCTCCACGTGGCGAGCATCCAGCCAGGCCCGACCTGCGACCACGGGATGGACCCGATCGCGCCTTCGACACCGCGAGCTGCGGGCTGCACAACAGGGGCCGACGGAGCGGGGCCGCCCGAAGTGCCTTGCGCTGCAGTCGAACCGTTTGACGACGAGCAACCGGCCAGTGTCATCGCCGCGGCCAGGACGGCGACCAGGGTGGCCTGCGTTTTCATTGGGTGTCCTTCGGATTGATGCTGTTGCGCGCGGCATCGTCACTCGCGGGCGCGCCTCAAGTGGATATCGGCTTCGCCGCTACCGATCCCAACTCGGAAGCGGTGCTGGGAAGTTGCTGTGAAGTTGCATTGGCAAGCGTGAGCGGGGGTAGCCGGGCTAAGCTTTACCCCGCATCCTGACCAGATGAAGGTTTGCTGAATCCGTGGCAGGCCCCGCGCACGCCCACTGAAAAGTGTGCTCGACCGGCCCGCCCCGGCGCATGAGGTGTTTTCCTCATTTCCGCTTGAACGGGAGGGGCCGTGGCACCGACGGACCGGCTGTACGAGCGCGACGCCGCGCTTGCCCAGCTGGAGCGCTACCGACGTGAGGCGGCGCGCGGCGGCGGCCGGATGCTGCTGCTACGCGGGGAGGCCGGTGTCGGCAAGACCACCGTGATCGGACGCTTTGTCGCAGGCCTCGGGCAACGGGCGCGTGTGTTGCGCGGCTGGTGCGTTCCGCTCGCGGCGCCGAGGCCGTTGGGCCCGCTGATCGACATGCTCGCGAACACTTCCGGCGAGCAAGCGGCGGGGCTGCGCGCCGCCGTCGCGGCGAGCGATGTGGAGGCCATCTACACCCGGCTGCTCGGCATGTTCGGCGACGGAACCCCCTGGGTGTGCGTGATCGAAGACGTGCATTGGGCCGACGGTGCCACGCTGGACCTGCTGCGATTCCTCTCGCGCCGCATCGATTCCCTTCCCGTGTTGCTGGTGGTGTCCTACCGCGATGACGAAATCGGCGACCAGCATCCGTTCGCCGTGCTGTTGGGTGATGTCGCGACCTCGGCGGCGGTGAGCCGCATCGGGCTGGACCCGCTGAGTCAGACGGCGGTGGCCGAGCTCGCCGCCGGCAGCGGCGTCAATGCTGCCGCTTTGCATCGTCTCACCGGCGGGAACCCGTTCTACGTCACCGAAGTCCTGGCCGCGGGTCCCGACGTGCTAGCGCGGGAAGCGTTGCCTCGCAGCGTATCTGAGGCGGTGTGGGGCAGGCTGGCGAGGCTGTCGAGCGCTGGGCGCGAGACCGCGTATGCGACGGCGGTGTGCGGCCCGCGGGTCAGCCTTGCGTTGCTTCACGACGTATGCCCGGCCGCTGCAGCGGGATTGGTCGACTGCCTCAGTTCCGGCGTCCTTGTCGCCGACGCGGACACGGTCGGGTTCCGCCACGAACTGGCGCGCCGCGCGGCGCTCGACCAGATGCCCGCCTACCAACGCCGAGTGTTGCACAAACAAGCGTTGACGGTGTTGGCCGAGCCGCCGATCGACCCGGATACCTTGGGAGCATTGGCCTTTCATGCCGACCAGGCCGGCGACACCGATGCCGTCATTCAATACGGGCCTGCCGCTGCGGAGCGAGCTTCCTCGTTGGGCGCGAACCGTGAGGCTGCCGAACTGTACTCGTTGGCGCTGCGCCACGCCGACCTCGTTCCGGACGAGCAAAAGGTGGAATGGCTTGAGCGGCACGCGTTCAGCGGCTATCTGAGCGGGTTAGGCGAAGCGGCGGTGTCGTCCTGGCGTGCTGCGATCGCCCTGCGCCACGCGCTGGGCGACCGGATCCACGAAAGCGAAGATCTGCATTGGCTTTCCCATCACGTGTACCTGCTCGGCCGTACCGGCGAGGCGATCGAAGCTGCCGCGACTTCTGTGCGTCTACTCGAAGATGCCGGACCCTGCCCGCAGCTGGCCTGGTCACTCGCGACGATGGCCGGACTGGCCGCATTCAATTTCGATCCGGCGTGTGGTGATTACGCGGCGCGCGCCATCACCCTTGGCACGGAACTCGGTGACCGCGCGGTGGTGGTGCGCGCGCGCTTCTTCGCCCTCCTGGACATCGTGCTGCGCAGCGATACTGGATGGGACGAGTTGGAGGCGGCCTGGCGCGACTCGATGGCGGCCGAGGGGTTATCCGAACTGGGCGGTTTGAACGGGGGGCTGATCTGCTGGTACGCGGCCGTGCATCACCGCCTTGACCGCGCCGAGACCTACCTCAGCGAAACCTCTGCCTTCTGCGCCGCTCACGACCTGATGATGTTCGACTCGGTCACCACCGGCGCAGCCGCCCTCGTCGCATTGCATCGCGGGGATTGGGTGAGTGCAGTCGCGCGTGCTGACGACGTGCTGACCCGGCCTGCCCTACCACCACCTCCGCGCATCCTGCCGTTGATCAGCCTGGCGCTGGTCCGCGCGCGCAGAGGCGAGCAACCCGTGGCCGCACTGCTGGACGAGGCCCTGGCGGCCGCGGACCCCGGCGACCTGGCTCGGCTGGGCGTGGTGTGGGCGGCCCGCGCCGAAGCGGCCTGGCTGGCCGGTGACGACGACACCGCTCGCGAAGAGGCGCATGCCGGCTTGGCTGCCGCCACCGAGCACGCCGACCCATGGTTGGTTGGGCACCTGCGCCGCTGGGCGAAGCTGCCAGGTGAGACGACGAATGATGCGGCGCCAGCCGATATCGTCACGCCGTACGGACTCGAACTGAGTGGGGATTGGGCGACTGCCGCCGCGGAGTGGACGCGGCGTGGTTGTTCGTACGACGCTGCCGTTGCCCAACTCGGCGGCGACATCGAAGCCGTCGAAGCCGCGCTTGGCACCTTCCGCGGTCTTGGTGCGCGCGCCGCCGTCCGGCGGGCTCAACAACGGCTCACCCAACTGCGGGGCAACAATCCGGACAAACGCCACCGAAACACCATCGCCGACCCGCACGGTCTCACTGCGCGAGAACATGACGTACTCGAACTCCTTGCGGCGGGCCACAGTAACGCCGAGATCTCCGCCGAGCTGTACATCAGCCCCAAGACGACCGACCGACACGTGGGATCGATCCTCGCCAAACTCGGCGTCCGAAACCGCACGCAAGCCGCGGCCTACGCCCATCAACAGAAGCAGAACTTCGAGAGTGTAGAGCCAGGGTGCGCACAGCATTAGGGTCCGGTTATGACCACCCACAAAGCTGTCCATGTCGCGTCGGCCAATGCGCCGCTGACCCTCGTCGATGTCGAGACGACGCCGCCGGGCCCCGGCCACGTCCGCATCGACGTCGCCGCCTGTGGAGTATGTGGAACCGACCACGGTTTCGTGGCCGGCGGCTTCCCCGGCATGACGTGGCCGCTGACGCTCGGCCACGAAATCGCGGGCAGCATCGCCGAAGTCGGTGACGGCGTCGAGGGATTCGCGGTGGGCGATCGGGTGGCCGTTGGCTGGTTCGGCGGCAACTGCAATCGCTGTATCCCGTGTCGCCAGGGCAAGTTCATGCAGTGCGTGAACGGCGAGGTGCCCAGTTGGCACTATCCGGGCGGATACGCCGAGTCGGTGGTCGCGCCCGCCACCGCGCTCGCGCGCATCCCCGACGAGCTGTCGTTCGCCGAGGCGGCGCCGATGGGTTGCGCGGGGGTGACGACGTTCCACGCGCTGCGGCAGACCAAGGCAAGGGCGGGGGACCGCGTCGCAGTGCTCGGCATCGGTGGGCTGGGCCACCTCGGCGTGCAATGGGCGCGGGCGATGGGCTTCGAGACGATCGCGATCGCGCGCGGGGCGGACAAGGAAGCCAATGCCCGCGAGCTGGGCGCCCACCACTACATCGACTCACGGGCGGTCGATGTCGCCGAGGCCCTGCAGGCCCTCGGTGGCGCGCAGGTGGTGCTCGCGACGGCCGCCAACTCGGCCGCGATGGCGGCGACCGTCGGCGGGCTGGCTCCGCAGGGCGAACTGGTCACCGTCGGCGTCACAGCCGATCCGCTGCCGGTCGCGCCCATCCAGCTGATCACCCCCGGTTACTCGATCGTCGGGCATCCCTCCGGCACCTCCCGCGACGTCGAGGAGACCATGCATTTCGCCGTGCTGTCGGGCGTGCGCGCGTGGATCGAAGAGCGCCCGCTGGCTGAGGCCGCCGAGGCATACGCGGCGATGGACGAGGGCCGCGCGCGCTACCGCATGGTCCTGACGATGTGAGCCGGCGTCAGGACACCCCGACCGCGTTGAACGCGTCCGTGATCGCCTGCTGCTGCGTTGTCGTGAAGCCCAGGCTCTTCGCGGTGTTGAGCACCGCCGCCCGGCCGTCCGAGAATTTCGCGTTGCTCGGCAGCTTGTAGAGCGACCCGTAGAACACCGCGGCCCACGTGGCGCCGGATATCGTGCTGGTGCGGCTGTCCGTCATCATCTTGTAGGCCGCATAGTTGAAAATGCCGCTGTTGGTGTGGACTCCGCCGTAGTCCGCGGTACCCGTATACCGGTTGGCGTAGTTCGTCGGCTGACCGTACTTGGCCGGGTTGGACATGTCGCGGATGGCGCACGACGACGTGCCGCATCCGTAATCCTCGGCGATCAGCCATCTGGCGGTCCCGGTCTTGTTCTCGATCAGACTTCCGAGGATGTCGGCGTACGACTCGTTGAGCGCGCCGGACTCTCCTTGATAGATCAGCCCGCCGCCCCCTGCGACGGCGTATTGCACCACCCCGTGGGTGTATTCGTGGCCGACCACGTCCAGTGCCGCTTCGAAGTCGTGTCCGAAGACCAGGATCTTCAGGCTGGGATCCCAATAGGCGTTGTTGTAGCTGCTGGGCAGCGTGCTGACGCGCAGGCTGGATCCCAGCCCGTCGAATGCCATGCGTCCCAACGTGTTTTGATAGTAGTCGTAGGCCACTTCGGTGTTGGCGTGTGCAGAGACGGCCGATCTGCTCCATCCGGCCCACCACGCCTTGGTGACCAGGCTTCCCGGCGCCGACGTCGTCGAGGATGCGGCGTACGTGCTGACGTTGCGCGTCACGTCGTTGAACCGCCAAGCGCCGCTGCTCGCTTGGTACTGTCCGGTGATGGTGCGGCTCCTGCTCTTCAGGTCGCTGACCGTCTTTGTGCTCGTCACCCATGCCGTCGAGGCGTCGGCCACATTCGAGTGCGCGGCGAAGACATCGCCTGCGTTCACGCCGTTGGCGTAGATGTAGTACGTGTTGCTGACCACCGGTAGGTCGGCAACCGAATCCGCCGGAATCACGGTGGTGTACACCGTGATTCGGTGTGCCAGGCGTGGGGCCGCATCGGGGTCGACGTCGAAGATGACGAGATCGCTGGTCGTCGCCACGGTGGCGAGGACGGCCGCCGTCGCGGCTGGGTCGTTACCCTGCTCGGCGAGCGTCTTGGCGAGCGCGGCGCGCGCCGCCGCCAGGGCCACCGACTCCTCGTCGAGATCGGTGCTCGATGACGTGTCGACGTCGTTGATCGCCGCGCGGTAGCTGCTGAAAACGCCTGTGACGGACCCGTTTCCGTCGGTCACCAACACCACCTGGCTGGTGAGGGCGGGGATGCCGTTGACGGTGGGTGCAAGGCGGTAGAGCACCTCGGTGGCGCCCAGACTCTCGCTGGTGATGTCCGTTTTGTCGGCGAAGCCGGCGCTTGCGCCCAATAGCCCGGCCACGCCGTTGATGGCGCGCGCCGCGTCCGTGGTGTTTCGAACGGCGGTGTCGGTGAACGTGCCGTCGATGATGCGGACGGTGCCGTCCGGGTTGGCGTACGCCTGCACTTTCCCGTCCGCGACCAGGGAGACCAACTCGGAGGCGTCGAGACTGTCGGGGTCGGGTTCGGTGTGGCCGATCGGGAGCACAGAGACCAAGACCGTCGCCGCCGCGCCGTCGGCCCGTCCTGCGCCGTGCCAGTGTGCGTCTGCGTTGAGTTCGGTGACCGCGACGGTGAACGAGTCGATGCCGCCGGACTGAGCCAGCCCGTCATCGGGGGTGTAGGTGAAATCGCCGGTTTTGGCGTCCAGCGTCAGGGTGCCGTTCGCCGGGCCCGACACCACGCGCATCTCCAGGGGATCGGACTCCGCGTCGGCGGCGGCGATGCTGCCCGTGACGACACCGGTCTCGGACTGGCTGGTGGTGACCGCCCCGAACGCGATCTGCGGGTAGGCGTTGAAAAGGGTCTGTTGGAATTGGCGACGCACCCAGGCCAGCACCACCCACGGCATGGGTGGCTCGACGGGGGCCACCGGGCCGCCGGTCAAGGTTGGCGACAGTCCGACCATTGCGGCGAGCCCCGCCGCGACGGACATCACCTGCTGCACGACCGTGGTGATGGGGTTGGCCGGCTGCTGAACCCGGGTGCTGGACACCGTCGACGGGCTGATCAGCGCGGTCGTGGTCACCGTGCGGGGTGCTGCCGGTTCAACGCCGGCTTCCGTCGCGACCAGCCGCGCGCCGCTCGAAGGAGTGTCGATCGCCGCCAGTGTGGATGTCACCGTGTCGGCGGACAGGGTCGAGGTGGGTGGGGTGCTCGGTGTCTTGGTCGGCCCGGTCGACGAGCCCTTCGGGGCGAGCGCTGCGACCTTCGCGGTCTGAGGCGTTGCCGACGACTTTGCCTCCGGTGTGGTGCTGCCGTCGGATGTCGTGACGGTGGTGTTGGCGCCCCCGCTCGCCTGCACCGTTCCGTCCCGTGGATCCGCCGCCGCCAG
>DATJIX010000330.1:0-17657 GCA_035492865.1 Mycobacterium sp. | reverse complement strand
CCCCTGCGGCCAGCCCGCGGGCGAGTCTTCCCACTTTTCCTGGCGCCCATACGGCGTCAGGTCGAGAAGCGGGTAGCCCGGTCCAGTGTGGTCCAGCCCGCGGGCGAATGTCGAGTAGGTATGGAACACGTCGTCACCGCGCCGCAGGAAGACGCTGGCCCCTGGCCAGTCGCCGCGCAGCATGTCGTCGTCGAACCCTGCTGCGCGCAACTCGTCGACGGATTGGTAGTTGTACTCGATCGGTGCCCGCTCCGGGTCCAGCGTGACGTGATAGTCGTAGCTGAAGTCGTTGTCGCGCGACGAGTACCACGGGAAGGTCCAACCGTGCTCGGATTTGTAGCGCGCGATGCTGGCATACGGTGCCCGCGACACCGCCGCGAACGTCACGCCCTTCGCATTCAGCAGCGCGCGATCCTTCTCGGTGAAGGTGAGTTCCGCGGCCATCGTGCAACTCGGGCAACCCTTGTCGACCGCGTCGAGCCACATGAAGTGATGGATGTACAGCTGGGGGCGACCCTCGAACATGTCGACAAGACGCAGTTCGCCGTCGGGTCCCTCGAACACGTAGTCCTTGTCGACCTTCACCATCGGCAACCGGCGCCGCTCCGCGTTGACGGCGTCACGCAAGTGGGTGACCTCGCGTTCGCGCGTCAGCAGCTTCTTGCGGGCGGCCAGCCATTCCTCGCGGGTGGCGACGTCGGGATAGGCGGCGGAAGTTGTGGGCATTCTGGTTCTCCTAACGAATCGGCCTCAGAAATACGGACTCCGCGGCGCGCCGAAAGTCATCGGTGAATCGCGGCGGGGTTAATTTGTTGACATGCAGGTCTGGCTGGCCGATCCGCCGTTCTTCGGCGGGCCCGGGCAAGGCACCCGACAGATCGTGGAGCTGTTCGTCGCGTTCGGCCTGACTTCGTTGATCGGTCTCGAGCGCGAGCTCCAGGGCAAGAGCGCCGGGGTGCGCACCCAGACCATCGTCGGCACGGCGGCAGCCCTGATCCTGCTCGTCAGCAAGTACGGCTTCACCGACGTGCTGCAGGACGGCCTCGTGGTCGTCGACCCGTCCCGCGTAGCGGCCCAAATCGTATCGGGCATAGGCTTTCTCGGCGCAGGCATCATCATCTTCCGGCGCGGGTCCGTGCACGGGCTGACCACCGCTGCCGCCGTCTGGGAATCAGCCGCCATCGGCATGGCGGCAGGCTCCGGCCTGCTCCTGCTGGCGGTCACCGTGACGGCGATGCACTTCCTCATCATCGTCGGCTTCATGCCGCTGGCGAAGCGACTGTCCGCCCGGCTGGCGGGATCGGTGACCATGCACGTCACCTACGAAGAGGGCCGCGGTGTGATGAGTCGGCTGCTGCAGGCCTGCGACCGGCGCCAGTGGCAGCTCACCGACCTCGCGGCCGATGCCGCTGGTGAGCACGTCAGTCCAGGAAGCACCGGCGTGCTGCTGACGCTGTCGGGCAGGGGGATTCTGACGGCGCCGACGGTGCTGGCAGGCATCGAAGGCGTCACGGCGATCCGCCAGCTCGACGACGAGTCCGATTAGACGCGCCAACTAGATTGAAAGCGTGCCCATCGGACTGATCTGCGCCATCCCGCAGGAACTCGCTCAGCTCCGCGCGCTTCTCAGCGATCCGCAGAGCGAACAGATCGCCCACACGGTGTTCGACACAGGAACCATCGATGGCCACGACGTGGTGCTGGCCGGGTCGGGAATGGGCAAGGTCAACGCCGCGCTCGTGACTTCCCTGTTGGCCGATCGATTCGGTTGCCGCACAGTCGTTTTCTCGGGCGTGGCCGGTGGCCTGGATCCGCGACTCGCCATCGGTGACATCGTGGTGGCGGACTTCGTCATCCAACACGACGCCGGCGTGCTGGAAAATCAGCGGATCCGGACCTATCAGCCTGGTTACGCACCGGTCATCAACCCGACGGAGCGGCTCGGCTACCGGGCCGACCCCGCGCTACTCGACCGCGTCAGGCAACGGCTGGCTGGAATCACCGTTCCCGGTCAAATCGTCTACGGCACAGTGCTGTCCGGCGACCAGTACCTGAACTGTGAGGCCACCCGCGAGCGACTGCGCAGCGAGTTGGGCGGGCAAGCGATCGAGATGGAAGGCGGCGCCGTCGCTCAGGTCTGTGAAGCGTTCGGTATCCCCTGGCTCCTCATCCGGGCGCTGTCGGACCTCGCTGGCGGCAACGCCCTCTTCGACTTCACCACCTTCGTCGATCAGGCCGCCGAGTCCTCGGCGGCCATTCTGCAGCGCCTGCTGCCGGTGCTCTGAGATGGCAGCCGACCTGCTGGCCAGGGTGCTGGACGCGCACGGCGGGTTCGAGCGTTGGCGGCAGTTCAGTCGCATCGAGGCGACCATCGTCAGCGGCGGCATGCTGTTCGAACTCAAAGGCATGCCGCAGGATCCGACGCCGCGGCACATGACCGCGGCGCTGCAGCGCGAATGGGCTTCCGTTCGACCGTTCGGTGCCGACGATCAGCGCACGGACTTCACACCGGACCGGGTCGCGATCGAGAAACTCGACGGCACGGTCGTCGCCGAGCGGGTACACCCCCGCGATTCGTTCGACGGCCATACCCTGACCACGCCGTGGGACCCGTTGCAGCGCGCCTATTTCAACGGCTACGCCTTGTGGACCTATCTCACGAGCCCTTTTCTGCTGGCGCTGCCGGGCCTGCCCGTCCGCCAACTGGAGCCGGTTGAGGACAATGGCGTGGCCCTCAACGGTTTCCAGGTGCAGTTCGGCAAGGGCTTCGCCAGCCACAGCAGGGTGCAGGAGTTCTACTTCGGACCGGATCTACTGCTCGCGCGGCACGACTACCGCGTCGATATCGCAGGCGGATTCTCGGCCATTCAATACATTTCGGAGTTGGTCGATGCCGACGGCATTCTGGTGCCGACCAAGAGGCGCGCCTACCGGTGCGACGCAGACGGCGAGCCGAACCTCGCCGAGGTCATGGTGTCGATCGACCTGTCCGACGTCCGCTTCGCGTAGACGCGACCATCCCGACCGCCGCAAGCACTGCGAAGGCGGCGAACAGCCAGCGCGCCGGAGTCGCGTCGTTGGTCTCCGTCAGGTTGACCACCACTCCGGCCAGGCCTGCGCCGAATGCACCGCAGATCAACTGCACGGTGTTGATGGCCGCTGCCGCCGCGGGCCCCTCGGCGGGATCGTCGACGCAACTCATGGCCCAGGCGGACAGGTGCGGCCACGCGATACCCACGCCGATGCCGGTGATCAAGAGCGCAAGGGCCCACACCGCGACCAGTCCGATCGACGCATCGTCGTATTGCGTCAGCGCGGCCAGCGCCAGCCCGGTCGCCATCACCAGCGGCGCGACGGCCACCGTGCGCACGATGACGCGGTTGCTCTTCAGCGACGCGCTGCTGATCTCGCCGACCGTCCACCCGATCGCCAGGCCCGCGCCGAGGAATCCCGCCGCCACGGGTGTCAGGTGCGCCAGCCGCTGGCCGAACAGCGGCACGTACATATCGGCCATCGTCGCCGCCATCAGCAGGCCGAGCGTCAGGTAGATCCACTTCAAGGGACCGGAGCCGAAGGTGCTCGGTGGCAGCACGGCCGCGGGCAGGCGCCTGTCGACGTAGATGAACACCGCGACCAGCACCGCGCCGAACGTCAACAGCCCCGTCGTCGCACGCCAATCGTGCGGGATCCCCGCGACGCTCACCGCAAGCGCGGCGGTGCCGAGCAGAACCAACGACCACACCGGAATCGGGATGCGCGACGGATCGACTTCGGCGTCGCGCCGCCCTGGCAAGGCGATCGGAACAAGAACAGCCATGGCCACGGTCAGAATCACCAGCACACCGAATGCCCAACGCCACGAACCGAATTGGGCGAACAGCCCACCTGCGGCCGGCCCGACGAGCGTGCCGACCCCCCACATGGCAGACACCAAAGCAGACGCTTTGGTCCACAACGAACTGGGCAGCGCGGTGTTGATCACGGCGTAGCCGAGACCGGCGAGCAGGCCACCCGCGGCACCCTGGATCGCGCGGCCTGCGAGCAAGATCTCCATGGTCGGCGCGGCCGCACATGCGAGACTGCCTGCGCCGAATACGCTGAGGCCCAACAGATATGCCCATCGCGGGCCCAACCTCAACAGCAGTGAATGCACCGTCGTCGCGGCCACCACCGACGCGACCAGGTACACCGTCGTCACCCACGCGTAGTAGCGGTGACCGCCGATGTCGGCGACAGCGCTCGGCATCAGGCTGATGGTGAGGAATTCATTGGTGGCGTACAGCGCGACACCGCCGGCGAGCACGGTGGAGGCCCCGAGGTTCTTCGGGCCAAGCAGCTCACGCCAGCTGCCCGTGGCGATCGTCGCGGTTTCGGTCACGCCGACCACGTTAGGAGCTCAACCGCCGTTGAGGTCAAGCTCTTTACGCATGCGTGAAATTTTCCGCAATTAGCTGCCTCGATGGCGCTAGCTTGATAGTCGTGGTAGGCACGGCCCGGAAGCGGCCAGGACGGTTGCGGCGGGTGATCGGCGCAGCGACGGTGGCCGCGCTTGCCGCCGGCTGCGCCCACCCCGCCAAGCTGGACGTCGGTGCTTTTCCCACGACGACCCGCGCCGTGCCCAGTCAGCCGTCTCCGCAAGAGGCCACCGTTCTCGAGGGCATTCGGATGGCCGAGGCCGTCGCCGACGCGTCGCAATTCGATCCGCTGCTGCTCTACGGATGGCGTGCCGATCCGATTCCCGACGCGGCCAGCCTCGCGCCACTGATCGGCGAAGCAGGCAAGGGCGTGCTCGACCAACACCGCTGGCTGGCCGGCTACCGCGTCGGCTTCGCAGACCGGCCCCAACTTGCCGATGGCACGCCTCCGCAGGTTTACGTCGGGCTGTCGATCACGCTGCTGCGCTTTCCCGACGATGCGGCAGCGCGCGCCGCGGCGGCAACGCTCGACATGACCAACTGGAAAGACGTGGCCAAGACGGTCGCGGTACCGCTGCCCAAGCATCCCGATGTGGTGGCGCGCTACACCCCCGGCAATGGCACGGTGATCGCCGATACCGCAATCGGTCCGTTCGTCGTGCACCTGATGATCGACGCGCCGGGCGCAGACGCCGAAAGCCACATCGGCGACCTGGATCCGGTGGTGGACGCCGAACACCACCTGTTGCAGGAGTTCCGGCCCACCCCGGTCGATGAGATCCCGACACTGCCGCGTGATCCCGATGGGCTGTTGAGCCGGATGGTCAGCACCGATCCAACCGAGCAGGCCCTGGTATCGGAGAAATTCGCGGTGTACGGCCCGACCGGGGCGTCGCATTTTCAGCCGCCGATGTTCCGCAAGGACAGGCTCTACGACAAGTGGGGCGTGGACCGGTTGGCGGTATCGGGCTTCCAGAATCTGTTCCGGGTGCGCGACCACGAGGCCGCGCGGGAGATGCTCGCCGAGGTCACCGCCGAAGTGTCCAACCGTGAACACGAGATCGACGCCGACCCGAACGTCCCTGACGAACGGTGCTTCCAGGCCAACAATCCGCCTCCGAACCTCCCGCCCTACGTCTGCCGGATCGTGTTTCAGAACTTCTACACTTCCGTGCGCGCGAAGACCGCGGTCAGCGCCAAGCAGAAGGCGGCCGCCCAGTACGCCCTCCTTTCGGGGAACTGAGCTACTTGAGACCCGCGGCATCCATGCCGCGCAGTTCCTTCTTGAGGTCGTGGATCTCGTCGCGGATCCGTGCCGCCAGTTCGAACTGCAGATCGCGTGCGGCCGCCATCATCTGCTCCGTCAGATCCTTGATCAGATCGGCGAGTTCGGCACGCGGCATGTTCGACGTGTCGCGGCCCTCGATGATGCCCGCGCTGACGGCGCGGCCCGGCTCACCTTGGGCACGGCGGCCACGCGAGGCGTTGCGGCCCGAACCACCGACTTCGACGTCGTCGGCCTCGCGATAGACCTGATCGAGAATGTCGGCGATCTTCTTGCGCAACGGCTTTGGGTCGATACCGTGCTCTTTGTTGTAGGCGACCTGCTTGGCGCGGCGTCGATCGGTCTCATCGATGGCTTCACGCATCGAGTCGGTGATCTTGTCGGCGTACATGTGCACTTCGCCTGACACGTTTCGGGCGGCGCGGCCGATGGTCTGGATCAGGCTTCGCGCCGACCGCAGGAAACCTTCCTTGTCGGCATCCAGGATCGACACCAGCGACACCTCGGGTAGGTCGAGACCCTCCCGCAGCAGGTTGATGCCGACGAGCACGTCGTAGTCGCCCAGCCGCAATTGCCGCAGCAGCTCGACGCGGCGCAGGGTGTCGACCTCCGAATGCAGATACCGGACCCGGATACCGAGTTCCAGCAGGTAATCGGTGAGGTCCTCGGCCATCTTCTTGGTCAGC
Organism: Mycobacterium sp.; assembly: GCA_035492865.1. Lineage (GTDB taxonomy): Bacteria > Actinomycetota > Actinomycetes > Mycobacteriales > Mycobacteriaceae > Mycobacterium. Next base: position 11,271 of record DATJIX010000330.1, on the reverse strand, counting down.
GTGGTGACCAGCACGCGCTCGTCGCGCTCGGTGCGCTTGCGGATCTCGCCGATCAGGTCGTCGATCTGCCCCTTGGTCGGTTTCACCACGACCTGCGGGTCGACCAGCCCGGTCGGACGGATCACCTGTTCGACGAACTCACCCGCTGTCTGGCTGAGCTCATACGGTCCGGGTGTCGCCGACAAATACACCGTCTGCCCGATGCGATCGGCGAACTCCTCCCACGTCAGCGGCCGGTTGTCGATAGCGGACGGCAACCGGAAACCGAAATCGACGAGATTGCGCTTGCGCGAGATGTCGCCCTCGTACATGCCGCCGATCTGCGGCACGGTGACGTGCGACTCGTCGATGACGAGCAGGAAGTCCTCTGGGAAATAGTCCAGCAGCGTCGCGGGCGCCGAGCCCGCCGGGCGCGCATCGATGTGGCGCGAGTAGTTCTCGATGCCCGAGCAGAACCCGACCTGACGCATCATCTCGACGTCGTAGTTGGTTCGCATCCGCAGCCGCTGCGCCTCCAGCAGCTTGCCCTGCCCCTCGAGCTCGGCCAGCCGCTCCTCGAGTTCCTGCTCGATGGTGGAGATCGCATGCGCCATCCGCTCTGGACCCGCCACGTAATGCGTGGCCGGGAAGACCCGCAGCGAGTCGACCTTGCGTACGACGTCGCCGGTCAGCGGGTGCATGTAATAGAGAGCCTCGATCTCGTCGCCGAAGTACTCGATGCGCACCGCGAGTTCCTCGTACGACGGGATGATCTCGACGGTGTCGCCGCGGACCCGGAACGTTCCGCGGGTGAATGCCATGTCATTGCGGGTGTACTGCACGTCGACCAGCAACCGCAGCAGCCCGTCTCGCGGAACCTCGTCTCCGACGTTGAGCTCCACCGAGCGGTCCAGGTAGGACTGCGGGGTGCCGAGGCCATAGATGCAGGACACGGACGCCACCACGACCACGTCTCGGCGCGACAGCAGGCTCGACGTCGCCGAGTGCCGCAGCCGCTCGACGTCGTCGTTGATCGAGCTGTCCTTCTCGATATAGGTGTCGGTCTGCGCGATGTACGCCTCGGGTTGGTAGTAGTCGTAGTAGGAGACGAAATACTCAACGGCGTTGTTCGGCAACATCTCTCGCAACTCATTGGCGAGCTGCGCGGCCAGCGTCTTGTTCGGCGCCATCACAAGAGTGGGCCGTTGCAGCCTTTCGATGAGCCACGCGGTGGTCGCCGACTTTCCGGTGCCGGTGGCACCGAGCAGCACCACGTCGCGCTCCCCCGCGTTGATGCGGCGCTCCAGCTCCGCGATGGCCGCCGGCTGATCACCCGCAGGGTCGTGCGGGCTGACGACCTCGAAGCGACCGCCTGCCCGGACGATCTCGTCGACGGCGCGGTACTCCGAGTGCGCAAGCACGGGGTGTTCGGTAGCGAAAGCCATGTTCACAGGGTAGAACCAGGGACCGACATCGGCTGTTCCCGGAGCTATGCAGCGGACTAGGCCCCGGTGAATCGCGGCTGACGGCGTTCGATGAACGCCTGGATGCCCTCCGCGCCGTCTGCCGTCTTGAAAAGGGCCGCCACGTCGTCTTCGAAGCGGTCCGCGGCAGCCCGCTCACCCTCCCGAGTGGCGCGTTGGGCGGCCGCGAGGGTCGCACGCACCCCCAGCGGCGCCGATCGTGTTGCGATCCGTTCTGCCAGCTCGGTGGCGCGGTCGCGCTGTTCGCCGGGCCCGACGACCTCCTGCACCAAGCCGATCCGCAGCGCCTCGGCGGCGTCGAATTCGTCGCCGGTCAACAGCCAGCGCATCGCATTGCCCCAGCCCGCGTCGCGTGGCAGCCGGGTGGTGGCCCCGCCGAAGGGATAGATGCCGCGCTGCACCTCGAGCTGCGCGAAGCGCGTGTCGGCACTCGCGATCCGGATGTCAGCGGCCAACAGGAGTTCGATGCCGAGTGTCATGCACCAACCCTGGGCGGCGGCGACGACAGGCTTGGTCCACGGCCGACCGTCGTTGCGCCACGGATTGCGGCCGTCATCCGGCCAGTCCAGTGATCCGTTCATCAGACGAGGACCCACCTCCGCGAGATCGAGCCCAGCGGTGAAATTGTCGCCCTCGGCATAAAGCACACCCGCGCGCAGATCGTCGTCGCGTTCGAGTTGTTCATATGCCAGCGCGAGCTCCTCCAGCATCTCGATGTTGAATGCGTTTCGCTTTGCCGGCCGGTTGAGCCCCATGTGCAGGATGTGATCGCGTTTTTCGACTATGACACTTGGCATAGTTCGGACTCTAGACTATGATGATCGTCATAACCAGCGACAGCCGAAACAAGATGATCCAAAGCGCCGCTTTGCTGTTCAGAGAGCACGGCTACAGCGGCACGGGCTTTCGCGACGTCATCGAGCACAGTGGAGCGCCACGCGGGTCGATCTACCATCACTTCCCCGGCGGCAAGGAACAGCTTGCCGCCGAGACGGTGGAGTGGGCCGCCGCGGTGATCGAGCGACGGCTCGCCAGGGCGGCGGAGAACGGCGACCCAATTGTCGCCCTCGGCAATTTCGTGGATGCATGGCGAGAGGTGCTCGAGGACAGCAACTTTCGTGCTGGGTGCCCGATTGTTGCTGTCGCCGCCGAGGCCGATGCGGGGGTGACGGCAATGACGGCGGCCGCTGCTGCATTCACCCGTTGGCAGGATCTCGTCGCACACGCATTGCTTGGCGCGGGAGTGAGTCGCACCGATTCCAGGCGGTTAGCCACGCTCGTTGTCGCGGGGATCGAAGGCGCAATTCTGCTCTGCCGTGCCCGCCAGGACATCCGGCCGCTGCGCGACGTGCATCGCGCCCTTGAGGCGACCCTGCGCACCGCGATTTCCTGGCACGGCCGATAGCGGCTCGCCCGCTTATGCTGAACACTATTCACGCGCCAAAGCATGAGACGTTCGACCTGGCTGCCCGCACCAACACCGATCCGAAGGGCATCGTGCGGGCGGTCGATGTCTATACCGTCGAGCCGTGGGGCCTCTACATGGCCCGCCCGACGCCGGGCCGAGCGCAGTTCCACTACCTGGAGTCGTGGCTGCTGCCGTCCTTGAGCTTGCGTGCCACGGTTTTCCACTTCAACCCCGGATACGAACTCGAGCAGGACTACTACCTCGACGTCGGCCACTACACGCCAGGTGCGACGGCGTGGCACGCGGAGGACCACTATCTGGATCTCGTCGTGCGGACAGGCATCGGGGTGGAACTGGCCGATGTCGACGAGCTGCTGACCGCCGTCCGGCACGGCCTGTTGACCCCGGAGACCGGTGAGCACGCGGTGCAGACCGCGGTCTCCGCGATCGATGGCCTGAGCAGGCACGGCTACGACCTGAACCGCTGGCTCGCCGACAATGGAATGTCGCTCACCTGGCGGTAACGGTTCACGGCTGTTGGCCGATGATCTTGTAATGGCAAATAACTGCAGGTCAGCACGCTACGGCCACACGGTTGCGCCACCGTCGGCCGGAAACCACGTCGCTGCCGGTCAGGCGGCGACGGTAAGGTCGGCTGTCATGAGTTCCACCAAGCGCGGATGGCTGGCGATCGCGGCCGCTGTGGTCGTCGGCGCCGGTATGCAGTTAACTCCGGCCACCGCGCTGGCCGACCCGGATCCCGGGCCCCAGACCGATGTGCAGCCCGCCCCCGTTGATCAGGTTCAGCCCGCTCCCGGGGACCAGCTGAAGCACAACATCACCTACCGCGCCAGGGCCGACGGCACGTCGCGGGGCGCGGTGGTCGCGTACAAGATGGACGATCACAACGTCAACAGCGAAACGCCGACGCTGCTGCCCGGGCAGACGTTCGAGGTCAACACCGTGTTGGACGACCCCAAGCAGGCCGGCATGGAAATCTCGATCCAGTGGCCGTACGGGTCGAATCTGCACTGCGAGATCCTGGCCGACGACCAGATCGTCGCGCAGGCCGACCAGTTCATCGCACCGAGGTTGTTCCACCCGAGGGACGATCCGCTGTACGGCGTGCTGCAATGTGGCGCCCCGCTGGACATCCCGGTGGCCGGCGGGAACGAGACTCCCGCCCAACCTGCGACAGCGCCCGTCGCGGCGCCTGCGCCACCGGCTGCTTAGGGCCGCCAGTCGGTCGTCTTGGCCCATTCCCAGGCGCGTTCGTACGCGTCGGCGAACCAGGGCTCTTTGGCGGCGGCGTAATCGGGTGCGGAGAGCGCTCGCCGCTTGGCGGCCAGATAGTCCTGCTGCACAACGGGATTGGCGGCCAGCCAGGCACGGAACAGCAGTGCGAACTGCTGGCCCGGCCAACCGTCGACGCGGATGTGAACATTGGCAGGCCGCCCGGGATCGGCCGCGCAATGAAACCGCTTGCGCCACTTCGCCGGATCGGCGGTGTGCGGCCAGTCCGCCGTGACGCCGTCGCGGCCGGGAAACCCGACATTCGCCAGAGCGTCGGTGAGCTCGTCGGCGATGTCGAGTGACTTGACCGTGATCTGGATGTCGATGACGTCCTTGGCGTCCATACCTTCGATGGCGGTCGACCCGATGTGGTCGATGCGCAATGCCTTGTCGCCGCAGGCCATTTGGAGGCGCTTGATGATTCTCCGCGCGTCGTCGGCCCATGCCGGGCGGTAGGGCACGAGCTGGTAGACCGTCGGGGCGCATTCGCGCGTCCGTATGTTGTGCGCCAGCGGGAGCACCCGGTTGTACCAGAGATCGCGGGCCTTCTCGACGAGTTCGCCCTGAGCACCGGAATTGTCCAGCAGCACATCGGCTATCGCGCGGCGCTGGTCCTCCGGTGCCTGGGCCTTGATGCGCGCGCGGGCGTCCGCCTCGTCCATCCCCCGCGCGACCACCCTCATTACTCGGGTTTCGATAGGAGCGGTGACCACGACCACGAGCGGAAACAACGGCGCCAGGCCGGTCTCCACCAAAAGCGGAATGTCCTCGACAACCACGGCGTCGTCGTGCACTGCGGCGAGGATCTCCTCACGGCGGCGCGCGACCAGTGGATGCACGATGCCGTTGAGCGTGGCGCGCTTCTCGTCGTCGACGAACGCCCTGGCTGCCAGGGCAGGCCGGTTCAGCGCGCCGTCGGCAAGGAGGATGTCGTCACCGAACGCGTCGACGAGCTGCGCCAGCCCTTCGGTACCGCGCTCCACGACCTCGCGGGCGATCACATCCCCATCGACGATGATGCCGCCACATTCCGCGAATGTGGCGGACACCGTCGACTTACCGGCGCCGATACCACCGGTTAGACCGATGCGCAGCATCGCGGCAGGCCGTTAGGCGCTGCCGGCGAGCTTCTCCCGCAGCGCCGCCAGCTGGGCGTCGCTGGCCAGCGAACCGCCTGCAGACGGCTCCTCGGAGCGCGAAGCACCGTTTGACGTCGAAGGCCTGGCAGCCTCCTCGGCCTCCGCAGCGGCGAACTTCTCCATCTGCGTGGTGTGCATCTTGTGCCTGCGCTCGGCCTCCGCGTAGCGGGACTCCCACTCCTCACGCTGCTTCTCGAAGCCCTCGAGCCATTCGTTGGTCTCGGAGTCGAAGCCCTCGGGGAAGATGTAGTTGCCCTGCTCGTCGTAGCTGTCGGCCATGCCGTACTTCGACGGATCGAATTCCTCGGTGTAGTCCTCGTTGGCCTGCTTGAGGCTCAGCGAGATACGGCGCCGCTCCAGGTCGATGTCGATGACCTTGACCATCGCGTCGTCGCCGACCTGCACCACCTGGTCCGGGACCTCGACGTGACGCTCGGACAGCTCGGAGATGTGCACCAGACCCTCGATGCCCTCCTCGACGCGGACGAACGCGCCGAACGGCACCAGCTTGGTGACCTTGCCGGGCACGATCTGGCCGATGGCGTGGGTGCGGGCGAAGTGGCGCCACGGGTCTTCCTGAGTCGCCTTGAGCGACAACGAAACCCGCTCGCGATCCATGTCGACGTCGAGCACCTCGACGGTGACCTCGTCGCCCACCTGCACGACCTCGGACGGGTGGTCGATGTGCTTCCAGGACAGCTCGGAGACGTGCACCAGGCCGTCGACACCGCCGAGATCGACGAACGCGCCGAAGTTGACGATGGACGAGACGACACCCTTGCGGATGGCGCCCTTCTGCAGCTGGTTGAGGAACTCGCTGCGCACCTCGGACTGGGTCTGCTCCAGCCAGGCGCGGCGCGAGAGCACCACGTTGTTGCGGTTCTTGTCGAGCTCGATGATCTTGGCCTCGATCTCCTTGCCGATGTACGGCTGCAGATCGCGGACGCGACGCATCTCGACCAGCGACGCGGGCAGGAAGCCGCGCAGGCCGATGTCGAGGATCAGGCCGCCCTTGACGACCTCGATGACGGTGCCCTTGACGGCCTCGTCCTTCTCCTTGAGCTCTTCGATCGTGCCCCAAGCCCGCTCGTACTGAGCGCGCTTCTTGGACAGGATCAGACGGCCTTCCTTGTCCTCCTTGGTGAGGACCAGAGCTTCGACCTCATCGCCGACGGAAACGACCTCATTCGGGTCGACGTCGTGCTTGATGGAGAGCTCACGGGAAGGGATGACGCCTTCGGTCTTGTAACCGATGTCGAGCAGGACTTCGTCACGGTCAACCTTGACGATGGTTCCCTCGACGATGTCGCCATCGTTGAAGTATTTGATGGTTTTGTCGATGGCGGCGAGAAAATCCTCGGCCGAGCCGATGTCGTTAAGGGCTACTTGCGGCGAGGTGACGGAGGGACTTGGCATGTGGTGGGTTGCTCCGGACAGGTTGGGTCGTAGGGACATGAGTTATTGATGTAACCCGCGATGAAGCACAGACGGGTACGTGTTGAGGTTACTCGACTGTGCACATGCTGGACAAACTCGGTCCCCAGAGCTCGGCGATCATGATCAGCGCGCGGCTACGCTGCTCTGGTGTCAAATGCAGGCGCGCCGCCTCCACCGCATGCCCTCGCTCCCCCATTTCAGAGGAAAATCCGTAAGGTCGGCGCGCCGCTGGCCGTGATCATCCTGCTCGGCACCATCGCCGGCCTGATCGTGATCGGGCTGACCGCGTTCAACCCGGTCGGGACGGGAATCGGGTTCACCCTGTCCAGCGTCACGATGACCATCGTCGTGCTGGCCTACATCTGGCTGGACCGCTGGGAGCCCGAGCCGGGCCGGCTTCTCGTCTTCGCGTTCCTGTGGGGCGCCTCGGTCTCCGTCGTGCTGGCCGGCGTCGTTCAGATCTTCGCCGAAGCGGTGCTCAACCCCGGTGCGATGGGCGGAACGGACGAGGTCAGCCCGATTTCCGTAGTGCTGGGCGCGCCGCTGACCGAGGAGGCCGCCAAGGGGCTGTTCCTGCTGGTCATGATGACCGGCAAGCGCCGCAACGAGCTCAACTCGTTGACCGACTGCCTGGTCTACGCGGGTCTGGTGGGGGCGGGTTTCGCCTGGCTGGAAGACATTCTCTACGTCGCCAATGGCGAGTCGGTGTCCGAGTCGCTGCTGACCGCCGGAGTTCGGCTGGTCATGGGGCCGTTCGCGCATTCGCTCTTCACGACGTTCTTCGGGATCGGCGTCTACTTCGCGTTGCAGCAGAGAAACAGCCTCGCCAAGGTCGGCTGCATCCTGCTCGGTTACCTGGGCGCGGTGCTCATGCACGGGCTGTGGAACGGTTCGACGCTGGTCGGCTTCGAGGCCTATCTGCTCGTCTACGCGTTGTGGATGCTGCCGATCTTCGTGCTGGTCATCGTGCTCGGCGTGCAGAGTCGCCGCCGGGAGCAGAAAGTGACCGCCTCCAAGCTGCCCGGCATGGTGTCGGCAGGCGTGGTGACCGCCAACGAGGCGACCTGGCTGGGCTCGCTGAAGGCGCGCAAGCTCGCGATCGCAGAGGCGACCCGGCTCGGCGGCAAGCCCGCGGGTAAGACGGCCAAGCGATTCGCCCATCAGGTAGTGGAACTCGCCTTCGTGCGCGATCGGATCGACCGCGGCTTCGGTGACCCGCGGGTGTTCGCGCTGCAGAACGAAGAGGCATACGGCGTCTATGCGGCCCGCGCCGCAGCGCCCGTCCTCCAGGGGCTGGCCGGATACCAGTCGCCTAGTGGGCGGCCGAGTCCCAACTACGGCCGAAGCCGACGCTGACCTCGAGCGGCACGTCCAGCGGATAGGCGTTGCCCATCTGTTCGCGCACCAGCTTCTCGACGTCGTCGCGCTCGCCGTCGGCGACCTCGAACAGGAGCTCGTCGTGGACCTGCAGCAGCATGCGCGACTTGAGGCCCGCATTCTTGAGGGCCGTTTCGACGTTGATCATCGCGACCTTGATGATGTCGGCGGCGCTGCCCTGGATCGGCGCGTTGAGCGCGGCACGTTCTGCGGCCTCACGGACGTTGCGGTTGCTGCTGTCCAGCTCAGGAAGGTAACGCCGCCTGCCGAACACCGTGGACGTGTAGCCGTCCTTGCGGGCCTGGTCGACGACGTTGTGCAGGTAGTCGCGCACTCCGCCGAACCGGTCGAAGTACTGCTCCATCTGCACCTTGGCTTCCTCGGTGGAGATCTTCAGCTGCGCAGCCAGACCGTACGCCGAAAGGCCGTAGGCCAGCCCGTAGGACATCGCCTTCACCCGGCGCCGAAGCTCGCCGGTGACCTCGTCGATCGGCACCGAGAACGCCCGCGATGCGACGAACGAGTGCAGGTCCTCACCGGTGCGAAACGCCTCGATGAGCCCCTCGTCGTGGGATAGGTGCGCCATGATGCGCATCTCGATCTGGCTGTAGTCGGCGGTCATCAGCTCGTGGTAGCCCTTGCCCACCACGAAGGCATCGCGGATGCGGCGGCCCGCCTCGGTGCGGATGGGGATGTTCTGCAGGTTCGGCTCGGTCGAAGAGAGCCTGCCAGTCGCCGCAATCGTCTGGTTGAACGTGGTGTGGATGCGCCCGTCGGAGGCCACGGAGTTGATCAGCCCGTCGACCGTGACCTTCAGCCTGGTGGCGTCGCGGTGGGCCAGCAGATGCTGAAGGAACGGGTGCCCGGTCTTGTCGTACAGCCCCTGCAGCGCGTCGGCGTCGGTGGTGTAGCCGGTCTTGGTGCGCTTGGTCTTCGGCATCTCCAACTCGTCGAACAGCACCACCTGAAGCTGTTTGGGCGAGCCGAGGTTGATCTGCTTGCCGATCACCGAGTAGGCCGCCTCCGCGGCGTCACGGATCTGGTCGGCGAACTCGCTCTGCAGCTCACCCAGCTGCTTCAGATCGACGGCGATGCCCGCGGTCTCCATTTCGGCGAGCGCCCGTTGCACCGGCAGCTCCATGTCGCCGAGCAGCGCCGACGACTCGATACGCGCCAGTTCCTCGTCGAGCGCATCGGCAAGGTCCATCACCGCGCTGGCGCGCAGGATCACGGTCTGCACGGCCTGATCGTCGACCCCCTCACTGTCGTCGAGTAGCGAAAGTTGTTGCTGCTCAGGGTTATCCGCGCGCAGCTCGCGCTTGAGATAGCGCAGTGACAGGTCGTCGAGCGCGAAGCTGCGCTGCCCAGGGCGGACCAGGTAGGCCGCCAGCGCGGTGTCGGAGGTGACACCCGCCAGCTTCCAGCCCCGGCCCTCGAGGTCGTGCATGGCGAGCTTGGCCTCGTGCAGCGCCTTCGGCTGGCTCGGATCCGCCAGCCACGACGCCAGTGCGGCTTCGTCGTCGCCGCTCAGGGCTGCGGTGTCCAGATAGCGGCCGTCGCCGTCGGAGGCGACGATCGCCAGCGCGGTGGCATCGGCGTCGAACGCCAGGTGCGTGCCGACCACCGCCATCCCGAACCGCGTGCCCGAGCTGTGTTCGGCCAGCCACCCGGCCAGCTCGCCCTGCTCGAGCGCCCCGCCCTTGATGTCGAAGCCCTGGTCCACCTCGGGGTCGGCCGAGGCCAGCGTGTCGAAGAGCCGGTCGCGCAGCACCCGGAACTCCAGGTCGTCGAACAGCCGGTGGATCTGGTCGCGGTCCCACGGTTGCATCCGCAGCGTGTCCGGCGTCTGGGCCAGCGGCACATCCTTGACCAGGTCGGTCAGCTCGCGGTTGAGCACGACGCTGGACAGGTTGGCCCGAAGTGCGTCGCCGACCTTGCCCTTGACCTCGTCGACGCTGTCGACCAACGCCTGAAGCGAGCCGTATTCGGCGATCCACTTGGTCGCGGTCTTCTCCCCCACCCCGGGGATGCCGGGCAGGTTGTCGCTGGGGTCGCCGCGCAGTGCCGCGAAGTCGGGGTACTGCGTCGGGGTCAGCCCGTACTTCTCCAGGACGGCGTCCGGGGTGAACCGGGTCAATTCACTGACACCTTTGCGCGGGTAGAGCACCGTGACGTCGTCGCTGACCAGTTGCAGCGCGTCGCGGTCGCCGGTGACGACCAGCACGCGATACCCCTCGTTCTCGGCCTGGGTGGCCAGAGTGGCGATCAGGTCGTCGGCCTCGAAGCCCGGCTCGGCGAGCACGGTGATGCCGAGGGCGGCCAGCACCTCTTTGGTGATGTCGATCTGTCCGCGGAACTCGTCGGGCGTGGATGACCGGCCTGCCTTGTACTCCGGGTACTTGTCCACGCGGAAGGTCTGCCGTGACACGTCGAAGGCGGCGGCGATATGGGATGGCCCTTCGTCGCGCAGCAGGTTGATCAGCATCGCGGTGAAGCCGTAGACGGCGTTGGTGGTCAATCCGCCCTGGGTTTTGAAGTTCTCGGCGGGTAGTGCGTAGAACGCCCGGTACGCCAGCGAATTGCCGTCCAGCAGCATCAATGTGGGCTTCTCGGCGGTAGCGCTTGCGGTCACGGCCCTACTCTATGCACGGCCGCCGACACGCAGTAGCCGCCGAGCCTTATCGACCAGCACGCGCGCCGCGGGACTCATCGGGCCGCCCGAGCGCCAGGCGAGCACGAGCCGACCCCGAAGTTGCGGGACGATCGGAAGAGCGTGCAGTCCGTCGCGCCCCCGCGGTACGGACGCGGGCACGATCGCGACCCCCAGCCCCCGCTCCGCCAGCTCGGCGAGCGCAAGAGGGGTGCTGGCCTCGAACGCGATTCGCGGCGTCACGCCCGCCCTGGCGCACGCGGCATCGAACTGGTGGCGCACACCCGCGCCGACAGGCAGCGCGATGAGCTGGCGGTCGGCCAGGTCGGTCAGCCGAACGGTCTTGCGCGATGCGAGGTCGTCGGTCTGCGCCACCGCGGCCTGAATCGCCTCGTCGGTGACGACCTCGACATCGAGGCCATCAGGCCGCTCGTCAGGCCCGACGGAGACGATCGCCGCGTCCAGCCGCCCGCTGCGCACCATTTCGATGAGCGCGTCGGAACC
>DATJIX010000329.1:0-19455 GCA_035492865.1 Mycobacterium sp. | reverse complement strand
ATGCCGCCGGGGTAGAGCGTCGACGGATGCACATGCCTGCCCTCCATGAGGCAGAACATCTCTCGCGTCCACCGACTGACCTGCAGCGCCTCGCGGTAGAACTCACCGGTGAACGGGTTGAGCGCACGCATGATGTCGGCGATCGTCCGGTAGCCGTGCATGTCGGCGTGCGGCGCTTGGGTGTTCTCGGCCTTGGCCAGCACACTCGGGTTGGTCTCGGACACCATCTTCTCGCAGTAGTCCACGCCGACCAGATTCTCTTGGAAGATGTTGTGGTCGAACATGTATTCCGCGGCCTCACCGAGATTGATGAGCCACTCACCGAGGTGCGGCGGCTTTACGCCATAGGCCATGTTCTGGCAGTAGCAGGAACACGTGGCGTGGTTGTCACCGCAGATGCCGCAGATGCGGCTGGTGATGAAGTGGGCGTCGCGAGGATCCTTGCCCTTCATGAAGATCGAATAGCCGCGGAAGATCGACGAGGTGCTGTGGCACTCGACGACCTCCCTGTTGTCGAAGTCGATCTTGGTGTAGATGCCGAGGCTGCCGACGATGCGGGTGATGGGATCCCATGCCATCTCCACCAGTTGGCCGGGATCCCGCTTCACATGTGACGGCTCGGGGATAGTCGTTGTCATCGAACTGTTCTCTTTCGTCTAGTGAGCAGCGCCGCAAGACTTTTCGGCGATGAAGCGCACGTGCAGCAGCCCGGGAGAGCCCGCACCTACCAGGTGCGGGTCGCTCCGGTCTCGAGTTTCGCGCCGGGATGCCGCCACTTTGGTTCTTTGTCCACCGTGCGACCTGTGATGTTGCGAAGGTTGCGGATGACCGAGCCGTACAGACCCGACGCCGTCGTGGAAACCTTGCCGCCGGGGGGTTCGTCCATGAACGGCATGAACTTGTCCGGGAAGCCGGGCATCGTGCAACCGATGCAGATGCCGCCGACGTTCGGGCAGCCGCCGATGCCGTTGATCCAGCCACGCTTGGGCACGTTGCACTTGACGACTGGGCCCCAACACCCCAACTTCACAATGCATTTCGGCGAACCGTATTCGGTGGCGAAGTCACCTTGCTCGTAGTAGCCCGCGCGGTCACAACCCTCGTGCACGGTGTTGCCGAACAGCCACTTGGGCCGCAGCGCGTCGTCCAGCGGAATCATCGGGGCCTGGCCGGTGGCCATGTAGAGCAGGTAGGTCAGCGTCTCGGCCATGTTGTCCGGATGCGCAGGGCAACCGGGCACACACACGATCGGAATGCCGGCCTTGCTCTTCCAGTCCCAGCCGAGGTAATCGGGCACCCCCATGGCTCCGGTCGGATTGCCTGCCATGGCGTGGATTCCGCCGTAGGTGGCGCACGTGCCGACCGCGACGACCGCGGTGGCCTTCGGGGTCAGTCGGTCCAGCCATTCGCTCGTCGTCATCGGCTGACCGGTCGCGGGGTCATTGCCGAACCCGCACCAGTACCCTTCGTCCTTGATCGCCTCGTTGGGAATGGACCCTTCGACAACGAGAACGAACGGCTCCAATTCGCCGCGTTCGGCCTTGAAGAACCACTCCAGGAAATCGTCGGCGCCGCCATTGGGTCCGCACTCGAAATCGATAAGGGGCCAGTGGACGGCGATCTTAGGCAGACCGGGAAGCGCGCCAAGCGCGATCTCCTCGATACTGGGTTGGGTGGCGGCAGTCAACGCCACCGAATCCCCGTCACAACTCAAACCCGCGTTGATCCATAAGACGTGGATCAACGCCTCTTCCGCTTTGACTGCTGCTTCGCTTGGCATGCGTCACAGCTCTCCGGGGCCGGGGCTGGCGGTCCCCATAGCAGGAATCGGTTAGCGTCCGTGGTTTCGAGCGCTGATTCTCGGTCTACTCCGGGTGTTATGTCTTGTCAACGAGTCTTAGGGACATAGGCGGAGTTTGCCAGAATGTCGATCTTGTTGTGGATCCAGTCGTACCATGCCTCAAGTCCCTCGCCGCTTGTCGCGGAGATCGGCAAGATCTCGACGCCGGGGTTCACGGAGCGCGCGAAACCGAAACACGTTTCAAGATCAAAGTTTACGTAAGGAACAAGATCGATCTTGTTGATGAGGACGAGCCCCGCTGCGGCAAACATGTGCGGATACTTGAGCGGTTTGTCCTGACCCTCCGTCACCGAGATCACCACGACCTTGCTGTGCTCGCCGAGATCGAAGAGTGCCGGGCAGACCAGATTGCCGACATTCTCGATGAACAACAACGATTGCGGTTCCGGATCCAGGGCGTGAAGTGCGCGATGAACCATGTCCGCATCCAGGTGGCAGCCGGCGCCGGTGTTCACTTGAACGGCGCGAGCGCCCGTCGCCGCAATTCGCTCCGCGTCGAGCAGGGTTTCCTGGTCGCCCTCGATCACCGCGACCGAACGGTCGTCACCGAGGTCCCGGATGGTCCGCTCGAGCAGCGTCGTCTTGCCTGCCCCCGGTGAACTCGTCACGTTCAGGGCCAGAATGGCGCGTTCGGCCAACCACTCACGGTTGTGCTCGGCGATCAGATCGTTCTTCGCGAGCACCTTCTGCTCCAGCGAGATGGTCTCGGTATGCGGGTGGGTGTGCTCGTGCCCATGCTCGTGTGGATGCGGATGGTTGTCACCGGCCACCGTGATGGTCGTCGTCGTGTCCTCACCGCATCCGCATGTCGCGCACATGCTCAGCTCACTTCCATCGAAAGAATTCGGAGATCGCGTCCGGTCAGCACCTCGACGTCCGCGCTTCCGCAGGGGCATAACAGGATCAGGTCGCGCAGTTCGAAGCTCTCGCCGCAGCTGCGGCAGCGTGCCGAGCCGGGCTGCACGTTCAGGTCGAGCCGTGCGCCATCGGCGACGGTGCCCTCCGCGGCGAGTTCGAAACAGAACTGCATGGCGTCCGGCACGATCGCGCACAGGGCGCCGATCTCCACCTTGACGCTCTGCACATGGCGACCCGCGGCGTGTTCACACACCGCGTCGACAACACTCTGCGTGATCGCCATCTCGTGCATGTCGGTCCGTTCTGGCCGGATGAACCCCACCATAGGTCGGAAACTCCGGGCGCACGGCGTGTCCACTTGAATCGAACAGGTGTTCGTCTACTGTTGGCGACAGCAGACGACGACTTGTCGGCACCTACCTCTAACGTCACGGCCAACCGATCGACCACCGATCACTCACAAGGATGGAGACCACCCATGACGCAAGGCCCTGACCGGGAGAAAGCCCTTGAGCTGGCTCTCGCGCAGATCGAGAAGAGCCACGGTAAAGGTTCGGTGATGCGGCTCGGCGACGAGGTGCGTCAGCCGATTTCCGTCATCCCCACCGGATCGATCGCCCTGGACGTGGCGCTCGGCATCGGCGGGCTCCCGCGCGGCCGGGTGGTGGAGATCTACGGCCCGGAATCCTCGGGTAAGACCACCGTCGCGCTGCACGCGGTCGCCAACGCCCAGGCCGCAGGCGGCATCGCCGCGTTCATCGACGCCGAGCACGCGCTGGACCCGGACTACGCAGCCAAGCTTGGCGTGGACACCGACTCTCTGTTGGTCTCCCAGCCGGACACCGGTGAGCAGGCGCTGGAGATCGCCGACATGCTGATCCGCTCGGGCGCACTGGACATCCTGGTCATCGACTCGGTCGCCGCGCTGGTGCCGCGGGCGGAGATCGAAGGTGAGATGGGGGACAGCCACGTCGGCCTGCAGGCCCGATTGATGAGCCAGGCGCTGCGGAAGATAACTGGCGCACTGAACAATTCGGGCACCACCGCGATCTTCATCAACCAGCTGCGCGAGAAGATCGGCGTGATGTTCGGCTCGCCCGAGACGACAACGGGTGGAAAGGCTTTGAAGTTCTACGCCTCGGTTCGGTTGGACGTCAGGCGAATTGAGACGCTGAAGGACGGCACCGACGCGGTCGGTAACCGCACCCGGGTCAAGGTCGTCAAGAACAAGGTGTCGCCACCGTTCAAGCAGGCCGAGTTCGACATCCTCTACGGCAAGGGCATCAGCAAGGAAGGCTCGCTCATCGACATGGGTGTCGAGCAGGGCTTCATCCGTAAGTCCGGCTCCTGGTTCACCTATGAGGGCGAACAGCTCGGCCAGGGCAAGGAGAACGCCCGCAACTTCCTGCTGGAAAACGCCGACGTGGCCAACGAGATCGAGAAGAAGATCAAGGAAAAGCTTGGCATCGGCGCCGTGGTGACCGCGGACGTGGCCAATGGCTCCAACGATGACGTCCTGCCCGCCCCAGTCGACTTCTGAGGAGTCTCGCGAGGAGCAGGCGCGGAACCTGTGTCTGCGCCTGCTCACCGCGAGGGCCAGGACCCGTGCCGAACTCGAGGGGCAGCTGAGCAAGCGAGGATATCCCGACGACGTCAGCGCTCAGGTGCTCGACCGGCTGGCGCGGGCCGGCCTGGTCGATGATGTCGATTTCGCCGAGCAGTGGGTGCGATCACGGCGGGCGAACGCCGGAAAAGGCAAGCGCGCCTTGGCCGCTGAGCTGAGGACCAAGGGCGTCGACGACGACGTGATCGCCGCGGCGCTCGCGGACATCGATGCGGGCGCGGAACGTCAGCGCGCCGAGCAGCTGGTGCGTGACAAGCTGCGCCGGGAAAAGCTCGGCGACGACGACACCAAGGTCGCGCGTCGACTCGTCGGGATGCTGGCCCGTCGCGGCTACAGCCAGACGATGGCGTTCGACGTGGTCAAGGGCGAACTGGCAGTCGAGCGCGAGCGGCGCAGGGTCTAGATCGAGCCGCCGGCGCCGGCGCCGAACGCACCCTGGGTGACTGGCTGGACGTGCATGGGCTCGGGGCCGCGACTGGATCGGCGCAGCCGGCCTTCCAGCCATGTCGCGAACCACGACAGGGTGAAGTTGACGGCAATCATCAGCACCGCGATGACGATCAGGGCGGGGATGTAGTTGCCGTACGCCGATCCGACCTGCGTGCCCTGGCGCACCATCTCGAGGAAAGTGATCTGGTAGCCGATCGCGGTGTCCTTGAGAACGACCACCATCTGTGAGACCAGCACCGGCAGCATCGAGGTGACAGCCTGTGGCAGCAGGATTGCCCGCATCGTCTGGCCCCAACTCAGGCCGAGCGCGGACGCTGCCTCTGACTGTCCGCGGGGCAGCGCGTTGATGCCGGCACGGACGATCTCGGCGATGACGGCGCCGTTGTACAGCGTCAGTCCTGTGATGACGCCTGCCAGCGCCAGATGTTTGGACGGGAAGACGTCGTAGTCCGCGTATAAGAAGTAGGCGAAGATCATCATGATCAGCACCGGTACTGCGCGGAAGAACTCGACTATCACCGAGCATGGCCAGCTGATCGCGGGGTGGGCGGACATCCGGCCCACCCCGAGCAGGAATCCCAGCGCCAGTGCCAGCACGATCGACACCGCTGCGGCGGTCAGCGTGCCCTGCACGCCGGGCAGGATGTAGGTCTTCCACAGGTTCGCCGTCAGGAACGGCTCCCACTTCGCGGCGGTCAGCTGGCCCTTCGAGCTCAGCTTGGAGTACACCACCCAGATCACCAGTGCGATGACCAATGCCGTGACGGCGTTGAACACCAGGTTCCGGGCCCGTGCGCGCGGACCCGGTGCGTCGAAGAGAACCGAACCGGCCATCACAGCCCTCTGTTCTTCGCGCAAGCGCTCATCACCGTGCCACCGCCAGTCGCTTACCCAGCCAGCCGAAGAACAGCCCCATCGGCAGCGTCAAGATGACGAACCCGAATGCGAAGATGGCGCCGATGTAGAGCAGCGCCGCCTCGTTCTCGATCATCGCCTTCATCAACAACGCAGCCTCCGCCACGCCGATCGCGGATGCGATCGTGGTGTTCTTCGTCAACGCGATCAACACCGAACCGAGCGGAATGATCACGGCCCGAAACGCTTGTGGCAGCAGGATGATTCGCAGATTCTGGCTGAACGTCAACCCCAACGACCGCGCCGCCTCGGCCTGGCCGAGGGGCACCGTGTTCACCCCCGAGCGCACCGTCTCACACACGAACGCGGCCGTGTAGACGGTGAACCCGAGTACTGCCAGCCGGAAGTTGCTGTCCTCGATCGACGTCAGCGACTTCGAATCCACCAGCGTGATGCCGAGCGTCTGGGCGAGTCCAAAGGAGCAGAACAGGATGATCAGCGTCAGCGGCGTGTTGCGCACCACGTTGACGTAGGCCGTTCCCAGCCAGGTGAGCATCGGCACCGGCGACAGCCGCATTGCGGCCAGCAGCGTGCCAAGGACGAGCGCACCGATGGCCGAATACGCCGTCAACTGGATGGTGGTCCAGAAGGCCTCGAAGATCTGGCTCTGGTACTTGCTGAACAACTCCACGTCGGCGGGCGAGCCTTACTTGTCGACCGGCGGCGGCGTCGGCGCGGTGATGCCGGCGGGTCCGAGGTTCTTGTCGAACGCCGCCTTCCATGCGCCGTCCTGTTCCATCTTGGTGATCGCGTCGTTGATCTTGGTCCGCAGGTCGGTATCGCCCTTCTTCAAACCGATGCCGTAGCGCTCCTCGGAGAACGGCTTGCCGACGATCTTGAAGACGCCGGGGCTCTGGGCCGCGTAACCGGCAAGGATCACCTCATCGGTGGTGACCGCGTCGATCGCACCGTTCTTCAGCGCCTCGACGCAGGCCGAATAGGTGTCGTACTGCTGCAGCTGGACACCGGGGTACTTGTCCTTGATTCGCTGCGCGGGTGTGGAGCCCGACACCGAGCACAGTTTCTTGTTGTTCTGCAGCGACTCCGGGCCGGTGATGTCGGTGTTGTCCGCCTTGACCAGAAGGCTCTGCCCGGTGAGCAGATACGGCCCGGCGAAGTCCACCTTCTCTTTGCGGGCGTCGGTGATCGAGTACGTCGCGGCGATGAATTTCACCTGATCGTTCTGGATCAGGGTTTCACGCTGCCCCGACGGCGATTCCTTCCACTCGATCTTGTCCTCGCTGTAGCCGAGTTGCTGGGCGACGTACTTCGCCACGTCGACGTCGAAGCCGCTCATCGTGCCGTCGGGGTTCTTCATTCCGAGCCCGGGCTGATCGAACTTCGTGCCGATGACGATCTTGTCGCCACCGCCACCGCCGCCGCCACCGCCGCACGCAGTCGCCGAGAAGGGCAATGCGATGGCGAGCGCGACGGCCGCTGCGACTCGCACCTTGAGGGATGGCATGTTCGGTTCCTTTCGCCGGGGGCGTTTCAGTGTTTGAGAATCTTGCTGAGAAAGTCTTTTGCGCGATCGGTTTTCGGGTTCCCAAAGAATTCGGTGGGTTCGGCAGACTCGACGATCGCCCCGCCATCCATGAACACGACGCGGTTCGCGGCGCCGCGGGCAAAGCCCATCTCGTGGGTGACCACCACCATGGTCATCCCTTCTTTGGCCAACGACGTCATCACGTTGAGTACTTCGTTGATCATCTCGGGATCCAGCGCGCTGGTCGGCTCGTCGAACAGCATGACTTTCGGATTCATCGCCAGCGACCTCGCGATCGCCACCCGCTGTTGCTGGCCTCCTGACAGCTGCGCGGGGTACTTGTCGGCCTGATTGGCCACGCCGACCCGCTCCAGCAATGACATCGCCTTTTCGCGCGCTTCGGCCTTCGACTTCTTGCGCACCTTCATCTGTGCCAGCGTGACGTTGTCGACAATTGTCTTGTGCGCGAACAGGTTGAACGACTGAAAGACCATTCCGACATCGGATCGCAGCTGCGCCAGTTTGCGTCCCTCGGCGGGCAGCACGTCGCCGTCGATCGCGATGGTCCCGGAGTCGATGGTCTCGAGCCGATTGATGGTGCGGCACAGCGTCGACTTCCCCGACCCCGACGGGCCGAGCACGACGAAGACCTGCCCTCGGTCGACATCCAGGTTGATGTCCTTGAGCACGTGAAGGCTGCCGAAGTGTTTGTTGACGCCTTTTATCGAGATCATCGGTGCGCCGGACGGAGTCGAATCCACCACTTTTGCGTCCGCCCCGGTGGCTTCCATGGGTGCAGACATTACCCAGGGAACGCCCAGCTTGCCTGGAACTCGCGAATCCACTCAGATCCCCATTCCGGCACCTCCGTACCATGGGGTCCGTGACTTCGACGGTGACGCAACAGGTGAGCGGGGGACTCCCCGTTCGCCAGCAGCACCGCACCTACCAGGTCCGCACCTACGGCTGCCAGATGAATGTGCACGACTCGGAACGGTTGGCCGGGTTGCTGGAAGCCGCCGGATACGTACGCGCGGCCGAAGGAACCGACGCCGACGTCGTCGTGTTCAACACGTGCGCGGTGCGCGAAAACGCCGACAACAAGCTGTACGGCAACCTCAGTCATCTCGCGCCGCGCAAGCAGGCCGACCCCGATATGCAGATCGCCGTCGGCGGCTGTCTGGCGCAGAAGGATCGCGACAGCGTCCTGTCGAAGGCGCCGTGGGTCGACGTCGTGTTCGGCACCCACAACATCGGGTCGCTGCCGGCGCTGCTCGACCGCGCCCGTCACAATCGCAAAGCCCAGGTCGAAATCGTCGAAGCGCTCGAGGATTTCCCTTCCGCGCTGCCCGCCGCGCGCGAATCTGCCTACGCTGCATGGGTTTCGATCTCGGTCGGCTGTAATAACACCTGCACGTTCTGCATCGTGCCCGCACTGCGGGGCAAAGAGGTCGACCGCAGGCCGGGCGACGTGCTGGCCGAAGTGCAGACGCTGGTCGATCAGAGTGTGCTCGAGGTGACGCTGCTTGGACAGAACGTCAACGCCTACGGCGTCTCCTTCGCCGACCCCGAACAACCGCGCGACCGGGGCGCGTTCGCCGGGCTGCTTCGCGCCTGCGGGCGCATCGACGGCCTCGAACGTGTGCGCTTCACCTCGCCGCACCCTGCCGAGTTCACCGACGACGTGATCGAGGCGATGGCCGAGACGCCGAATGTCTGTCCGACGCTGCACATGCCGCTGCAATCCGGCTCAGACCGGATCTTGCGGGCCATGCGGCGGTCCTACCGCGCGGAGAAGTACCTCGGGATCATCGACCGCGTCCGGGCGGCCATCCCGCACGCCGCCATCACCACCGACCTGATCGTCGGGTTCCCAGGAGAGACCGAGGACGACTTCGCGGCGACGCTCGACGTTGTTGCGCAGGCCAGGTTCTCGAGCGCCTTCACGTTCCAGTACTCCAAACGTCCGGGTACCCCGGCCGCGGCGCTGGACGGTCAGCTGCCGAAAGCCATTGTCCAGGAACGCTATCAACGGCTGATCGATCTTCAGGAGCGTATTTCCCTCGAGGAGAACAAAGCACAGATCGGGCGCACCGTCGAGCTGCTGGTGGCCACAGGCGAAGGCCGCAAGGATGCCACCACCGCGCGCATGTCGGGTCGGGCCCGCGACGGCAGGCTGGTGCACTTCGACCCGGCGGGCCTCGAGGTCCGGCCGGGCGACATCGTCACCGCCACCGTCACCGGCGCCGCACCGCATCACCTGATCGCCGACAGCGGCCCCCACACCCACCGGCGGACCAGGGCGGGCGATGCGCACGCGGCCGGCCGGATGCCGCGCACCGGGGTTGGCCTCGGCATGCCCGGCATCGGTATGCCGGCGGCGCAGCCGGCCTCATCCGGGTGTGCCCGGTGACCGCGGGCGACAAGAACAACGGCAAGTTCGACGAGTTCAAGGGCGACCTCGAGGCTGCCGAACGCCGGGTGGCGCGTGAAATAGACCCTGGCGCACGAGCATTGGTGATCGCCATCGCGGTGTTCGTGCTACTGCTCAGCTTCGTGCTGCCCCACACGGGTGACACCAAGGGCTGGGATGTGCTGGTGGGCGACGATGCGGCGATTCGCGACGGCATCGCGCTGCCGTCGCGGGTGTTCACCTGGCTGGCTCTGGTGTTCGGGGTCGGCTTCTCGATGCTCGCGCTGCTGACCCGCCGATGGGGTTTGGCGTGGGTGGCGCTGGCCGGATCGACGGTCGCCTCGTTCACCGGCCTGCTGGCGGTGTGGTCACGGCAGACCGTGCTCGGACACCACCCCGGCCCCGGCATCGGGCTGATCGTTGCGTGGCTGGCCGTGATCGTGCTGGCCTTCAACTGGGCGCGCGCGGTGTGGGCGCGAACCGCGCTTCAGCTCGCGGCAGAGGAAGAACGTCGCAGGCAGGCCGCCGAACGCCAGAACAAGGGCTTGCTGGACACCCTCGACGACACGGACGACACCGACAACGGCCCCGAAAAGACCTAGTTCCGCTTGCCGAGCGCCTCGGCTGCCGCGTCGGCCCACTGCCGCCACTGTTCGGCGCTGGCCCGCGCCTCCTCGGCGTCCTTGGTCCGTCCGGCTGCCTCGGCCTTCTCGGCCTGCCGCTCGAACTGCTCTGCGCGAGAACGGAATTGGTCCGCCCTGGCCTTCGCTTCCGGATCGACGCCTCCGGTCGGCGTGTCGCGCACCTTCTTCTCGATCGCGCGCAACCGTCGCTCCAGCTCGGCGCCCCGCTCACGCGGCACCTTGCCGATCGCGTCCCACTTGTCGCCGATGGCGCGCAGCGCCGCCCGCGCCGCGTCCAGATCGGAGGTGTCGACCCGTTCGGCCTCGGCGAGCAGCGCCTCCTTCGCTTCGGCGTTCGCCCGGAAGTCGGCGTCGCGCTCGGCGCTGGCCGCATTGCGTGCAGAGAAGAAGACGTCCTGCGCGGCCTTGAACCGCTGCCACAGTGAGTCGTCGACATCCTTGGCGGCGCGGCCCGCTGCCTTCCACTCGGTCAACAGGTCACGGAATGCCGCGCTGGTCGGACCCCAGTCAGTGGAGTCGGACAGTTCCTCGGCGCGCTCGCACAGCGCCTCCTTGGCCTGTCGCGCACCCGCGCGTTCGCGGTCGAGCTCGGCGAAATGCGAGCCGCGGCGGCGGTTGAACGTTTCACGGGCCGTCGAGTACCGCTTCCACAGCGCATCGTCGGTCTTGCGGTCCAGCCCGCTGATGGTCCGCCATTCCTCGAGAATCTCTCGCAGTCGATCGCCCGCGACCTTCCACTGCGTCGAGTTGGCCGCGATGTCTTCGGCCTCCGCGGCCAGCGTCTCCTTGCGGGCGGTCTGCGCGGCCCGGAACTCGTCGCGCTTCACCCGCTCCGCCTGGGCGGCCTCATCGGCGTGCTCCACGATGGCGGTCAGCCGCGCCGCGAGTGCGTCGACGTCGCCGAGCACATGCGCCTCGGGCAGGGTCTCGGCGAGCGCGGCCGCGGCGGACTTGATCTTGCGCGCGTCGCCGGTTCCCGACTCCAGCCGCCGCTCCATCAGCGCGACCTCGGTGTGCAGGTCGTCGAACCGACGGCCGAAGTGCTCGAACGCGGCCTCTGTGTCGCCGGCCTGCCAGGAGCCGATGTTCCGCTCACCCGATCCGGTGATCAGCCAGACAGTTCCGTCGGGGTCGACGCGGCCGAACCGGTGGGGATCGCTCGACGCGGGCACAGCGACCGTCGGCGCCGAATGATGCCCGGGGTGGGGGGCGGGCCGCGGCGGTCCTGGCCGGGGAGCGGGTTTGGGGGTGGGCTGGCTGCCCTGCTCGCTGGTCGTCATCTCCGTTACCTCGTACCCTCCGCGCGGGGTATCCGCGCACCTGCCGCGCGACGCGGCGCCTGATAGCTCGAACGCTATTCAAACAGGTCGCAAGCGCGCGTGCCCACGCCTTTCGCGATGCATTTGCCTACGCTCGTTTCCAACACAACCGGAGGTGCGGATGGACAAGGCGGATATCGCCGCCCTGCTCGCCCTCGGTGCTGCGTTCTTCATCGCGATCGGCGACGTGATCCACCAGCGCTCGGCGCACGAGGTCACCGACGAACCGGTCAGCCACACCGACCTGTTCCTGCGCCTGCTGCGCGACCGTCAGTGGTGGCTGGGCAGCATTGTCGCCGGGGTCGGGTTCGGGCTGCAGGCCGCCGCGCTCGGCTTCGGCTCGGTGCTGTTGGTGCAGGCGCTGCTCGTCACATCGCTGCTGTTCGCGCTGCCGATCAATGCGTGGTTGACGCACAGGACGGTGTCGCGCTGGGACTGGACGTGGGCGGCGCTGCTCGCCGCCGCGGTTGCGGTGATCGTGGTCGTCGGCAATCCGACCGCTGGCCATTCGCGGGCCTCGCTGGAGACGTGGACCGCGGTGATCGCGGTGCTCGGCCCCGCCATGGTGTTGTGCGTGATCGGGGCGCGGATCTGGTCGGGACCCATCAGCGCGGTGCTGCTTGCCGTGGTGTCCGGCGCGCTGTGGGGGCTGTTCGCGGTGCTGACCAAGGGCGTGGTGGACCGCCTCGACGACGGTCTGTGGGTACTGCTGCGCACGCCCGAGCTGTACGTGTGGGTGCTGGTCGCGATCGCGGGCACCGCCTGGCAGCAGTCGTCGTTCCGGGCGGGCTCGCTGACCGCGTCGCTGCCGACGATGACCGTAACCGAACCGGTGGTTGGCTCGGTGCTGGGCGTCGTGGTGCTCGGCGAGACGTTGCGGCCCGGCGACGCAGGCTGGCTGACGCTGATCGCCGCCGTGGCGGTGATGATCGTCGCGACGGTGGCGCTGGCGCGCGGCGAGGCGGCCGGTGCCACCAAGCAACCCGCGTGAGCACTAGTTTGGTGGCGTGCTGAGCGCCATCGCGATCATCCCGTCGGCACCCGTCATGGTCCCCGAACTGGCCGCCGACGCCGCCGGCGAACTGGCCGACCTGCGGGAGGCGGTCGTCACGGCCGCGGCATCGCTGCCGCCCAGGTGGATCGCGATAGGTGTGGGTGGCGCGGACGCAGTAGTGGGCCCCGACAGCGTGGGCACTTTCGCGGGGTACGGCGTCGACCTGCGCGTCACGTTGTCGCCGGATGTCTCCGGCGGGCCCGCCGAACTGCCGCTGTGTGCGTTGGTCGCGGGCTGGGTCCGCGGCACGGCCAACCCCGACGCGCGCGCCGAGGTCCTCGTGTACGCGGCAGGCCACTCCGCGGACGCTGCGTTGGCCCGCGGTCGCAGGCTGCGCGCCGACATCGACGCGGCGGCCGACTCCATCGGCGTGCTCGTCGTCGCTGACGGCGCATACACGCTCACGCCGACCGCGCCGGGCGGCTATGACCCGGACTCGATACCTGTGCAGGCCGCACTCGACGACGCGCTCGCCGGAGGCGACGCGGAGGCGCTGACCCGGCTGCCCGATGCGATCGTCGGACGGGTCGCGTACCAGGTGCTGGCCGGACTGGTCGAGCCGCGGTCGGCCAAGGAGTTGTATCGCGGAGCCCCCTACGGCGTCGGGTATTTCGCAGGCGTTTGGCAGCCATGAGACCGATCGCGATCATCGGGCCGACGGGCACCGGCAAGTCAGCGCTGGCGCTGGCCGTGGCGGAACGCGTCGGCGGTGAGATCGTGAACGCCGACGCGATGCAGCTCTACCGCGGCATGGACATCGGCACTGCGAAGCTGCCGCTATCGCAGCGTCGCGGCATCCCGCACCACCAGCTCGACGTCCTCGACGTGACCGAGACCGCGACCGTCGCCCGCTATCAGCAGGCCGCGGCCGCCGACGTCGAGGCGATCGCCGCACGCGGCGCGGTGCCCGTCGTCGTCGGCGGATCGATGATGTACATCCAGTCCCTTCTCGACGAATGGTCGTTTCCCGCGACCGATGCCGCCGTGCGCGCCAGATGGGAGGGCCGGCTGGCCGAAATCGGTGTCGGCGCACTGCACACCGAGCTCGCCCGCGTCGACGCCGACGCCGCGGCATCGATCCTGCCCACCGACGGCCGCCGCATCGTGCGTGCGCTGGAGGTCGTCGAGTTGACCGGACAGCCGTTCGCCGCGTCGGCACCGGTGATCGGCGCGCCGCGCTGGGACACCGCCATCATCGGATTGGATTGGGACACAGCGCTTCTCGACGACCGGCTGACCCATCGGACCGACAAGATGTTCGACGACGGACTGGTCGACGAGGTTCGCGCGTTGTTGGGCGCAGGCCTGCGCGACGGTGTCACCGCGGCGCGCGCCCTCGGCTACGCCCAGGTGATCGCGGATCTCGATGAGGGCGGTGACGGGTCGGCGGCCAGGGAGCCGACCTTCTTCGGCACCCGCCGTTATGTCCGCAGGCAGCGCTCGTGGTTCCGCCGCGACCATCGCATCACCTGGCTCGATGGCAGCGCACCCGACAACGTCGAGCGCACGCTGCAGGTATGGCGGCACGTATCCTGAAATTGTGATTTTCGCCAAGGGCCACGGCACGCAGAACGACTTCGTGCTGTTGCCCGACCCCGACGGCCGGTTGTCGCTGACGCCCGCCGCGGTGACGGCGCTCTGCGACCGGCGGCGGGGCCTCGGCGCCGATGGCGTGCTGCGGGTGACACGGGCCGGGGTGGCCGGCCTCGAGCGCATTCCGGAGGGCGTTGAGCCGGGTGATTGGTACATGGACTACCGCAACGCCGACGGCTCCCTCGCGCAGATGTGCGGGAACGGGGTCCGGGTGTTCGCGCACTACCTGCGGGCCAGCGGGCTGGAGCACCGCGACGAGTTCGTCGTCGGGTCACTGGCCGGACCGCGGCCGGTCGTGCTGCACCAATGGGACGACACCGCCGCAGACGTCACCGTCGAAATGGGCAAGACCAACCAACTCGGCACGGGCGACGCGGTCGTGGGCGGAAGGCCGTTCGCCGGGCTCGCGATCGACGTGGGCAACCCGCATCTGGCGTGCGTCGACGCCGACCTGACCGTCGAGGATCTCGCCGCCCTGGATGTCGCCGCGCGGGTGGCATTCGATCGCGCGCAGTTCCCGGAGGGCGTCAACGTCGAGGTGCTCACGGCGCCGCACGGTGGAATCGTGTCGATGCGGGTACACGAACGAGGTGTTGGAGAGACCCGGTCCTGCGGGACGGGAACCGTCGCCGCCGCCGTCGCGGCGCTGGCGTACGAAGGCGCCACCACAGGCACGCTGCTGGTGCGCATCCCTGGCGGCGAGGTCACCGTTACGGTCACCGACGCCACCAGCTACCTGCGTGGCCCGTCGATCCTGGTCGCGCGGGGAGAGATATCGGAGGCATGGTGGCGCGTTGCGCAGGGTTAATTGGGGTGCACGAGTGAAGCCAGCCGTGCAAATCTGTAGTCACCCATGACGTATCCCGATTCTCATCCCAGCACACCCAGCGCGGGTGAGCTCGCCCTCGAAGACCGCACGGCGCTGCGCCGGGTGGCCGGCCTGTCGACCGAACTGGCAGACGTCTCCGAGGTCGAGTACCGGCAGCTGCGGCTGGAACGCGTTGTGCTGGTCGGCGTCTGGACCGAAGGCAGCGCCGCCGACGCGGAAGCGAGCATGGCCGAGCTCGCCGCGCTCGCCGAAACCGCGGGCTCCGAGGTGCTCGAGGGCCTCGTCCAACGTCGCGACAAGCCCGATCCTTCGACGTATATCGGCTCGGGCAAGGCGCAAGAATTGCGCGAGGTCGTGGTGGCCACCGGAGCCGACACCGTGATCGCCGACGGTGAATTGAGCCCCGCTCAGCTCAACGCGCTGGAAAAGGCGGTCAAGGTCAAGGTGATCGACCGCACCGCGCTGATTCTGGACATCTTCGCCCAGCACGCCACCAGCCGCGAAGGCAAAGCGCAAGTTTCGCTGGCGCAGATGCAGTACATGCTGCCCAGGCTGCGTGGCTGGGGTGAATCGATGTCGCGGCAGGCCGGTGGGCGCGCGGGCGGCAGCGGCGGCGGTGTGGGCCTGCGTGGCCCCGGGGAGACCAAGATCGAGACAGATCGCCGCCGCATCCGTGAGCGAATGTCCAAGCTGCGCCGCGAGATCAAAGAGATGAAGCAGGCGCGCGACACCCAGCGCAGCAAGCGGCTGGCCAGCGACGTGCCGTCGATCGCCATCGTCGGCTACACCAACGCGGGCAAGTCCAGCCTGCTCAACGCGCTGACCGGCGCCGGGGTACTGGTGGAGAACGCGTTGTTCGCGACGCTCGAACCGACCACGCGGCGCGGCGAATTCGCGGACGGCAGGCCGTTCGTTCTCACCGACACGGTCGGGTTCGTGCGGCATCTGCCGACGCAACTGGTCGAGGCGTTCCGCTCGACGTTGGAAGAAGTCGCCGACGCCAACCTTCTGGTGCATGTGGTCGACGGCTCCGACGTCAATCCGCTGGCCCAGATCAACGCGGTGCGGCAGGTGGTCAACGAGGTGATCGAGGAGCGTGACAGCAAGCCTGCGCCGGAGTTGTTGGTGGTCAACAAGATTGACGCGGCAGAAGGCCTGACGCTCGCGCAGTTGCGCCGGGCGCTGCCCGACGCGGTGTTCGTCTCCGCACGCACCGGCGACGGCCTGGACCGGCTGCAGCAGAAGATGGCCGAGATGATCGCGCCGACCGACGCCGTGGTGGACGTGACGATCCCGTACGACCGGGGCGATCTCGTCAACAAGGTGCATGCGGACGGGCGCGTCGACGCCGTGGAGCACACTGGCGACGGCACCAGAATCAAGGCGCGCGTGCCGATCCCGTTGGCCGCCAGCCTGCAAGAGTTCGCGACGTACTAAGTGACGTTCGACGTCGTCGAAGCCTCCATTGCGGAGCTGCGACGGGCACTCGACTCGGGTCGGATGACGGCAGTGAGTCTGCTCGACAGCTATCTGAAGCGCATCGAGGTCTATGACGGCGCCGGCATCGCGTTGAACGCGGTCGTGGTGCGCAACCCCCAGGCCCGCGCAGACGCCGAGGCGTCCGACGCACGCCGGGCGAGTGGGCGGACCCGCGGTCCGCTGGACGGAATTCCGTACACCGCCAAGGATTCCTACCTCGCACGCGGTCTCACTGCGGCGGCAGGCAGCCCGGCGTTTGCGGAACTGGTGGCACAGAAGGACTGCTTTGTGATCGAGCGGCTGCGCGATGCCGGAGCGGTGCTGATCGGGCTGACCAACATGCCTCCGATGGCCAACGGCGGCATGCAGCGCGGGCTGTATGGGCGCGCCGAAAGCCCGTACAACGCCGACTACCTCACCGCGGCGTTCGGGTCGGGCTCGTCGAACGGGTCGGGCACCGCCACCGCGGCGTCGTTCTGCGCGTTCGGCATTGGCGAGGAGACGTGGTCGTCCGGCCGCGCTCCCGCGTCCAACAACGCACTGTGCGCGTACACGCCGTCGCGCGGGATGATCTCGGTGCGGGGTGGGTGGCCGCTGGTGCCGACGATGGATGTCGTTGTGCCACATACCAGGACGATGGCCGACATGTTCGAGGTGCTCGATGTGATCGTGGCCGACGACCCTAATACGCGGGGAGACTTCTGGCGCAGCCAGCCGTGGATAGCGCTGCCTCGCCCCAGCGAGGTACGGCCGCCGTCGTATCCGCAGTTGCGGCCCGCCGGCCTGGCCGGACGCCGCTTCGGTGTGCCGCGGATGTACATCAATGCCGACCATGAGGCCGGGACCGCCGACCGGCCCGGTATCGGTGGGCCGACGGGGCAGCGCATCCAGACGCGGCCGTCGGTGCTCGCATTGTTCGAGGCGGCCCGTCGTGACCTCGCCGAAGCGGGCGCCGAAGTCGTCGAGGTCGACTTTCCGGCGGTCAGCAACTACGAAGGCGACCGGCCGGGAGCGCCAACGATTTTCACACGGGGCCTGGTGAGTCCGGAGTATCTGGCCAGGGAGCTGCTCGACCTCAGCGCATGGGCGTGGGACGACTTCCTCGACGACAACGGCGACCCCGCGCTGAATCGGTTGGCCGACGTCGACGGCTCGCGCATCTTCCCCCACCCGCAGGGTGCACTGCCCGACCGATACAGCGGTTTCGACGACGACATCGCAACGTACCCGGCACATGTCAGGGATCACCCGATCGGTTCGTTCCTCGAGATCCCGCATCTGGAAGACGGGGTGCGCGGGCTGGAGGAGACGCGACGGGTCGATCTCGAAGAGTGGATGACCGGGCTCGGTTTGGACGCGGTGGTGTTCCCGGCGGTTGCCGACGTCGGTCCGGCGGACATGGACGTCAACGAATCGTCCGCCGACCTCGGCTGGCGCAACGGCGTATGGGTGGCCAACGGAAATCTGGCGGTGCGGCACCTCGGCATCCCGACGGTGACCGTGCCCATGGGCACGATGGACGACATCGGCATGCCGGTTGGGCTGACCTTTGCCGGTCGCGCCTACGACGACGTCGCGCTGCTGCGGCTGGCCGCCGCATTCGAAGCCACCGGCCCGCGAAGGACGTCGCCGCCCCGCACTCCGCCGATTGGCTGACGTGCGCTAGATAGCGCAGCGAATCCGTCGCGGGCGCCTTGCCACACAAAATAAACGCAACCGTCAGTAATCAGTTACCGACCGGCGTTTGCGTCGTTTACGGACGCGAAAAAACATGCTTCTACCTGGATACTTTGCGGTTGATGTGGCGTATATCGGGGTAGTGCTGATGGATGCCGAACGAGGCGAGGTTTGCGCCGGATGGCTGCTGAGGAGGACCTGGGCGTCTGGGTGTACGCGCTCGCGCGAGCGGACCGGGCGCAGGATCGCACGGCGGGACTGCGCGGGGTGGCCGGGGAACCCGTGCGAGTTGTCGTAGCCGGGGATCTGGCCGCCGTCGTGGGCACCGTGGAGCTCGACGAATTCAGGGGCGCGGGGTTGCGCCGCAACTTCAGCGACGCCGACTGGTTCGCGGCGAAGGCGCGAGCGCACAATGCGGTTGTCAGCGCTGTCCGCCGCGGTGGGTCGGTGTTCCCTGTGCGGCCTGCGACGATCTACCGCGACGACTGGCGCGTCTGCCAGCTCCTTTCGAAGGAACACGAGGAGATACAGGCGGCGCTGCGCCGGATTTCCGGACGCGAGGAATTGGGCGTGAAGGTGTATGCGGATCCCAAGAGCATCGCTGTTCAGGGCGATCTACGTGGCAGACGGCAACTCGCCTCACAGTACGAGGGTTACCGGATGGCGGTGGCCGAAGCCGACCGGGTGCACACGGCCCTGATGCGTTGTGCCGTCGAAGGAAAGCGCAAACCCTCGACCAATGGCGGTGCTGCGGCCAAGGGGCCCTCGACGATCCTCAATGGTTCGTACTTGGTGGACGATGACGGTGTCGAGCAGTTCGTCGAGACCATCACGGCACTCGAACGGTCAACGGCCAGAATCAAACTCGAAGTAACCGGCCCTTGGCCGCCGTACTCGTTCGCCGAAGACATGATCGCGATCTGAGACGACGAGCAGCCGCAGGCACCCCTCGGGTTTCCTGCGGCTGCTTGTATTCGCCCGTTACGGCCGCTGCTCGGCCTCCTGGCGCTTCTCGGCGACCTTGGCGGCGGCACGGGCGCTTTCCGCCTCGGCCTCCTTCTGCGCTGCGTTGCGCTGCGCCTCGGCCTTGTCCTGCTGCGCCTGGCCCTCGCGGTACAGGTCGTCGCGGCCTGCGACAGCACCGATCACCTCTTTGGCCTTGCCCTTCGCACCCTCGACGACGCCCTTGATGGCTTCCTCGGGTCCACTGTTCTTTTCGGTCATAGTCAGTTCCCTCCTGTATGAGCCGGTCG
>DATJIX010000328.1:0-14245 GCA_035492865.1 Mycobacterium sp. | reverse complement strand
GCGGTCATCAGGTCGATATCGAGGCCGCCGTCACCCGGCATGCCGTTGAAGGGCGGATCGGGAAACGCCGCACCGACCCTTAACGTCTCCATGGCTTCACCGTAGTCGTTCGAGTTCCGCTCGGGCTCGGTCTATTTGGTCATAGGCGTAGTTGGCCATCGCTGCAGTCGTCATCGCCGCACCATTGTCGGCGAGCGATTCGTAAGCCCGCTCGCCTAGAACATCGCGGAGGTGAGCGATCGCGACGTTGAGATTGGGAAAGGACGCGGCCATCAACGGACTGAACGCGAAGCCGGAGATGGTCGCCGCTGCTTCGAAGTGTCCGACCCGATCGAGGAAGATCGCGAGGTTCGATAACGGCGAACGGACGGTGACGATGTTGCCCGAATCGTGCATGTAGCGAATCGCCAGACCGATGTGCTCGAGCGCTGCACGAGGATTGCCACGCTCGACGTCGAGTTGGGCCAGATTGGCCATCAGGTGGGACTCGTTGAAACGGTTGCCGCTGCCGTCGGCAATCGCCACGCCCCGGTGCATCGCCTCCAGCGCGCGATCGGGGTCCGCGCTGCGCCAGGCGAAACCGAAGGCCATCAGCGCCTGTGAAAGTGTAAACGGGTTGCGGGCGGCTTCGGCAGCGTCGAGCATGCCTTCCGTGGCGGCTACTGCTTCGTCCTCGCGACCGGAGATGGTCAAGAACATCACCAGGGACGCCGTGATGTGTACGTGCGCGCCACCGTTGTTTGCGAGCTGGGCCCGGCATCGCTCGACAGCCCGATCAGGCTGACCGATGGCTAGATACGGGCTACCCAAAATGCCCGCGAATCCGAACGGGACCTCGCCTGGGGTTGTGCGCAACGCCGTCTCTCCAACGTCGCTATACCGGACGGCCTCCTCGACGCGTCCCACAAACCAGCAGAGTGCCGCCATCGTGCAAAGGAAGGCGAGCCGCCTGTGATTGACAGCGCGAGCGGTGTCGATCACCTCTTCGGCCCAAGTAACGGGTTCGTAGTTCTCGACGCAGTAGCCGAGCAACGCCGCGTACGAAGCAATCGTTGCTGCCACGTCGATCTGGTCACGATCCGCGGCCCACCGGAACGCAGAGCGCAGGTTGGCCAGTTCCGTGAAGAACCATGTGTAGGAATCTCGCTGGCGTGGACTGTCCCACACCGCCATGATCTCGCCTTCGCGCCCCGCGTAGTACGCGGCGTGCGCGTCACGCGCCTCAACACCGTCGCCGCGGTCGGCGAGCTTCTCGTCGGCGAACTCGCGGATCGTCTCCAGCATCGAGAACCGCGTCCGCCCCGAGGACCGGTCCGTGACAATGAGCGATTTGCGCACGAGTGCGTCAAGCAGATCCAGAACCCGATAGCCGTCAGACTCGGATCCAGCTACTGCGCAAGCACTTTCGAGATCGAACCCACCAGCGAACACTGAACACCGTTCCAGCAGTTGCTTTTCCGCGTCATCGAGCAGGTCGTAGGACCAGGCGACCGCTTGACGTAGAGTCTGGTGACGTCCTAGGGCGCGCCGCGAACCGACAAGCAGTTTGAATCGGTTATCGAGATGATCACGGATCTCAGCGACGGCCATCGACGACATACGCGACGCCGCCAATTCAATGGCCAACGGTATCCCGTCGAGCCGTCGACAGACGTCCGCGACAACGTTCGTATCGTCGATCTGCATGTTCGGGGCTACCTGGTGAGCCCGATCGATGAACAATTCCGTTGCGGCATCGATGTCAAGAGAGCGCACCGGCCATACCTGTTCATCAGCCAGCGCCAAGCCCTCGCGGCTCGTGGCAAGGATCGTGACGGTTTCCGATGAGGCCAGAATCGCCTCGACCAGGTCTGCCGCGGCATCGAGAACGTGCTCACAGTTGTCGAACACCAGCAGCCGGATCCGTCCCTCGAGTGCGGCGGCAACAGATTCGCCAACGGTTTGTCCAGGCTGTTGGGTGATGCCAAGGACCGCGGCCACCGCGTCGGGCACCACCGCTGCATCACCGACGGCACCCAGTTCGAAAAGCCATACACCGTCCGGGAATTCGTCGGATATGCGCGCCGCAACTTCGAATGCGAGTCTGGTCTTGCCGACGCCGCCGACACCAGTCAACGTGACCAATCGATGTGAACGAACTGCCGCGACGATGTCGGCGACCTCTGCATCGCGCCCGATGATTGCCGAGGCCGCACGCCGAAGATTTCCGGGACTCGTTTCGAGTGTCCGCAGCGGCGGGAAATTTGTTCGCAGCCCCGGCCCCGTCACCTGAAACACGTTGATCGGCCGCGGCAGGTCACGCAGCCGCCGCGGACCGAGATCCGCTAGTTCCACTCCGTTCAGCAGCGTCGCCGTCGAATCGGCCACCAGCACCTGACCACCGTGCCCCGCGGCCATTACCCGGGCAGCGCGGTTGAGCACCGTGCCGAAGTAATCTCCGTCCCGCAGTTCGGCCTCACCGGTTGCGATGCCCATCCGCACCGGCAATTCCAGCGCGCGCTGCGCATCGACCGCGGCGTCAACGGCCGCCCGCGGCGATGCGAACGCAGCGACCACACCATCCCCGGTGTGGCTGAACAAGAACCCGTCGTGCGCTCCGATCGCCCTGCGCAACACCTTGTCGTGGGCGAGCAGGGCCGCCCGCATCGCGTCGGCGTCTGCCTCCCACCGACGGGTCGAACCTTCGACATCGGTGAACAGAAACGTGACCACCCCCGAAGGCGGTCCCCCCGCGGACACCTCCGCAGAATCTCACAGAACACGAGGTAGATCAGGTATTCCGCGCGATTCACGCGCCGCCAAGAATCCGCCAAGGCGCACCGCCGATGCTCATCTCAACCGGAACCACCGGGGGGATTTTCAGACCAAGGAGAACACCATGAAGCGAATCATCATCTCGGGGCTGCTGACAGGCGGCATCGCACTCGCCGGACTCGGACTCAGCATGGGCACCGCCCAGGCCTTCAACCCGCAGCCCGACCCGCCAGGCAAGGTCGCCACCTCGCCTATCACCAACCCGGGCGTAATCCGCGGCTTCAATCCGCAGCCGGATCCTCCGGGCAAGCCTTCGCTGAATCCCGGCGTCATCCGCGGCTTCAACCCGCAGCCCGAGCCGCCGACAGTCGGCTAGCCTAGGCGTCCTCGAGTAGATCAGGCGTGACGGCAGACTCGGTATCGGGGATGCCGTCTTGCTTGGCCTTGCGGTCGGCCATCGACAGCAAGCGTCGAATCCGTCCTGCGACAGCGTCTTTCGTCATCGGTGGGTCAGCGAGGCGGCCAAGCTCCTCGAGCGACGCCTGTCGGTGCTCGACTCGAAGCTTGCCTGCCGCAGCCAGATGATCGGGCACGGTATCGCCGAGGATCTCCAGCGCTCGCTCCACCCGTGCGGCCGCGGCCACCGCCGCGCGCGCGGACCGCCGCAGATTGGCGTCGTCGAAATTGGCAAGCCGATTGGCTGTGGCCCGCACCTCGCGGCGCATCCGGCGCTCTTCCCACGTGAGCCGGGTGTCCTGGGCCCCCATCCGTGTGAGCAACGCGCCGATGGCCTCCCCATCGCGTACCACCACACGGTCGCTGCCCCGCACCTCGCGCGCCTTCGCGCTGACCCCGAGCCGACGCGCCGCTCCCACGAGCGCCAAGGCCGCCTCCGGCCCCGGGCAGCTCACCTCCAGCGCCGACGACCGGCCCGGCTCCGTCAACGATCCGTGTGCCAAAAACGCTCCACGCCAAGCTGCTTCGGCATCGGCGACGCTGCCACCGACGACCTGCGCTGGCAGTCCGCGCACCGGGCGGCCGCGAAGATCGAGCAGCCCGGTCTGGCGCGCCAGCGCCTCACCGTCCTTGGCCACCCGCACCACATACCGCGTGCTCTTGCGGATGCCGCTGGCCGACAACACGTGCACCACCGCGCTATAGCCGTACAGGTCGTAGATGTCCTTGCGCAGCCGCCTCGCGATGATCCCGAGGTCCACCTCGGCCTCCACCACCACACGTCCGGACACGATGTGCAGGCCGCCCGCGAAGCGCAGCAGGGACGCCACCTCGGCGCGGCGAGCGCTCACCGAATTGACAGCCAGCCGGCTCAGCTCGTCCTTGACCTCGGCCGTCATCGCCACGGGTCGTCACCTCTCGGTCCGTTCACTGTCGGTGTGGGCACGGTCGGCTCCTGGATCTTGGGAGTCGGCGCCATCCCGCGGACACGCACACCCTCCAGAGCCGCGGCCAACCTCGCCGGGTCATGTAAAGGTGTACCAGGTCTGGACACGTCAGCAAACTCAACTCGGGCCTCGATCTGGTTCGCGGTGCGCCGCAACTGCTCGCGCTCACGCTCGCTGGGCACCCTGCTGGCATCGACGATGACGTCGTGCGCAGTGAAGTCCGGCGCGTGCTGGGCGAGCACGTGAATGTGCCGTTCGGCCGAGAATTCCGCGGTCTCCCCCGGCTCGGCCACCAGGTTCAGCACCAACGCGCGGTGGGCCGTTGTCGCCCGCAGCGCCGCCGCCAGCTGCGGGACCAGCACGTGCGGGATAACGCTGGTAAACCACGATCCCGGGCCAAGGATCACGAGGTCGGCCGCCATGATCGCGTCCACGGCCTGACGGGTGGCAGGCGGATCGCCGGGCAGCAGCCGGACCCGTCGCACCTTGCCAACGGTGGTGGCGATCGCCACCTGGCCGCGGATCACCCGGAACATTCGCGGATCTGATTCCAGGCCCGCCACGTCGGCCTCGATGCCTAATCCCATCGGGCACATCGGTAACACCCGGCCGTGGATGCCGAGGATGCGGCCCAATTCGTCGAGTGCTGCCACGGGATCGGCCAGCACCTCGTTCAGACCGGCGAGGAGCAGGTTGCCGATCGGGTGGCCCGCCAATGCGCCGCTCCCACCGAATCGGTGCTGGATGATGGTCGCCCACAACCGGCCATGGGGACTGTCAGATGCCAACGCCGCCAATGCCATTCGCAGATCACCCGGGGGCACCACGTCCAGTTCACTGCGCAGTCGGCCCGAGGAGCCGCCGTCGTCAGCCACAGTGACGATGGCGGTGACGTGGGGGGTGAGCCGACGGGCGGCCGACAGAGTGGCGTATAGCCCATGTCCGCCCCCGAGGGCCACGATACGCAGAGTCATTCGCGGCCCAGATCCCGATGCAACACCCGCACCGTGAGCTCGTCGTCCTGCAACCGCGACGCCAACGCCTCGGCCATTGCAACACTGCGGTGCTTTCCGCCGGTGCAGCCGATGGCAACGGTCATGTAGCGCTTTCCTTCCCGGCGATAGCCGTCGATCACGACGTCCAGCAGCTGATGGTAGGTATCCAAGAACTCCGCGGCACCCGGCTGCCCGAGCACGTAGTCGCGCACCGCCGGATGCTGACCGGTGTGCGGCCTCAGTTCGTCGACCCAGTGCGGGTTGGGCAGGAACCGAACGTCCATCACCGTGTCGGCGTCCATCGGCAAGCCGTACTTGTACCCGAACGACTCGACGGTCACGCTGGTTTGCGCGATCGTCTCGCCACCGAACGCGCGCTCGATGCTCTCGCGCAGCGCAGGCACCGACAGGGTCGACGTGTCGATCACCAGATCGGCGACGGCTCGCAACGGCGAAAGCATGGCCCGCTCCGCGGCGATGCCTTCTGCCAGAGTCTGGTTGCCCTGCAACGGATGACTGCGTCGATTCTGCTCGTAGCGGCGGACCAGGATGTCGTCGGAGGCCTCCAGGAACAGCACCCTCGGGGTGATCCCGCGGGTGGCCAGATCGGTTCGCACCCAGTCCAGATCGCCGGTGAATCCGCGCGAGCGCACATCCATCACGACCGCCAGCTGCGTGATCCGCGACCCCGCCGCCAGGCCCAGCTCAACCATCTGCGCGATCAGCTCCGGTGGCAGATTGTCCGCGACGTACCAGCCGAGATCCTCGAGGACCTTCGCGGCGGTGCCGCGCCCGGCCCCGGACAGCCCAGTCACCAGGACGACGTCAATACCCGAGTCGGCGCTTCCGTTGCCGGCGCTTTCGCGCAGTTCCTCGTGCATATGCTCCGTCATCCTGATGCCCTGCCCTGATCATTGCCGATGACAGGGGCGGGCGCTTCGGAATCGGGCGCTCCGCCGAGCGCCTCGAGCACCGCCCTGGCTGTTGCCACACCGATCCCGGGCACCGCGGTGATCTCTTCGACACTGGCCTGGGTCAGCCGGGCCAGCGAGCCGAAGTGCGTGACCAGCGCCTTACGCCGGTGTTCCCCCAGCCCGCGCACCGAGTCGAGCGCCGACGCCGTCATCCGCTTCGAGCGCTTGCTGCGGTGGTAGTTGATCGCGAACCGGTGTGCTTCGTCACGCACCCGTTGCAGCAGATAGAGGCCCTCGCTGTTGCGGGGCATGATGACGGGGTCCGGCTCTGACGGCACCCACACCTCCTCGAGCCGTTTTGCCAGGCCGATCACCGCGACGTCCGATACGCCGAGATCATCGAGCACCGCCTGCGCCGCATTGACCTGCGGCGCGCCACCGTCGACCACGTACAGGTTGGGCGGGTATGCGAACTTGCGCGACTTTCCTTCCGGCGCAAGCTCAGTCGGATGCTGGGTGTCGTGCAGGTGCCGATGGAAGCGCCGCCGCGTCACCTCCGCGATCGACGCCACATCGTCTGACCGGCCTTCGCCTGCCGCGTCCCTGATCGCGTAGTGCCGGTAGTCCGACTTGCGCGGCAGCCCGTCCTCGAACACCACAAGCGAGGCCACCACGTCGGTGCCCATCACATGGCTGATGTCGACGCATTCGATGCGCAGCGGAGCATCGGCCAGCCCCAGTGCATCCTGAATGCTTTGCAGCGCAGCGGTTCTGGCGGTGAAGTCGCCGGCCCGCTTGAGCTTGTGCTGATTCAGGGCATCCTGGGCATTGCGCCTCACGGTCTCGGCAAGCGCGCGCTTGTCGCCGCGCTGGGCCACCCGCAACGACACCCGCGACCCCCGCAGCTGGGACAGCCACGTCGCCAACTCCTCGGAGTTCTCGGGAAGACACGGCACCAGCACCTGGCGCGGCACCGGGTTCAACGCCTCGTCGGCCGCGCCGTCCAGTTCTGCCTGATCCCCGTAGAACTGCGTCAAGAATTGCTCGACCAACTGGCTTTCATCGGATCCCCCTGGCTCACCGGACTTTTCGACGATCCACCCGCGCTGGCCGCGAACCCGGCCGCCACGGACGTGGAACACCTGCACCGCGGCTTCCAGTTCGTCGTCAGCGAACGCCACCACGTCGGCGTCGGTGCCGTCGCCGAAGACCACGGCCTGCTTTTCCAGCGCGCGCTTGAGCGCGGAGATGTTGTCGCGCAGCCGCGCCGCCCGCTCGAAGTCCAGCTCCGCGGCGGCCTGGTTCATCTGCTGTTCCATGTCACGGACCAGCCGGTCGGTCTTGCCCGCGAGGAAATCGCAGAAGTCGTTCACGATCTGCCGGTGCTCGTCGGCACTGACCCTCTCGACGCAGGGCGCCGAGCACTTGTCGATGTAACCGAGCAGGCACGGTCGTCCGATTTGCCTGTGTCGCTTGAATACTCCCGCAGAACAGGTGCGCGCCGGGAACACCCGGGTCAACAGGTCGAGGGTCTCGCGGATGGCCCACGCATGCGAGTACGGGCCGAAGTAGCGAACGCCTTTACGCCGCGCCCCGCGGTACACCATCAGCCGCGGATACTCTTCGTTCAACGTCACCGCCAGCACCGGATACGACTTGTCATCGCGATAGCGGATGTTGAACCGCGGGTCGAACTCCTTGATCCAGTTGTATTCCAGCTGCAACGCCTCGACTTCGGTGTTCACCACCGTCCACTCGACGCTGCCAGCGGCCATCACCATCTGGCGGGTGCGCGGCGCCAACCCTGCGATATCGGCGAAGTACGAGTTCAGCCGGCTGCGCAGGCTCTTGGCCTTGCCGACGTAAATCACCCTGCCGTGCGGATCCCGGAACCGGTAGACGCCCGGCTCGAGGGGGATCGATCCGGCGGCAGGCCGGTACGTCGCTGGATCGGGCACGGATTCCAGGTTACTGCCGCCGTCGGACGGCTCCGATGAACTACCGTCGAGTGATGCGGATCCT
The DNA here is from genome assembly GCA_035492865.1 of Mycobacterium sp. Taxonomy (GTDB): domain Bacteria; phylum Actinomycetota; class Actinomycetes; order Mycobacteriales; family Mycobacteriaceae; genus Mycobacterium. The sequence goes on along the minus strand of DATJIX010000328.1, from coordinate 6,157 downwards.
GGCGCCGCTCGCAGCTGTGATCTTGGTTCTGGCCGGATGTGCCGCCGAGAACAACGCACCGCCGGCCACCGAGGCAGGCCCCTGCTCAGTCATCCCGAACGGCACCCCTGCGCCGAAGACGACCGCGGCCCCGGCGTCCGGGTCGGCCACCACCTCCCGGAACATCTCGACGAACCCCGAGGTCGCCACGGGTTACCGCAAGGACATGACCGCGGTACGGACCAGCAGGTACTCCATCGTCACCGCCAACCCACTTGCCACGCAGGCTGCGTGTTCCATTCTCGACAAGGGCGGCACAGCCGCCGACGCGCTCGTCGCCGCGCAGGCGGCCCTTGGCCTGGTGGAGCCGCAGTCCTCCGGCATCGGCGGTGGGGGCTTCCTGCTGTACTACGACGCCGCCACCGACACCGTGCAGGCCTACGACGGCCGCGAGGTGGCCCCGGCGGCCGCCACCGAGAACTACCTGCGCTGGACCTCCGACACCGACCGCACCCAACCGAAGCCTGACGCGCGCGCCTCCGGCCGGTCCATCGGCGTACCCGGCATCCTGCGGCTGCTGCAGGACGTCCACACCGAACACGGCAAGACCGCGTGGCGCGACCTGTTCACCTCCACGGTGAAGATGGCCGACGACGGCTTCGAGATCAGCCCGCGGCTTGCCGCCGCGATCGCCGACGCCGCTCCGCAGTTGAAGGTCGACCCCAACGCGTCGGGCTACTTCCTCAACTCCGACGGCAGCCCGAAGGCGTCCGGCACGCTTCTGACCAATCCCGCCTATTCAAAGACATTGGGCGCCATCGCATCCGATCCACAGTCGTTCTATACCGGCGACATCGCCAAGGCCATCGTGGCAGCGGCCACCGACACTTCAGGCGGGCGCACGCCGAGCCTCATGACTTTGCAGGATCTGTCCGGCTACACGGCCAAGAAACGCGAACCGCTGTGCACTCCCTACCGGGGCAAGGAGATCTGCGGCATGCCGCCGCCGTCATCGGGCGGCATTGCGGTGGCGGCGACGCTGGGCATGCTGGAACATTTCCCGATGGCCGATCACAAACCCACGGATATCGACCTCAACGGCGGCAAGCCCGCGGTAATGGGTGTGCACCTGATCGCGGAGGCCGAACGCCTGGCCTACGCCGATCGCGACAAGTACGTTGCCGACACCGATTTCGTGCCGTTGCCTGGCGGCTCTCCCGACACCTTGCTGGGCAGTGACTACCTCGCCGGCCGGGCGGCGCTGATTTCCGAACAGCACACGATGGGCACGGCGAAGCCCGGTGAGTTCGGCGCGCCGACGACGCCCGCGCCTCCGATACCCGAGCACGGCACCAGCCAGATCAGCATCGTCGACGGGCAGGGCAACGCCGCGTCGATGACCACCACGGTCGAATCGGCCTTCGGGTCGTTCCACATGGTCGACGGGTTCATCCTCAACAACCAGCTGACCGATTTCTCCGCCGAGCCCACCAAGGACGGTGTGCCGGTGCCCAATCGGGTCGAACCGGGCAAGCGCCCCCGCAGCACGATGGCGCCCACCTTGGTGTTCAATCTGACCGATCCGGCAAAGGCCAAGAGACAGCTCTACGCGGTGGCAGGCTCCCCCGGCGGCGCCGTCATCATCCAGTTCGTCGTGAAAACCCTTGTCGGAATGATCGATTGGGGACTCGATCCGCAGCAGGCGGTCTCCGCCGTCGACTTCGGTGCCGCGAATACGCCCAAGACGAATGTGGGTGGGGAACACCCCGACATCGACACCTCGGACAACGGGGACCACGACCCGCTGGTGCAGGGTTTGCGCAAGCTCGGCCACCAGGTCGACCTTGCCGACCAGTCCAGTGGCCTTTCGGCGATCGTGCGTGACGCCGGGGGCTGGGTGGGGGGCGCCGACCCTCGCCGCGAGGGTGTTGTGATGGGCCCCTTCCGGTGACAGCAACCACGGCCCGCGTCGCCAGGTTGACCGAGTCGGATTGGCGGGTGTTCGCCGGTATTCGGTTGCGGGCGTTGACCGATTCCCTCGGCGAGAGCGACCCGCAGTATCAACACGAAGTGACGTTCACCGCCGCACAATGGCGCCGACGGCTGCGCGATCACGCCCAGTTCGCGGCGCTGATGGGCGACAATCACCCCGTCGGGCTGATCGGCGCACAGCTGGAGAACGCCGACACCGTCTACCTGTATTCGTTGTGGCTCGACCCGACCGCCCGTGGGCAGGGCCTGGCGCGCGCTCTGGTCGCCGCGGCGGTGGACTGGGCCCGCGACCGTCGGGCGCGCACCGTCACCTTGCGGGTGGCAGAAGGCAACGCGGTGGCCCGTGGTGTCTACGAAAGCCTGGGCTTCGCCCTGAACACGGCCGAAGGTACAAGTGACCGTGGTGAAGTCGCGATGACGCTCAGCGTGAGTTGATGTCGGGCCGGTATCGGTCCAGCAAGTCCCGCACGCGGTCCATCGCGTCGACGGCCCGCTCCTTGTCGACGGCCTGGATGGCCATCACCGGAATGTACTCGTCGTCGGGCAGGTCGACCCTGGCCCAGCGGGCACCGCGGGGAAACGACACATCCACCACGTCGGTCCACGGAATCAGCTTGTAGCCGAACAGATTTCGCACTGCGATGCCGGCGGCGCCGACTCGGAGCCGTGGCCGGGCGAACAACAGCACCGCGCATGCGATGACGGCACCGAGCAGCGCGATCGCGACCTGGTCGGCGGTCTGAAAGATCACACCCGTCGACGAGATCTTCAGCAGCGCGCCGACAGCGATGTGCACGGCCAATATCAAAGCGGCCGCGCCGTAGGCGAAATACGGTGTCAGATGAGGCCGTATCTCGACATCCCAGTCGCTCATGACCTCAGATCACGCAGCGTCAGCGCCGTCGAAAGCGCCGCGGCAGCGGCCTGCGCACCCTTGTCCTCTGCCGAGTCCGGCAGCCCCGCCCGGTCCAGGGCCTGTTGCTCGGTGTTCGTGGTCAGCACGCCATTGGCCACCGGGGTGGACTCGTCGAGCGACACCCGCGTCAGCCCCTGGGTGACCGCGTCACAGACGTAATCGAAATGCGGTGTCTCACCACGGATCACCACGCCGAGCGCCACCACCGCGTCGTGGGAGGCGGCCAGCGCCTGCGCCACGACCGGGATTTCGATGGCACCCAGCACGCGAACGACGGTCGGGTTGTCGATGCCTGCCTCCGCCGCGACCTTGCGGGCGCCGTCGAGCAGCGCGTCGCAGATCGTCGGGTGCCAGGTGCTGGCCACAATCGCCAGCGTCAGTTCCGACGCGTCGAGTTGTGGCAGATCGGGAACTCCGGCGCCTCCGCTCAATTCAGAGCTCCGCTCTGGCTGCTCACAAAGCTCCGCCGAACTCGCCGGGCACGGCTTCGTCGTAGTCCTCGAGGCCGACCAGATCGTGGCCCATCCGGTCCCGCTTGGTCATCAGGTAGCGGATGTTCTCCGCGTTGGCGCGTACCGGCAGCGGCACCCGCTCGATGATGTGCAGCCCGTACCCGTCGAGGCCGACCCGCTTGGCGGGGTTGTTGGTCAGCAGCCGCATGGACCGCACACCGAGGTCGACGAGGATCTGTGCGCCGATGCCGTAATCGCGGGCGTCGGCAGGCAGGCCCAGCTTGAGGTTGGCGTCCACGGTGTCGTCGCCGGCGTCCTGCAGCTGATAGGCCTGCAGCTTGTGCATCAGGCCGATGCCACGGCCCTCGTGGCCGCGCATGTAGAGCACCACCCCGCGACCCTCGCGGGCGACCATGGCCAGCGCGGCGTCCAGCTGCGGGCCGCAGTCGCAGCGGCGGGAGCCGAACACGTCGCCGGTGAGGCACTCGGAGTGCACGCGCACCAACACGTCGTGGCCGTCGCCGTGCGGTCCTGCGATGTCACCGCGGACCAGCGCCACGTGCTCGACGTCCTCGTAGATGCTGGTGTAGCCGACGGCCCGGAATTCACCGTGGCGGGTCGGAATGCGGGCCTCGGCGATGCGCTCGATGTGCTTTTCGTGCTTGCGGCGCCATTCGATCAGGTCGGCGATGGAGATCAGCGCGAGGTCGTGCTCGTCGGCGAAAACGCGCAGCTCATCGGTCTGCGCCATCGCTCCTTCGTCCTTCTGGCTGACGATCTCGCAGATCGCGCCCGCGGGCTGCAGACCGGCGAGCCTGGCCAGGTCGACGGCGGCCTCGGTGTGGCCGGGGCGGCGCAGCACGCCACCGTCCTTCGCGCGCAGCGGGACCACATGCCCTGGCTTGGTGAAATCTTCAGCGACGCTTGACGGGTCGGCGAGCAGCCGCATCGTCGTCGCGCGGTCTGAGGCCGAAATACCGGTTCCCACACCGCTTTTCGCGTCGACCGTAACCGTATAGGCGGTGCCGTGCTTGTCCTGGTTGACCGCGTACATCGGCAGCAGTCCCAGCCGGTCGCAGACTTCGCCGTCCAACGGCACACACAGGTAGCCCGAGGTGTATCGGACCATAAACGCGACGAGTTCCGGAGTGGCCTTTTCGGCGGCGAAGATGAGGTCGCCTTCGTTCTCGCGGTCCTCGTCGTCGATGACGACGACGGCCTTACCGGCGGCGATGTCGGCAACCGCGCGCTCCACGGAGTCCAGCCTCGTCATCACATCAGTATGAACCACGGCGGCTGGATAGTTATTGCGGCTCCCGTCACCTGGGCCTTTACCGGTCGCTAGGGCCAGCTGAGCGGAACATCCACCTTGCCGCCGTGTCCATCGTTCATCGTGACGATGAAGCTGCCCGAACTGGCACTCAACAAGGTGACGAGCGTGACGACGTTGTTGGCCACCACCGGCACGTTGACTCCTCCCGGCAGTGTCTTCACCGAATAGGTGATCGTGTCGCTGTCGGCGTCCGCCGGATTCGTGATGGTCCACGTCCTCAAACTGCTCACCAGTGGCACGTTGACAGTGGTGGCCAAGGTGACGGCGCCGTGCGTCGGGAGCGTGTTCTGCGTCGTGATGTTGAACGCCCCGCTGCTGAACGTCTTCGTGCCACCGTGGCCGTCGTCGACGGTGAGGGTGATGGTGTCCTGCTTAGTGGCAGTGCTGGCATTGTCGGCGGCCGCGTCATGCCGTGCCGACAGCGTCGGCGTGTAGGTGAAGTTGGTGCCGTTGAAGACGACGCTGCCGTGGCTTGCCGAACCGGAATAGGTCAGCGTGTCGGAGTCTGCGTCCGTGACCCCTGTCAGCGAGCCCGAGATGACGCCGTTGGCGTCGGCAGTCCCGAAGGTCGGCGTCCCCCCCGTTGGAGCGTTGTTGAAGGACAAGATGTTCACCGTCACGGTGGCAACCGTGATCGACCGGCCGTCCATGGTGGCCTTGATGGTGAACGTGTCGATCTTGTCGGCGGCAGTCGCGTTATTGGCCGCGGCGGCGTGCCGCGCCGCAGGCGTCGGCGTGTAGATGAAGCCGCCGTTGCCGTTGACGAACACGTCGCCCTTGGTCGGAACCGTGCTGCCCGCCGAGTAGGTCAACAATCCGTTGTCGCCTACCGGAATGTTCAGCCCGCCGCTGTATGCGCCGTTGGACGCATTCGTGGTCGCTCCGGTCACCGCGATGCCGAGGTCCGCCCCGACCGACACCGTGGTCTGGATCGCGCCACCGGTGCCGTCGTCGACGGTCACCACGAAAGTGTCTGTGTTGTCAGGCACTCCGAGGATGTTGTGGCCGGACACCGCAGGGACGTAGGTCCAGTTGCCGGTGGTCGTGTTCATGCTGACGATGCCACCGAGGCTGGTGAACGCCGACGTGGCCGTCGCACCCGGGGTGTTGCCGTTCGCGAGACTGAAGGTCTGCCCCGCGGTGCCGCCGGTGAAGCCGCCGCGCACCACACCGATACTGTCCCTCGCTCCGACGGTCGCGGTCGCGGTGTTGAGGTTGACGGTGTAGGTCGTTTGGTGCCCGTCGGGGGCGTAGAAGTGGTCGCCGACACCGGTGTCGTCGAAGGTGATGGTGAATGAGTTGGAGCCGCCGCCGCCGAGTAGTGGCGGGGTGTAGACGTAGGCGTACTGGTTGGTCAGCGGCACGTTCGTCACCACGACGAGGCCGCCGTTCGTCGGTTGCGTGTAGGTGAAGGTGAGCGGGTCGCCATCCGGGTCGGTCGCGACCACAGTGCCGGTGATGGTGCCCAGCACCGGAACCTGCAGG
>DATJIX010000327.1:0-4979 GCA_035492865.1 Mycobacterium sp. | reverse complement strand
GCGTCTTGCGCACCGCGGGCGGTCAGCCGTTCCTCGATGATCGGCAGCGCGGTCAGCGGGCTGGCGACGAGCTTGGACAGGTCGCCGTAGTGGCCGAGCGCGCGGCGGGTGAGCCGGACGAAGGCGTCGTCGTCGACACCGTCGAGCGGGTTGGCCGAGCGTCTCGGCAGCGCGGCCTCGGCGTCGCGCAGCGCGGCGCGGTCGGCCCGCAGGCCGGGTGAGCGGGAGAACGCCAGCCGGTCGAGCAGCCCGGCCAGCGGGTCGGCCAGCACGTTGATCGCGATCGCGATGCCCAGGCTGGTGAACAACAGCACGGTCAACGCGGTCTGCTGACCCGAGACCGCAAGGCCGATCAACAGCTGACCGCCGAACAACAGGGCCACCACGGCCGTCGCCGCGAACGACCGCAGCATGTCGGCCCGCAGCGCCTGCCCCTCGTCGAACGCGTCCCACATCGCGACGGCCAAGCCGAGCACACCGACGTCGAATCCCGTGGACGCCAAGGCGATCCAGCTCGGCACCAGACCCAGCGGGATCACGACGATCGCGTTGGCGAGCGCGAAGAACAACGTGCCGATCACGACGAGGCCCGCGACCCGCCCCGGCGAGCGCTGCAGCACCGCCACGATCATCGCGCCAAGCGTGGACAACGAGATGGCCGCGAACATCACCCAGTGGCCGAGCCGCACCGGGCCGTCGACGTTGCCCGCCATCACGGCGCCGAACAGCGCGACGGCGCCGACACCGGCTACGAGCGTGATCTCGCCGGCCCGGCTGCGCCAGCTGTCTGATGGCCTGCACAGTTCAAGCAGGACTGCGAACCACGCGATGCCCGGCACCGCGACCAGATAGATCTCGACGCTGCTCAGTGCATCCAGGCCGCTCGTCACCCGCACCGCGTCGAGCGCCACCACCACCGCGAAACTGGTCAGCCCGACCGCGGCCAACACCAAGACGGGCTTACGTGGATCGCGGGCCAGCAGGTACAGGCCCAACCACCAGCTGAGCGAGAAGACCACCGCTGACAGCGCAGCCATGGTTCAAGTGTTGCACTACATGCCGTACCGACGGTGGCGCGCGGTGTAATCGCGAAGCGCACGCAGGAAGTCCACCCGTCGGAACTCCGGCCAGTAGGCCTCCGTGAACCACATCTCGGAGTAGGCGCTCTGCCACAGCAGGAAGCCCGACAGCCGCTGCTCCCCCGAGGTGCGAATCACCAGATCGGGGTCGGGCATGCCTGAGGTGTAGAGGTTTTCCGAGATCGCCTCGGCGGTGATTGCCTCGATCAGCTGGTCGCCGCTGGCACCGTTGGCCAGTTCCTTGCCAAGCAGCGCCCGCACCGCGTCGACGATCTCCTGACGCCCGCCGTAGCCGACCGCGAGGTTGACGTGGAAGCCACTGCCGTTGCCGTTCGTCGATTCGACAGCCTCGCGCAGCCTGCGCGCGGGCTCCTCGCCGATCAGTTCGAGGTCACCGACCGTGCGCACGCTCCACCGGTTCGCAGGGGCGCAGATCTCCTCGGTGACGTCGGTGATGATCTCGATGAGCGACGCCAGCTCGCCCGGGTCACGCTGCAGGTTTTCGGTGGAGAGCAGGTACACCGTGGCCATCTCGATGCCGGCTTCCTGACACCAGCGCAGCATCTCGGCGATCTTGCGGGCACCCATCCGGTAGCCGTAGCTGACGTCATCGTGACCGGCATCACGTGCCCATCGTCGGTTACCGTCACACAGCACCGCGATGTGGCGGGGCAGTTCAGTTTTCGAGGACTCCAGTCCCTGACGTAGCCGCATCTCGTAGAGGCGGTACATCGGTTCCTTGAGGCGAGGAGGAATGATGTCCACGAAGAACCAGACTACTGTGACCATCGGAAACCCCCATGGCATTGAGGGAGGTGACATGGCCCAGATCGACACTGCCGACGAGGCTCAGCAACAACCGCCGCGCGTCTACGCCGAGGACCTGCCCGAGGCGGTCGCCGACGGAGTCGCCCAGTTCCTCGGCAAGCCGCGGCTTCGTGGCTGGATCCACGTGTACGGCGCCGTGGTCGCATTCATCGCAGGGGCCGCGCTGGTCTCGGTGTCCTGGGCGGTGGAGTCGACCCGCGCGGGGCTGGCCACGCTGCTCTACACCTTCACGATCGTGGCCATGTTCGCGGTCAGCGGCACCTATCACCGAGTCACCTGGAAGTCGGAGAACGCGCGCAAATGGATGAAGCGCGCCGACCACTCGATGATCTTCATCTTCATCGCGGGCAGTTACACCCCATTCGCCCTGCTGGCGCTGCCGTCGGAGAAGGGCTGGGTGCTGTTCTGGATCGTGTGGGGCGGCGCGATCGCGGGTGTGTTCCTCAAGATGTTCTGGCCGTCGGCGCCGCGCTGGGTCGGGGTGCCGCTCTACATCCTGCTCGGCTGGGTCGCCGCGTGGTTCGTCGGACCGATCATGGAGGGCGCGGGTGTCGCCGCGCTGGTGTTGCTGATCGTCGGCGGCGCGCTGTATTCCATCGGCGGCGTCCTGTACGCGCTGAAGTGGCCCAACCCGTGGCCGACCACGTTCGGCCACCACGAGTTCTTCCACGCGTGCACCGCGGTCGCGGCGATCTGCCACTACATCGCGATGTGGTTCGCCGTCTTCTAGCGATTTGTGTGCGTTTTCGAGCGCTCAGCGCTCCTGAACGCACACAAATCACTCAACCCTGGGTGATGTTTTCCGGGCCCCAATAGGCCTTCATCGACGCGATCTTGCCCTCGTCGTCGAACGTCATCGTGCTGATGATCTCGATGGTCATGCCGTGGATGCTCAGCTTCCAGAAGAACGCCGCCTCGTTGCCGAGCGCGCGCAGCGTCACGACCTCGGTGGTGCTGTTGGCGCCCTCGACGGCCTTGTAGAAGCCGCGGATCGCCTGGCGCCCGATGTGCACCTCGCCGCCGACGGGATCCTCGACGGTGGCGTCCTCGGCGTAGAGGGCGGCGATGTCGTCGGGCCGTCCCAGCGACACGGTTTCCAGATAGCGATTGACGGTTTTCGCGTTGTCTTCGGGGCTCGACATGGCCGAGACGCTACCTCAGCGCCGTCGTCAATTCGGCGATTGTGGTGACTGGTAGGTCGCACGTTCTGCCACGGCAGACGTAGGCGGCATCGGAGCCGTTGACCCGGTCGCGGTCGAGCAGAAGCTCCGAGGAGTTCACAGCACCGCCAACGACAACAGCCCCGCCGGGGGCCAATTCGCGTGCAGCGGAGAGCAATTCCGAGTGCTCCGGATCGCAGGCCACCGCGATCTGGATGGGCCCGCGCACCGCGGCTTCCGCGACCGCAAGCCAGTGCCCGCCCGAGCGGGCCAGCCGGGCAAGGATCGGCGTCGCGCCCGCCAACGTGGCGTCGGCCGCGGCGGCGTAACGGTCGCCGTGCGGCGCCAGATGGGCGGCCAGCTGCAGCGCTTCGGCGATCGTCGATGCGCCCGACGGCGTGGCACCGTCGAGTGGGTCGGCGGGCCGGACCATCAGCTGTTCGGCGTCGTCGGCGGTGTCGAACCAGCGCCCCACGCGGTCCGGATCGGTGAAGTGATCGAGCGCGACGTCGAGCAGGCCGGTGGCCGCGTTCAGCCACGACGCGTCGTTCGTCAGCTGATACAGCGTCAAAAGCCCGGTGGCCAGCGTCGCGTGGTCCTCGAGGATGGCCGCGCTGTCGCCGACCCGGCCACCGAGGCTGGCCCGCCGCAATCGACCGTCCACCACATGAAGGTCGACGATCGAGCGCGCGCATTGTGTTGCGGCGTCCAGGAATTCGGGTTCATCGAGAGCGACACCGGCCTCGGCGAGCGCGGTGATCGCCAGCCCGTTCCACGCGGTGACGACCTTGTCGTCGCGGCCGGGCTGCGGCCGGGTCAGCCGGGCAGCCAGCAATGCCGCGCGAACCCGCTCGAAACGGGGGTCGTCGTCGGGGTCAGCCTGCAACTGCAGCACCGAGCTGCCGTGTTCGAACGTCCCGGCCTCGGTTACGTTGAAAAGTGTTGCCGACCAACGTCCGTCGTCGTCGCCCAGCACCTCGCGCAGCTGCGCGGGTGTCCACACGTAGGTCAGTCCCTCGACACCGTCGGAGTCGGCGTCCAGCGATGAGGTGAACATGTGGTCAGCGCCCAGACCGTCGATCATGAACCGCGCCGTCTCGTCGGCCACTTTGCGCGCCAACGGATTACCGCTACGACGGAACCAGTGGGCGTAGACCCGAAGCAGTAGCGCGTTGTCGTAGAGCATCTTCTCGAAATGCGGTACCACCCAGGACGCGTCGACGCTGTATCGGGCGAAGCCGCCTGCGAGCTGGTCGTAGATGCCGCCACGCGCCATCGCCGTGCAGGTCCGCTCCACAGCCTCCAACGGCAGGATGTCGCCGGTTCGTTCGTGGCTGCGTAGCAGCGCTTCCAGCAGCGCCGACGGCGGGAACTTCGGCGCTCCGCCGAATCCCCCTCGCTCGACGTCCTCGTCCTGAAGGGCCGCGGCGACGGCGTGGTCGCACAGTGCGGGCTGCACCGGCGGTCCACCGCCGGGAAGGCCCTGAGCCATCGACCGCAGCTCCCCCGCGATGCGGTCGGAGGCCTCCTCCACCTCGCCGCGCCGGGTCTGCCAGGTCTCGGTGACGGCGGCGAGCAATTGCAGGAAGTTCGGTTTCGGGTAATACGTGCCGCAGAAGAACGGCCTGCCGTCGGGGGTGAGGAAACACGTCATCGGCCAGCCGCCCTGGCCGGTCAGCGCGACGGTGGCGTTCATGTACACCGCGTCGAGGTCCGGACGCTCCTCACGATCGACCTTGATGTTGACGAAGCCGTCGTTCATCACCGCGGCGACCTGTTCGTCCTCGAACGACTCATGGGCCATCACGTGGCACCAGTGACACGCGGCGTACCCCACCGACAGCAGGATCGGCACGTCGCGCGCGGCCGCCTCGGCCAACGCCTCGGGGGTCCACTGCTGCCAGTGCACCGG
>DATJIX010000326.1:0-4490 GCA_035492865.1 Mycobacterium sp. | reverse complement strand
ACCACCACCACGCCGACGACGACTACGACGACGCCGACGACCACGACGACCACGCCGACAACGACGACCACTGAGCCGACGACGTCGACGTCGGAGCCCACGACTATTCCGACGGTCATTCCGAAGACAGTGCCGCCGGTGACGCAGGCACCCGCAGTCACGCAGGCTCCCGCAATCACGGCAGCGCCGGAGCCTGCCTACACGGCGCCCGCCGTGGCGCCGGCGCCAGCGCCGGTCGTCGAGGCGCCGGCACCCGCTCCCGTCATCGAAAAGCCCGCGCCTGCGCCGGTGATCGAGACACCCGTGACCACGGTGTCGGTGTCGCCCTAGTCAGTTCATCGCGAAATAGCGTCGAACGAGATCGACGCTGAGCGAATAGTCGATCGGCGGGTCAAATTTTGCACCCATCCTGCATCGATTCTGCATCGAATCACTGTTGGCGGGGTACACAGGTTCACCGCTGTCGAACAGAAGGAGTCTCGAGATGAATCTGCCCAAGACCTGCACTTATTTGATGGCAGGCGTGTCCGTTATCGGTGCCGGGATCATTGCGTCCAACCCGGCGGCACCGCCTACGCCTGCAGCGTTGCAAGCCGCGGTCGCACCGGCCGCCGCCGTCGTCCCGGTCATCACTCCCGCGCCGAGCCCCGTCGTGGCACCGGCGCCGCTCGTCGCAGCGGCCACGCCGGTCGCCGCGGAGCCTGAGCCTTCCGCCGTCGTCGCGGCCGCGCCGGCGAGCCCGGGCATTCAGCTGAGCGTGCTGACGGGAACGCCGAACCTCGGCGCGGGCAACGTCGGGAACTTCAACACGGGGCTGGCCAACAAGGGCACCGCCAATACGGGGGCGTCCAACGACGGCAACTTCAACATCGGCGTGGCCAACACCGGCGACTTCAACATCGGTGGGGCCAACGACGGCAACTTCAACATCGGCCTCCGCAATCGCGGGAATTTCAATGTCGGCGTGAACAACACCGGCGTGCGCAACTTCGGCATCGCCAACACGGGCACGCTCAACCTCGGTGTCGGAAACAACGGAACCGGCAACGTCGGCTTCTTCAACACCGGCAACTACACCATCGGCGTGTTCAACATCGGTCTGCGCTACGCAAGCTCGCCCACCGCGAAGACCACGACGTCGGCCACGACGCAACGGACGGCGGCGTCGACCTCGGAGCAGACGGCATCTCAGTCAACCGCGGCAGCGAAGTCGGACACCGACACCACAACCAAGAAGGCCGCGGACAGCAGTAGGCCGAAACACGCTCGCGCCGACGGGAAATGAGCGATAGGCGCACCGGTCAGCACACCCCGACGCTGCTCGTTGGCTGCGCCGGGGTGGCGCTGGTGGTCGGCTCGATGGTGGCGTTCAACACCGCACTCGGCGACATCGCCCGCGCCACGTCGGCCTCCCAGACGCAGCTGACGTGGATCGTGGACGGTTACACGGTGGCGCTGGCGTGCCTGCTGCTGCCTGCCGGTGCGATCGGCGACCGGTACGGGCGGCGCGCGGCGTTGTTGGGCGGGCTGAGCGTGTTCGCGGTCGCGTCGATCGCGCAGGCGTTCAGCGACGGGCCCGATGCGATCGTCGCGTGGCGCATCGCCGCGGGCGCGGGTGCTGCCTTCGTCATGCCGGCCACGCTGGCACTGATGGGGCAGGCGTGTCCGCCCAATATGCGTGCCAGGGTGGTCGGATTGTGGGCAGCGGTGGCCGGTTGCGCGGGAGTGGCGGGCATGCTGGGTTCTGCTCTGCTGCTGCAAGTTTCGGACTGGCGTGCCATCTGTTGGGCGCTCGGTGCAGCGGCAGTCGTCGTCGCGGCGACGGCGTGTGCGGTGCCGCCGTCGGTGAACGCCGACGCTCCACGGGTGGACTGGGTGGGGTCGGTGTTGATCGCGGCGGCGATCGCGGTGGTGGTCATGACGTTGCTTGGCGCGCCGCACCGCGGCTGGGACCATCCGCTGACCGCGGCGGGGCTGGTGGCTGGTGCCGCGCTTGGCTGGCTGTTCGTCGTCGTCGAGCGTCGGCGCCCGGCGCCACTGCTGGACGTCGCGCTGTTCGCCGACAAGCGTTTCGCTGCCGCGGTGGCGACGATCGCGGTGTTGTTCGCATCGACGTTCGGCTTCTTCTATCTGGCGATGCAGTACGCCCAGTTGATCCTGGGCTACTCAGCGTTGTCGGCGGCGTTGGCATTCGCGCCGTTCGCGCTGCCGGTGGTGCTGCTCTCGGCGCTGTCGTTTCGCTTCGCCCCGCGATTGGGTCTGCGGACAGTGTTCACAGGCGGCCTCGGCCTGATCGCGGTGGGATTCGCCAGCATGCTTTTGCTGCAACGGAATTCGCCGTATGTTCTGCTGGCAGTGACGGTGTTGGTGATCGGGTCGGGCATCGGAGTGTGCACCGCGTCGGCCACGTCGGCGATCATGGCCACGGTCCGCGACGAGCGGCAGGGTCTGGGGTCGGCGATCAACGATGTGGCCCGTGAGATCGGAGCGGCGATGGGCATCGCCGTCGCCGGGTCGGTGATGGCCGAACGCTACAGCCGCACTGTCGCATCCGGGTTGCCGCCGCTGCCGGAGCCACTGCGGACGGTGGTCACAGAGTCACCGGGGCAGGCGCTTGAAGTGGCGCGGACGTTGGGGGCCAACGGACAAGGGATCAACGACGCGGCGGTCGCCGCGTTCATGACCGCCACGCACACCGCGGCGCTCGTCCTGGCGCTGGCGGCCGGTGGTGCTGCGGTGTGGATTGCGTGGCGTCCGAACATCAGAAAGGGTTGCAATGATAGGCAAGATCACCAGATCGCTTGTGCAAGTGGTCGAGTCGATTGGCTCGGTAGTGGGCATCAGGACCGTGGAGGAACCGTCGTACCAGTCGGAGCAGTTGACGAAGCAGGTGGAGATCCGGCGGTACGGGCCACGGATCGCCGCGGAAACGGTGGTAGACGGTGACGAGACGTCCGCGCGCAGTGAGGGATTCCGGCGGCTGGCTTCCTACATCTTCGGCAAGAACCGCGCCGGCGCCCGCATCGACATGACGGCTCCGGTCGGGCAGCAACAGGCCAGCAGTCAGCGGATCGCGATGACGGCACCGGTCAGCAGCTCGTCGTCGTCGTCGGGTTGGGCGGTCCGGTTCTACATGCCGGCCGGTTCCACATTGGAGTCGTTGCCGGAGCCGAAGGACGACCGGGTGCGGTTGGTGACGGTGCCTGCGGAATCGGTGGCGGTGTTGAGGTTCACCGGCACTGCGAGTCCGGAGGTGATCGCGACGCGCACCGAGGAACTGCGCCAAGAACTGCGGGAGTATGGCTTCGAGACGGAGGGGTCGCCTGCAACGTGGCTGTACGACCCGCCGTGGACCTTGCCGTTCCGCCGGCGCAATGAGGTCGTGATCGGCGTCGTCTAGCTCGAAGCGATGCGGGCGCGCGGGAACGGCAATTCCCAGGCCGCGGCACCCGATCCGTCCGATTCGTGCGACACCGGATCTACGATGCGGTGGTGGCTACCGACGTCGACCTGCTGAAGAACCCGGTGGTTGCGGCCGCCGTGGGTACGGCGGCGATGGCGGTGGACGTCGCGGGCGCCGCCTACCGCGTCGCGGAGCGAGTGCCGGTGTTCGGCCCGTTGATGCGCCGCGGCGTCACCGAACTGTCCGAGCGGGGCGATCGGTGGGTGGCCGAGAGCGCCGATCAGTTCATGGCGCTGGTGGCGTCGGTCGCGGTCCGGCTGGTGGACCGGGTTCTCGACGAGCTTGACCTGAACGCGCTCGTGCGCGAGCGCGTGGATATCGACGCCCTGGCAGCCGATCTCGACATCGATGCGGTGATCAATCGGGTCGACCTGATCGCCTTGGCCGACAGGGTGATCGAGGGCGTCGACCTGCCCGCGATCATTCGCGAGTCGACGAATTCGATGACCGCCGAGGTGATGACCGACGTTCGTACGCAGGGTGAGCGCGCCGACGACGTGGTGGCCGGAATCGTCGACCGCATGCTCGGGCGTAACCGGGAAAGCCGTTGACCTCATCGGAATCGGAGCCCGATGGAGAGCGGGCGGCCGGGATCATCACCCGGGGGCTGGCCGCTGTCATCGACCTGGTGGTGGTCCTGCTGATCATGAGCGCGCTGTACGGCGGACTGGTTCTGGTGAGGCTTGTGTATTCGCCGGCGGCCTTCAGCCTGCCGTCGCTGAACGCGGTGTTCTCGACGGTGGTCACCTTTGTCGTCGCGGTGCTCTACCTCACGGGATGCTGGACGGTCTCGGGATCCACCGCGGGCGCGGTGGCGATGGGCCTGCGCGTCGTCGGGCGACGGTCGCAGCGAGTGCGGCTGTCCGTCGGATTGCTGCGGGCGATGGGCTGCGTGCTGTTCCCGATCGGCCTGTTGTGGGTGGTGATCGACCGGCAGCGAAGGTCGTTGCAGGACATCGTGTTCCGCACGCGGGTGATCTACTCGCGGCCACTGTCCGGTTGACGATCGGGCGGGGGAGTCGCGTGT
>DATJIX010000325.1:0-2826 GCA_035492865.1 Mycobacterium sp. | reverse complement strand
GACACGCTGCCGGTACTGCACGCCCTCGCGCGATGGGGCTCCAACCACACCTCATCGCCGATCGCCGACGGTGGGACGCTGCTGGTGGAGTGTGTGGTGTGCGGGTCGCGGTCCGAAAACGCCGACTGGTGTCAGACCTGTGCGGCACCGCTCGATCGCCGGCGCACCGGCTGGCGCCGACAAAGCGACCCGTCGAAACTCATCGCCCTCGGCACGGTGTGAAAATTTCTCGGCCGGATGCGTTGTAAGCGCTATGACCCTAATCAAAGAGGAGGTCTGCGATGTCAGCGCCTAACATTCACTCCACCCAGTTCGACGGTGTTCGCGTGCGAGCCGAAAGCGATAAGCCGTACGACGAACTCGTCGCGGCCTTGTTCGCCGACATCGGCAGCACTCCCGTGCCGATCAACGACTTCCCGTCGGCATCGCAGACGTGGGAGGACTACCAGCACAAGGTTGAGCCCCACGTCGGGCCGAGCGGGTTCATGTTGTTCGCCGCATTCGACCACGGGGGATGGCTCCCGACAGCGGGTGTGAACCGAAAAGCGTTGCGGGTCATCCTCGGAAACCCGCTGATCGCCATCACGATGATTCGGCACGACGTCACCGCCGCGCTGTTCGCGCCGGTGGAGATCCTCGTGCTCGACGAACCCGACAACCGCAGCAGCGTCACGTACATCCGGCCGTCATCGCTCATGGTGACCGAAGAAAATCCGCCGCTGCTCGATGCAGCCCGGGCACTCGACGCGAAGTTGGATGCGCTTGTTGCCAAAGTTGTTACGCCGTGACATTTCAACGCTTCGCTGGGCCATTCGCACTCGCGACGGTCCTGATGGCAGCCGCATCGACATCCGTTGCGGCGGCCACGCCCGGATCGGGAGTGGACTCGAAGGAGATCACCAAATCGTCGGTGGACGGCCGCGACTACATCATCCGAGACATCACGATCGCTCCCGGCGGCAGCACCGGATGGCATTGGCATGACGGCACTTTGGTCGGCACCGTCAAACAGGGCACGCTCACCCATTACGCGTCCGACTGTTCGGTCGACGGCGTCTACGGTGCGGGCGCGGTGATCACAGAGCCAAGCGGCGCCGATCACGTGCACATCGGCCGCAACCTTGGTCAAACCCCGGTGATTCTCGAGATCATCTACATCAACCCTGCTGGCACGCCGCTCTCCGAGGATGCGGCGGCCCCGGGAT
This sequence comes from Mycobacterium sp., assembly GCA_035492865.1. Classification (GTDB taxonomy): domain Bacteria; phylum Actinomycetota; class Actinomycetes; order Mycobacteriales; family Mycobacteriaceae; genus Mycobacterium. The sequence goes on along the minus strand of DATJIX010000325.1, from coordinate 1,621 downwards.
GCGACTCGTGAGTCGCTGACGGCTAGAGCATGTCGACGAACAGCTTGTGGATGCGACGGTCGCCCGTCATCTCGGGATGAAACGCCGTCGCCAGCATCCGGCCCTGCCGCACCGCGACGATATGATCGCCGGCCCGGCCAAGCACCTGCACCTCGGGGCCGACGCGTTCGACCCACGGTGCCCGGATGAACACCGCGTGCACCCGGTCGTCGAGCCCCTCGAACGGAAAGTCACCCTCGAACGAGTCGACTTGACGGCCAAAGGCGTTGCGCCGCACCGTCATATCGATTGCCTTCAGCGGGACGGCTTCGCGACCTTCAGCACCCGCATCCAGAATCTCGGTGGCCAGCAGGATCATCCCGGCACACGAGCCGTATGCCGGCATGCCCTCGGCCAGGCGCGCCCGCAACGGCTCGAGCAGTTCGAACTCGCGTAGCAGGTGACTCATCGTGGTGGACTCGCCACCGGGTATCACCAGCGCATCGACCGACTCGAGCTCGCTGATACGGCGAACGGTCGTCGCGTCTGCTCCCGCCTCGCGCAGCGCGGCGAGGTGCTCGCGGGTGTCGCCCTGCAGCGCGAGGACGCCGACGCGTGGCGGGCTCATGGCTTGAAGTCGCGCTGGTAGCGAGTGAGCCCCTCCTGCATCACGGCCGCCACCATCTCGCCGGTCTGGGTGAAGATCTTGCCCTGGGTCAGCGCCCGGCCTCCGCACGCCGATGGCGACGACTGGTCATACAGCAGCCACTCGTCGGCGCGGAACGACCGCATGAACCACATCGCGTGGTCCAGCGAGGCGACCATCAGGTGCTTGCGTTCCTCGATGTGGTTCACCTGCGCCGAGCCCAGCAGCGTCAGGTCGCTCATGTAGGCAAGCGCGCAGATGTGCAGCACGTGATCATCGGGCAGCGGGTCGCGGTGCCTGAACCACACCTGCTGCTGGGACGCCTTACCCGGCAGCAGCTTCATCTGGTCGCGCGGCACGATCCGCACATCCCACTCCGCGAACTGGGCGAAGCCGGCGTCGTCGAACGCCCCGCCTTTCGAGATGAAGCCGGGCAGGTCGTCGGGCGGCGGCGCGAAGGGCATCGCGTCCTGGTGCTCGATGCCGCTCTGGTCGGTCTGAAACGACGCGGACATCGAGAAGATGGTCTCGCCGTGCTGGATCGCGTTCACCCGCCTGGTGGCGAACGATCCACCGTCGCGGAGACGTTCGACGATAAAGACGGTGGGCGCCTTGGCATCTCCCGGCCGCAGGAAGTAGCCGTGCAGGGAATGCACCGCGAAGCGCTCGTCGACGGTGCGTACCGCCGACACCAACGACTGGCCCGCCACGTGGCCGCCGAACGTGCGCTGGAAGAAGCCGGACTCAGGACTGAAGACGCTTCCGCGGTAGATGTTGACCTCGAGTTGTTCGAGACCAAGGATCTCTTCGATCGCCATGCAGTGTGTTTACCAGCCGCGTTCGGCAAGCCTGTGCGGGGCCGCGATGTCCTCCACGTTGATGCCGACCATGGCCTCCCCCAGCCCGCGCGACACCTTGGCCAGCACGTCGGGGTCGTCGTAGAAAGTCGTTGCCTTGACGATCGCGGCCGCGCGGGCCGCGGGATCGCCGGACTTG
>DATJIX010000324.1:0-5535 GCA_035492865.1 Mycobacterium sp. | reverse complement strand
TGGGTCGGCGCAGGCCCGTTGATGACCGCCAATCCCTTAGCGCCAGTTCAGGAGCCGGTGCTCTGGACCATGTTGGCGTGGGTGCGTCGGGAGATCGAGCAGACGTTTTCCAGTCTCGCTCCGGCTGGCGTGCAGCACGTCCCCGCGCTCACCGTGGAGGGTCCTAACCTGTTGGTCAACCCGGGCGCCGAACTCGGCGATCCATCGTTGTCTGGATACAGCTCGGTGACGCTGCCGGGATGGACGGTGACGGGCGCCCCGACCGTCATCGAATACGGCACGCTGCGCCGGTTTCCGTGGCCGACGTCATCGCCTGGGCCAACCTTCCCGGCGTTTCTCGGATTCCCCCGTGCGGCGAGTGCTCCGCCGGACAGCGGTGAGCAATTCTTCGGTGGTGGTCCCGTTGCCACGTCCACGCTCAGTCAAACCGTCAACCTGGCCGCCGCGGCAGCCGAAATCGACGGCGGTGCAGTGCCTTACGCGCTCAGTGGAGAACTCGGCGGGTTCACCATCGATCCGTCTGCGGCCTCGGTCAGGGTCGAGTTCCTCGATGCGGGCGGGGTCACGCTGGGCACCGGCAGGATCCGTCCGGTCACCGTGCTGGACCGCTGGTTCCAGACCGGGCTTCGCGAACGCCAGACCACCGGAACGATTCCGGTGGGCACCCGCACTGCGCGCGTGGTCGTGACGCTGAGGGACTCCAACCCGGTGCTCGGCAACTACAACAACGCCTACGCCGACAACCTGTCGTTCACCGTCGGGGCCGCAAACCTGGCCCCGGCGCCACTCGCCCCTCCGGTGTCGACGGTCCGCCCACTCGACCACGTCTTCATGGTCTACATGGAGAACAAGGGATTCGGTGACATCGTCGGCAGCCCGAACGCGCCCTTCCTCAACGGGCTGATCGACAGCTATGGGTTCGCGTCGAACTACTATGCGCTTACCCACCCGAGCGACCCGAATTACTATCCGATCGTTGGGGGTTCGGACTTCGGGTTCAATTACAACTGCCCGGCGGACTGTTTCGACCCGGCGCTCAACCTGGCCGACAACATCGAACTGGCGAAGAAAACCTGGGCCGGCTACATGGAAGGTGGGGGTGGCTACAGCACGCCGACCGACCGGCTGCCGTTCCTCGCCTTCCACGACATCTACAGCGACCCGACCCGTGTTGCCGGCCACTTGTTCGATCTCACGCAGATGGCGGGCGACCTGGTCGACCCGGAGGCTGCGCCGGATTTCGCGTGGTTCGCGGCGGATGACGGGACCAATATGGAGGGACCCACCGATACTCTCGTCGGCGTCATCAGCTGGGCGTTGAGCCAGCTCACCCCGAAAGTGCTCGGCGGGCACCAGTACAACGTGGCGGCGGGCGACGCATGGCTCAAGGAGACGCTGCCGATCATCACGGACTCGAACACGTGGAATGATCCCGACGAGAAAAGCGCCATCTTCCTGACGTTCGACGAGGACTACAACAACATTTCACTGGGCATCGGCAACCAGGGCAATCACATCGTCACGGTCGTCATCCCGTCACCGGGCGCGGTGACTGGCGGCATGCGCCCCGGCGCATTCGTCGCCGACGACCGCTACGACCACTACAGCCTGTTGCGCACCATCGAACTGTCGCTCGGCCTTCCGCCGCTGACGCAGAACGACGAATTCGCCCAACCCATGAACGAATTCTGGACGTAAACCCGCGACGTACGATCCAGGTGTGACCAGCTCGTCGTCCGAGGAGCAGCGCCTGCGCGACCTCAAGCTGCTTCGCCGTGTCCGCGACCGGATGGACCGCGAGTACGCGCAGCCACTGGACGTCGAGGCGCTGGCACGTGGCGTCAACATGTCGGCAGGCCACCTGTCGCGCCAGTTCAAACTCGCCTATGGCGAATCGCCGTACTCCTATCTGATGACGCGGCGCATCGAGCGCGCGATGGCCCTACTGCGCGGTGGCCACATGAGCGTCACCGAGGTCTGCTTCGCGGTCGGATGCTCATCGCTGGGCACGTTCAGCACCCGGTTCACCGAGCTGGTCGGCGTCTCGCCGAGCGCCTATCGCGAACAGGCCACTGGTGCGGTTGGCGCACTCCCGTCGTGCGTGGAGAAGCAAGTCACCAGACCGATCAGGAATCGAGAAGCGCCCGCCACTCGGCTGCACATAACGTGAGCGACATGAACCTCACCATTCACTCCAGCATGTTGCCGCTCGACGACCCGGAAGAGTCGCTGGCGTTCTATCGCGACGCCCTCGGCTTCGAGGTCCGCCTCGATGTCGGGAACGGCAAGATGCGGTGGATCACGGTCGGCCCGCCCAACCAGCCCGACACGAACGTCGTGCTGTACCCGCCGACGGCCACTCCCGGCCTCACCGACGACGAGCGCCGCCTCATCGCCGAGATGATGGCCAAGGGAACTTTCGGTCAGCTCAACCTGGCCACCAAGGACCTCGATGCCACTTTCGAGCAGGTGCAGGCCGGCTCGGAAAACGTGCAGGTCGAGGTGGTCCAGGAGCCGACCGAGCAGCCGTACGGCGTGCGTGACTGCGCCTTGCGCGACCCCGCAGGCAACATGGTCCGCATCCAGGAGCTGCGCTGAAGCATGGCCGCGACGAAAAAGAAGCCTGCGCTGCACGCGGCGGACAGCCATGAAGTGATCCGCGTGCACGGCGCACGCGAGAACAACCTCAAGGACGTCAACGTCGACCTGCCGAAGCGTCGGTTGACGGTGTTCACCGGCGTCTCGGGGTCGGGTAAAAGCTCGCTGGTGTTCGACACGATCGCTGCGGAGTCGCAGCGGCTGATCAACGAGACATACAGCGCGTTCGTGCAGGGTTTCATGCCAACGCTGGCGCGGCCCGACGTCGACGTGCTGGAGGGGCTGACCACCGCGATCGTCGTCGGCCAGGAGCGGTTGGGCACCGACCCCCGCTCCACGGTCGGCACGGCCACCGACGCCAACGCAATGCTGCGCATCCTGTTCAGCAGGCTCGGCGAACCACACATCGGTTCGCCGCAGGCGTTCTCCTTCAACGTCGCCTCGATCAGCGGCGCGGGAGCGGTGACGTTCGAGCGGGGCGGCAAGACCGTCAAAGAGCGTCGTGACTTCAGCATCACCGGCGGTATGTGCCCGCGCTGCGAGGGCAGGGGCTCGGTCAACGACTTCGATTTGTCCGCGTTGTACGACGACACCAAGTCGCTCAACGAGGGTGCGCTGATCATCCCCGGCTACAGCATGGACGGCTGGTATGGCCGGATCTTCCGGGGCTGTGGCTTTTTCGATCCGGACAAGCCGATCCGCAAGTACGCCAAGAAGGAACTGGACGCCCTGCTCTACAAGGAGCCGACCAAGATCAAGGTCGACGGCGTCAACCTGACGTACTCGGGGCTGATCCCCACCATCCAGAAGTCGATGCTGTCCAAGGACGTCGACGCGATGCAGCCCCACATCCGTGCGTTCGTCGAGCGAGCAGTGACATTCACGATCTGCCCGGAGTGCGACGGAACCCGACTGTCCGAGCTGGCCCGGTCGTCGAAGATCAAGAAGCTCAGCATCGCGGACGCATGCGCGATGCAGATCAGCGACCTCGCCGAGTGGGTGAAAGGCTTGACCGAGCCATCCGTGGCGCCGTTGTTGGAGGCGTTGCAGCACAGCCTCGATTCGTTCGTCGAGATCGGGCTGGGCTACCTGTCTCTCGACCGTCCATCCGGAACGCTGTCGGGTGGTGAGGCGCAGCGGGTCAAGATGGTGCGTCACCTCGGATCGTCACTGACCGACATCAGCTACGTGTTCGACGAGCCGACGATCGGCCTGCATCCCCACGACATTCAACGGATGAACGACCTGCTGCTGCAACTGCGCGACAAGGGCAACACGGTGCTCGTCGTGGAGCACAAGCCCGAGGCGATCGCGATCGCCGACCACGTCATCGACCTCGGGCCCGGCGCGGGTGCCGCGGGCGGGGAAGTGGTCTTCGAGGGCACCGTCGAGGAGTTGCGGGGGAGCGGAACGCTCACCGGCAGGCATCTGGACGACCGGGCCACACTCAAAGAGGCAACGCGAAAAGCCAGCGGCAGCTTGGAGATCCGCGGTGCGGACACGCACAACTTGCAGCACGTCGACGTCGACATTCCGCTCGGAGTGTTGGTCGTTGTGACCGGAGTCGCGGGCTCGGGCAAGAGCTCGCTGATCCATGGGTCCGTGGCAGGCCGGGACGGCGTGGTGGCGATGGACCAGACACCGATTCGCGGTTCCCGACGGAGCAATCCCGCGACGTATACGGGGCTGCTCGAACCCATCCGCAAGGCCTTCGCGAAGGAGAACGGCGTGAAGCCGGCGTTGTTCAGTGCGAACTCCGAAGGCGCATGCCCGAATTGCAATGGCGTCGGGGTCATTTACACCGACCTGGCGATGATGGCCGGCGTCGCCACGCCGTGTGACGTATGCGAGGGCAAGCGGTTCGAAGCATCCGTCCTCGAGTACAAGCTGGGCGGCCGCGACATCAGCGAGGTGCTCGCGATGTCGGTGACGGACGCGTTGGGGTTCTTCGCCGATGGCGATGCGAAAGTGCCCGCCGCTCATAAGGTTCTGGAGCGGCTCGCCGACGTCGGACTGGGCTACCTGTCGCTGGGCCAGCCGCTCACCACGCTGTCGGGCGGCGAGCGGCAGCGACTCAAACTCGCCACGCACATGGCCGACAAGGGTGACGTCTACATCCTCGACGAGCCCACGTCGGGTCTGCATCTCGCCGATGTCGAACAGCTGCTGGCATTGCTCGACCGGCTTGTCGACGCGGGTAAGTCGGTGATCGTCATCGAGCACCACCAGGCGGTGATGGCGCACGCCGACTGGATCGTCGATCTGGGCCCTGGCGCCGGCCACGATGGCGGACGGATTGTCTTCGAGGGCACGCCTGCTGAACTCGTCGCGGATCGGTCGACGCTGACCGGTCAGCACCTCGCGGAGTACATCGACGCCTGACGGTACGCGACCGACCTAGTTATTGGTTGGTGGTGGTTGGGGTTCGAATGGGTCGTACCACCACCAGTCGGCGCGTTCGCCGAGGGGTCCCGGGCAGGGTGGCACATCGGGCGGGGGGCGAGTCGGCGGACGCGCCAATGATCCTGGGCTCAGCGCTCGGCCCTCACTGTCGGTGACGACGAGTTCGTCTGCGGGTCCGGTGATGGTGATGCCACCGCGATGGTGTAGCCGGTGGTGGTACGGGCATAAAAGCACGAGGTTGGCCAGCTCGGTTTCGCCGCCGTCTTCCCAATGCCGGATGTGGTGGGCGTGCAGACCGCGGGTGGCACTACAGCCGGGTACCGCGCACGTGGGGTGGCGGTGTTCGAGGGCGCGGCGCAGTCGGCGGTTGATGGTGCGGGTCGCGCGGCCGGCGCCGATGGGCTGCCCGTCGCGTTCGAACCAGGTTTCGCAGGTGGCGTCACAGGTCAGGTATTGGCGGTCGGCGTCGGTGAGCAGCGGACCCAGATGCAGTTGGGCGGCTTTGTCGTTGACATCGACGTGCACGACCACGGT
>DATJIX010000323.1:0-15112 GCA_035492865.1 Mycobacterium sp. | reverse complement strand
GGGAGAACAGCGACGACGTGGCCGCGGGCAAGACGAAGGCGCTGGCGTTCATCGAGGGCCGCTCGACCGCGGAGCTCGAGGCCGTCGGCGAGGAGATCTACGACGAGATCATCGCCGACAAGATCTGGCCGGGCACTCGCGCGCTGGCGCAGATGCACCTCGACGCAGGCCAACAGGTGTGGCTCGTCACCGCTACGCCTTACGAGTTAGCAGCGACGATCGCCAAGCGGCTGGGGCTGACCGGGGCGCTCGGCACGGTCGCCGAATCGGTCGACGGGATATTCACCGGTCGGCTGGTCGGCGACATCCTGCACGGCACCGGCAAGGCCCACGCGGTGCGGTCGCTGGCCATTCGCGAGGGACTCAACCTCAAGCGCTGCACTGCCTACTCCGACAGTTTCAACGACGTGCCGATGCTGTCGCTGGTCGGCACTGCCGTCGCGATCAACCCCGACGCCGACCTGCGCGATCTGGCCCGCGAGCGGGGTTGGGAGATCCGCGATTTCCGCACGGCGCGCAAGGCCGCGAGGATCGGCGTGCCGTCGGCACTGGCGCTGGGCGCGGTGGGCGGCGCGCTGGCAGCGGTCGTTTCGCGTCGGCAGGACGGCGGCTGAGTGGCCACGCCGGCGGGCCGGCAAATTTACGCTGATAGGCTCGCGCGCTAACACCTGGAGGGGAAGACGCGCAGTATGGGCATCGCTGACAACATCATCGGAACGCACTACCGATACCCCGACTACTTCGAGGTCAACCGGGAGAAGATCCGCGAGTTCGCGAAGGCCGTCAAGGACGAGCATCCGGCGCACTACAGCGAGGAAGCCGCGCAGGAGTACGGCTACGACTCGCTGATCGCGCCACTGACGTTCCTGGCCGTCGCGGGCCGCAAGGTGCAGCTCGAGATCTTCAACCAGTTCGACGTGCCGATCAACATGGAGCGAGTGCTGCACCGCGACCAGAAGCTGGTCTTCCATCGGCCCATCCTGGCCGGCGACAAGCTGTACTTCGATTCCTACCTGGATTCGGTGATGGAATCGCACGGCGCGATCCTCACCGAGATCCGCGGCGAAGTGACCGACGAGCACGGCGAGCCGGTGATCACCAGCGTCGTCACCGTGATGGGTGAGGCCGAGACCGACTCAGAGGCCGACGAAGTGAGCGCGCAGATCGCCGCCGCGCGCGATGCCGCGATCGCGAAAATGATTGCTGGGCAAAGCTCGAAGGAAAGCTGAGCCCACCCCGTCGCACCTCAGCCGAGGAACATGTTCCTGCGGTTGGCCAACAACTGGTACAGCGTCTGCTGGATGGTTTCGCGGACCTGGTCGGTCAGCTCGAACGTGATCATCGGATCCTCAGCGGCCGATTCGTCATAGTCGGCGGTGTCGATCGGCTCGCCGAACTGGATGTGCCATTTGGACGGCAACGGCACCATGCCGACCGGGCCCGCCAGCGGGAACAGCGGAGTGACCGGGAAGTACGGCAGCCCGAAGAGCCGAGCCAACAGCTTGACGTCGGCGATCATCGGGTAGATCTCCTCCGAGCCGACGATCGAGCACGGCACGATGGGCGCCTTGGTCCGCAGCGCGGCCCCGACGAAGCCGCCGCGGCCGAAGCGCTGCAGCTTGTAGCGGTCCTTGAAGTGCTTACCAAGACCCTTGTAGCCCTCGGGGAAGACGGCGGTCAGCTCGCCTGCGGCCAGCAGCCGGTGCGCGTCGGCCGTGCACGCCATGGTGTGGCCGGCCTTGCGCGCGGCCTGACCGAGCATCGGCATGTCGAACACCATGTCGGCCGCGAGCAGGCGTAGGTCGCGATGCGTGGGGTGCTTGTCGTGCACGGCCACCGCGGTCATCAGCCCGTCGAACGGCAGCACGCCGGCATGGTTGGCGACCACCAGAGCCGCGCCGGTTCGCGGCAGGTTCTCGATGCCGCTGACCTCAACGCGGAACCACGAGTTGAAGAACACGCGCAGCAAAGGCAAAAAGATTGCGTCGTTGAGGTGGGGGTCGAATCCGAACTCGTCGACGGTGTAGTCACCCGTCATCCGCTTGCGAATGAACTCGGCGACGGAGGCGATCCGCTTGGCGAGTTCGGACGGCGTCTCTTCGACGGTCGGGGTGCCCGCGGCGGCGCTGCGCCGCTGGTCTATCTCGCGGACGACGGCCGCGATCTGCTCGGCGGACGCGCGTCCGCCGGAGTCTGTGAGCAGCGATGGATGTCGGCGTGAGCTTTCCGCGCGCGCTGCAGAAGCGCGTCGCGCAGCCGACGATCGGCCCGAATTAGAGTGCAGCGGAATGACTTTGGCTTTGGGCTCGCCCGCCACGTTGTACCTTCTCCCCACCCGATTTCAAAAATATTGTTCTAGCGTCCCCAGCGTTGCGCCGCCGACACGGCGCGACTCTCCATTGAGCGTACCCATCGCGGGTCGATGATCGGTGTCAATCCACGGCCCCGGACGTAATCGTCAAAGGCTTCCGCGGTGGTCCACTTCGGACTGTAGCCTAGGTCGTTACGCATTCGCGTCGTGTCCATCACCCGGCCATAGCTCAAGTAGTCAAGCTGCTCCCGATCGAGTTCAGTGTAGCGAGTTGCGCGCCTCAGCGAATCAACAGCCCACAGCGCGGACCGCGGCACCGGCAATGGAAGTCGGCCCGAGCGACGGATGGCCTGACTCATCATGATCACGCCTGCCGCGCCGACGTTGTACGTGCCCGCCTTGCCCGCCATCGTCGCGCGCTCCAGCGCGCCGAGCGCATCCTGCTCGTGCAGCAGCTGCAACCGCGCATCGTGGCCGACGACCGTCGGCACCACGGGCCCGGCCAGGTAGCGCGACAGCGCGGTGTCCATGGCTGGGCCGATCATGTTGGCCAGCCGCAGGATGCTGACCGCGATGTCGGGGCGACGTCGGCCCAGGCCACGGGCGTAACCCTCGATGTCGATGCTGTCGCGGGCGAACCCTTCGCCGGGTGGCCTGCGCCGGCTGCTGCTCTCGGTGAACATCACCGGGTCGCGCGAGCTCGAGCCGTACACCTCAGAGGTGGACTTGAGTACGACGCGGCGCACCGATGGCGCCTTCTGGCAGGCCGCGAACAACTGGATCGCGCCCATCACGTTGAGTTCCTTGAGCGCCGCGCGCCCGCCGGAGCGGGGGGCGTATGACGCCGCCGCGGCGTGCACCACGGTGTCGACGCCGCCGTTTCGGATCACCTTGGCGATAAACGGGTTACGGATGTCGGCGCGGACGAACTCCGCGCGGCCCATCCGTCGCAGCAGATCCTTGCTCGGCGCGATCGCGTCGACTGCGATCACGTGATTGATCAACGGGTTCTGCGCAAGCCGTGCGGTCAGATATCCACCGAGAAAACGGCACGCCCCCGTGACCAGAACGACCTTCGGATAGTGGACGGTGTCGCGAGGGTCGGATCCGTTCGAATGCCCCCCAGAATCCATCTGGACAGACTAGCGGCCGAGCGCCAAAGCTACTTGCCGAGTTTTCTGCGCTGCACCCGGGTGCGACGAAGCAGCTTGCGGTGCTTCTTCTTCGACATGCGCTTACGCCGCTTCTTGATGACTGAACCCATGAACTCCGCTACCTAAGACAGTTGGGCTTTTTCAAGCCTCTTGACCCGCACACCTTACCCAAGAGGCACAGGTAAACGGAAAACGCCTCCAGCCGAACCCGTCGGCTAGCCCGCGTCGAAGTACGAACTCTCCAACATGTCGTGGACAGCCTTGGCGTGCACCCGGAACGAGCGTCCGACGCGGACGGCGGGCAATTCGCCGTTGTGCACCAAGCGGTACACCGTCATCTTGCTGACGCGCATCAGGCTCGCCACCTCGGCGACGGTGAGAAATTGAGCTCGTGGCGGCTGACCGTCGGTCGGGCTGGCGTCACGCGCCGCCTTCCCACTAGCCGAATCCCGCGCCGATGGCCCGTTCATAGACGTCATCGCAACCCAATCCATCAGGCACGGGCAGTCCCAGCGGCTTCCCCACCGCTGGCACCAACCCGTGCTTACCACTGGGAGAATAGCGTGGCGGATGGGGTTACTGCGACGGGTGTGGGCTAATCGGTGGGAAATTGATTAATTACTCAGATGTAATTCCGAGCTGCTCAGAGCGCCTTTTTGCGGCGTCGACGGCCTCGGCCACCGCCGCCCGCAAACCTCCCCGCTCGAGTTCGCGCAGCCCAGCGGCGGTGGTACCGCCCGGCGAGGTAACAGTGGCGCGCAATTGCGCCGCCGTGGTGTCCATCGCGGTGCCCATCGCGGCGTCGCCGGCGGGCTGAGCCTCGTCCAGCCGCTCCAGCAACATCGCGGCCGAGCCGGCCATCGTTTGCACGACCAGATCTGTCGCCACGGACCGGGTCAGCCCGGCTGCGACGCCCGCGTCCACGAGCGCCTCGACCAACAGGAAGAAGTACGCGGGCCCCGAGCCCGACACCGCGGTGACCGCGTCGAGCTGCGACTCCGGCACGGTCAGCACGCCGCCGACCGCGTCGAAGATCGTCGACACCTCCTTGAGGTGGTCGGCGGTGGCGAACCGGCCGCGCGCCAGGGCGCTGACGCCCCCGCCTACGACGACCGGCGCGTTGGGCATCACCCGGATCACCGGCGATCCGGCGGGCAGCTTGTTCTCGTAGAACTCCGCGGTGACACCCGCGACGACCGACACGAAAACCTGTTCGGCGGCATCGCTTTCGGCCTTCGCCGCCGCTTCGGCGATCTCGTTGACGACAGCACCGGCATCGGAGGGCTTGACGGCGACGACCACATAGGTCGCGGTGTCGACCGCGTCGGCGACCGTCGTCACCAACACCGAATACGTGTCAGACAGATACTTCGCGCGTTCCGGGCTCTTCTCGGCGACCACCAGGTCCTTGACCTGCCGTCCGGCTCGCAGCAGCCCGGATAGCAGTGCCTCGCCGATACTTCCACCGCCGACGATCGCGATTCTTGCCATGCGCGCAAGCATTGCAGACGGCCGACGGCTACTGCATGGGTGGCGGCACGATCGCGAGCTGACGGCTCTGCACCACGATGTGACCCTCGCAGTCCACCACGATGTGGTCCTCGTCGAACCAGTCCTGGCCGATCTGCACCGTGGTGCACAACACGCGCAGCCAACCGTCGGCCGGGAGTGCGCGCAGGTATGCGGTGAGCTGAACCGTCGGCGCCCACCCCATCCGATTCACCCCGAACGTCACCGGTGCGGACACGTCTCCGCACAACAGCGCGAACAGCACATCCGGCGCAACGCCTTTCGGCCGCACCCAGTATTCGATGATCGGAGGACCGCCGTCGGTGCGCGGGGTGAACGTCGTCAGCGACGGCCGGATGTCGCAGCCGTGCGCCAGGTGCACGATGTCTTCCATCGGATGCCCTTGGCCGATCGGTTCGAGGCCGGGCGGCGGCTCCGGCTGCATCAGCGGAATGACGGGATTGACCGACAACAGCGGTGGCACATGATGTTCCGGGTCGCCAAGGGTGATGGCCGCGCGCACCGCTGTTCGCTCACCCTGGTTCAGTTCGACGTCGATCAGGCTGACCCGGCGGCCGCGTTTACGCACGGTCGTCACGACCTGCATGGGGCCGGGATCGGGTGCCCACAGGAAGTTGCCCGACACCGCGATCGGCTGGACATCGCCACCATGCTCGATGCGGGCGGCGTTCGCGCACAGCCCCAGCATCGCGCCGCCGTGCACCTTGGGGCCGATGGTCCAGTGCTCGTTCAGCTCGCCGTCATACACGCCATCCCCTGCCGGGGTGAGCGCCATGGCGTCAGTGAACAAGGTCGATCCCGGCATGTGAGTCCTTGGGTCAGCGCAGCAGGTTCTTGCGGGCGAACTCCAGCGATTCCTTCAGCAGCGATTCACGCTCACTGGCCGTGCGTGCGCCCGATGTGGTCACCTCGAGGATCACATGCCCGGAGAAGTCGCCCGCCGCCAGCATCTCGCAGACCTCGACGGTCGGCTGGGTGCCGCGGCCCGGCACCAGATGCTCATCGGCCGAGGCGCCGCTGCCGTCGCACAGGTGCAGGTGCACCAGCCCCTTGCCCATCCGTTGCGCCATGTCGAGCGCGTCGGTGCCTGCGGTCGCGGTGTGCGACAGGTCGAGCGTGTAATGGGCGTGGTTGCCGTCCAGCGGGTCGTAGGACGGCGCGAACGCCGAGATGCCGGGTCCCGGCTTACCGCCGCGCTTGCGCATCCGCTCGATCGACGTCTGGCCCGCTCCGAAGAACCGGTCGGCGCGGAACGGAAACATGTTCTCCACCGCCACCATCACGTCGCTGGACGCCTCGAGCTCGGCCACCTGGTCGGAGAAGCCATCCGCGTAGCGGCGCTGCCACCGGAACGGCGGATGCACGACGACGGTCTGCGCGCCGAGCTGTTCGGCGGCGCGCACACTGCGCTCCAGCTTGGGGATCGGGTTGGCGCCCCACACCCGTTGTGAAATCAGCAGGCAAGGCGCGTGCACCGACAGGACCGGCATGTCGTAGCGCAGCGACATCTGCTCGATCGCGTCGACGTCCTGGCTGACGGTTTCCGCCCACACCATCAGCTCCACGCCGTCATAGCCCAGTTTCGCGGCGTATTCGAAGGCGGCCTCGGTCCGCAGCGGGTAGACCGAGGCAGTCGACAGACCAACCTTGATGGCGGGGCGCACAGTGTCGGGAGCCTAGCCCGACTGCAACAACGCCAACGGTCCCAGTGTGACCAACGCTCCGACGGCCACCGCGATCAGTGTGCTGCCGATGTCCTCGGTCTTGCGGACCACGCGCACGCCGACCACCAGGCCGAGGATCACCAGCACCGACAGCACGAGGGCGACGATGTTGTTCCACTTCCACAGCTGGTCGAAGGCGATGAACAGGCCCGCACCGAAGGCGACGGCGATGATGCACTGGCCGACCACCCACGCGGCGCGCAGGAACGACGACATGCCCTCAGGCTTCGCCTCGGTGACCTCGTCGTCCTCGAGGTCGATGTCCTCGGGCAGCGGCCGCGTGCCGCCCCTGGCCAGGTCATCGGCGACGGTCTGGCCGCCGAACAGCGTGCCCGCCGACGACCGCAGATACGACGGCGGCTCGTCCTCCCTTGCGTCGACGTCCGTATTGAACGAGGCCTCGGTGTCCTCGTCCTCGATCTCCGGCTCCTCGATCAGATCCAGTTCTTCGTCGTCCACATCGACCGGATCGGGACTCATCTGCTCGGCGCCCCGGCCGACGGACCCGAAACGCCGCTGACCGGGCGTGTACTGCGGGCGACGCGGCGGCGGGGTGAAGAAGTCCACCGGATCGTCGTCGACGTCCCGCTGTTCGAGGTGGGCGGTGTAGTCGGCGACCGCGTCGGCGTAGTCGTCGTCGCCCTCGTCATAGTCGTCTTCGGCATAGTCGTCTTCGGCCGGTTCGGCCTCGGCTTCTTCGGCATCGACGTCGTCGACGTGGGTGCCGACGCCGTTGCTCGAGACCGGCTCGTCGGTTACCGCGGGAATGGTTCGCGTTGTCTCGTTTTCAGCGACGTCATCGCCGGAAACAATCGGGATCTCGCCGGTCAACTCGGCCACTGTGACGGCGTCGCTGTCGCCACGGCGCAACCTGCGCCGACCGCCCACTGGCGGGGCGCCGATCGTGCCGTTGCGCGCCAGCAACTCCGCGACCGAGATCGGTCGCGTACTGCTGTGGTCTTCTGGTCCTGTCATCGTGTGCTGCCTTTGGGCCTAGCTACCTCTCGTCCAGCGTCCCGCACGGACGTCTCCACCAAGGCCGTTCCATCGGCTTCGCTGTCGAGTTTGCGCAGAATCAGGCCTTCCCGCAACGCCCAGGGGCAGATCTCCACGCTATCGATATCGAGAGCCTTCATGCTTGCCTCAGCTACCAAAGCGCCTGCCACTATCTGTGGCGCCCGCTCTGCGCTCACTCCTTCCAACTCGGCACGGTCAGCCGCGGTCATCCTAGAGATGAAAGCTATGAGCTGTCTGAGGCCGGTGGCGGTGAGCGTCCTCTTCACCCGCGGACCGGCACCGGAGGGCGCCGCGCCGGTCAGCCGGGCCAGCGAGCGGAAGGTCTTCGAGGTTGCCACGGTCAGGTCCGGGTTTCCGGCGTCGAGCACCTTGGCCCCGGCGTCGGCGATCTCGGTGGCCAGCCAGTCCCGCAGCATGGCCACGCGGCGGCGGCCCGGCGGATCGTCGGGCAGCCATTCGCGGGTGAGCCTGCCAGCGCCCAAGGGCAGCGACAGCGCAACCTCGGGCTCCTCGTCGACGCCGCTGGAGAGTTCGAGCGAACCGCCGCCGATGTCGATGTTGATGATGCGCCCGGCGCTCCACCCGAACCACCGGCGCACCGCCAAGAACGTCAGCCGGGACTCGTCGACGCCGCTGAGCACCTGCAGCGCCACTCCGGTTTCGGCGAGCACCCTGGCGAGCACATCCTCGGAGTTGGTGGCGTCGCGGACCGCGGAGGTGGCGAACGCCATCAGCTCGGCGCAGCCGGAACTGGCCGCGATCTTGGCGAATTCATCGATGGTGCTTACGAGTTTGTCGGCGCCCTTGCGGGTCAGCTTGCCTGAGCCGTCGATCGCCTCGGCGAGCCGCAGCGACGCCTTGGTGGAACTCATCGGTGTCGGGTGCCCGCCGCGACGCGCGTCCACCACCAACAGATGGACGGTATTGCTGCCGACATCCAGCACGCCTAATCGCACGTCCTCAACTTAATGGGTTTACCGTTTACTTTTGTGAGCGCATCGCATCCCGGTGAGGTGGAACTGGACTTCGCCCGTGAATGGGTGGAGTTCTACGACCCTGACAACCCCGAACACTTGATCGCCGCCGATATGACGTGGCTGCTATCGCGGTGGACGTGCGTGTTCGGCACGCCCGCCTGCAAGGGCACGGTCGAGGGCAGGCCCGACGACGGCTGCTGCTCGCACGGCGCGTTCCTGTCCGACAAGGACGACCGCGCCCGACTGGACGACGCCGTCAAGCAGCTGACCGATGAGGATTGGCAGTTCCGCGACAAGGGGCTCGGCAAAAAGGGCTACCTCGAGATGGACGAGTACGACGACAAGCCCAACCTTCGGACGCGAAAGTACAAGGGCGCCTGCATCTTTCTGAACCGCCCCGGCTTCCCTGCCGGCATCGGCTGCGCGTTGCACAGCAAGGCGCTCAAGCTGGGTGTCGAGCCGTTGACGATGAAGCCGGACGTCTGCTGGCAGCTGCCGATCCGCCGCACGCAGGAATGGGTGGAGCGGCCGGACGGGTCGGAGATCCTGAAAACGTGGATCACCGAATACGACCGGCGCGGCTGGGGTGAGGGCGGTGCGGACCTGCACTGGTACTGCACCGGCGACCCGAACGCACACGTCGGCGCCAAGCAGGTGTGGGAGTCCTACGGCCCCGAGCTGACCGAACTGCTCGGCGAGAAGGCCTACTCGGAACTGGCCGCAATGTGCAGGCGCCGCAATGGTTTAGGGCTGATCGCGGTGCACCCCGCGACCCGCGCCGCGGAATGACCCTTTTTCTGTTCCGGTTGATTCCGCCGCGCGCCGACTTCGCGCAGACGATGACGGCCGAGGAACAGACGGCGATGGCCGCCCACATGGACTACTGGCAGCAGCTGCTCGCCGACGGCAAGGTCCTGGTCTACGGCCCCGTCGCCGACCCCGAAGGGGTATGGGGCATGGGCGTGATGCGGGTCGCCGACCGCGCCGAAGTGCTGGCGATCGGCGAGCGCGACCCCTCAGTCACCGCCGGTATCAACACCTTTGAGGTGTTCGAGATCATGGGCGGCATCACGCCCTAGTTTTCGGGGCCACGTCTTGGTGTAACCGCCGTCCCTATCCCCTTCCGGTGCGCGCGAACGCGCGGTTTATCGGAAGGGACGGACAGTGTTGATTGTCACCAGGAAGACAATGCTCGCCGCGGCTGTGGCGACAGGGGTAGCGGCGACCGGCGCCTGCTATTTCAGTGAGGCATTCAGCGAGGCCGTCGCACCCGCGGCCCAGTCCATCCCGATGCCGCCGCTTATCGCTTCGACACCGTCGCCTGGCGCGTTCGCGACGCCCAACAGCCTCCTCGAAGCGGTGACAGTCGACCCGGCGAGCCCATCGACAAGCGCTGCGCCCCAAGCGAATACCGCCGCGACCAGCCCGCTGGTCGGCTCGTCAGCCGCACCTGAGGCGCAGTCCCAGCCAGCGATTCCCCAGCGTGTGACGCCAGGACGGGTCATCGGAAACCATCCGGCGCTGGCCGTCGTCGGCGACGGACCGGCTCCGGTCGCTCCGTTCGCCACCGCCGCCGGGCCTGCGGTCAACCCGATCGGCATCTTCGGCGCGGTGTTCGCGGTGTTCGTCAGCAACGGCGACGAACCGGGCGAGAACGGCGGTCTGCTGATCGGCAACGGTGCCGACGGCGGACCCGGTCAAGACGGCGGCCGCGGCGGCCTGCTGATGGGCAATGGCGGCAAGGGTGGCCAGGGCGTCGCCGGCGTCAACAACGGCCAGGGTGGCAGCGGCGGCAACGCAGGCCTCTTCGGCGACGGCGGTGCGGGCGGCGAAGGGGTGAGCATCGGCACCGGCAACGGCACCCCGGCGCAGGGCGGCAGGGGAGGCAACGGTGGTTCGGGCGGACTCATCTCGGGTAACGGCGGTGCAGGCGGTCAGGGCGGTGACGGCGTCGGCGCCGCGGGCGGCAACGCAACCGGCGGGACGGGCGGCACTGGCGGCGCAGGTGGCGGGCTGATGGGCGCGGGCGGTGCCGGCGGCGACGGCGGATCGGGCCTGACCAGCAAGGGCGACTCCACCGGTGGCAAGGGTGGCACCGGCGGCAGCGCCCGCGGGTCCGGGCAGGGCGGCAAGGGCGGTGCGGGTGGCAAAGCTGAGTCCTCCGTCGGCGGCACGTCGGGCGGCGGAGTCGGTGGAAACGGCGGAGACGGCGGAATCCTCGGCGGCAACGGCGGGAAGGGCGGCAACGGCTCGACCGGCTCGACACCGGACGGCACCGCGCTGGGCGGCCCGGGCGGCGTCGGCGGCAACGGTCACGCGCCGGGTGCTACCGGTGGCGACGGCGGCAAGGGTGGCGACGCGTCGACCAAGAAGGGCACCGGCTTGGGTGCCATCGGAGGCGACGGCGGCAACGGTGGTCTTGGCGCGCCCGGCGGGAACGGCGGCGCCGGCGGACAGGGCACCGGAACGACCGGAAGCCTGCACGGCGGGACCGGCAAGCCGGGCAAGCACGGCTGATTTAGCCCCCGCGAACGTTCCGTACCGCTCGAAAATTCGCCGAAAATTCGAGCGGTAAGGAACGTTCGGCCTTATCGAACGTCAGCCCTCGAGTTTGTACCCCAGACCGCGCACGGTGACGAGGTGCACGGGGTTGGCCGGGTCGCCCTCGATCTTGCTCCGCAGCCGCTTGACGTGAACGTCGAGCGTCTTGGTGTCGCCGACATAGTCGGCACCCCACACCCGGTCGATCAACTGTCCGCGGGTGAGCACTCGACCGCTGTTGCGCATCAGGTACTCGAGCAGGTCGAACTCCTTGAGCGGCAACGTGATTGCCTCACCGTTCACGGACACCACGTGGCGCTCGACGTCCATCCGCACCGGGCCGGCCTCCAAGATGCCGTCACCGATGCCGGAGTCGTCGCTGTCGCTGCCGCGGCGCAGCACCGCCCGTATGCGCGCAATAAGCTCGCGCGCCGAATACGGCTTGGTGACGTAATCGTCGGCGCCGAGTTCGAGGCCGACGACCTTGTCGATCTCACTGTCGCGCGCGGTCACCATGATGACGGGAACGCTTGACCGAGAACGCAATTGCTTGCATACGTCGGTGCCGCTCATCCCCGGCAACATGAGATCCAGCAGCACGATGTCGGCGCCTGCCCGCTCGAATTCCGCCAAAGCCGATGGCCCGTCGGCCACCACGGTGGCCTCAAAGCCCTCCTTGCGAAGGAGAAAGGCCAGGGGATCGGCCAAGGACTCCTCGTCCTCCACGATCAACACACTGGTCATTGGTCTGGCTAGTCCTCTCGCTCGTCCGATTCATCTTCATGATCGGGGTAGGCCGGAATCGACAGGGTGAATGTCGATCCCGTTCCCGGCTGACTCCACAGCCGGATGGATCCGTTGTGATTGGCGGCGACGTGCTTGACGATCGCCAGGCCCAATCCGGTGCCGCCGGTGGCGCGCGAGCGCGCCTTGTCGACGCGGAAAAAACGCTCGAACACGCGCTCCTGGTCTTCGCGTGCAATGCCGATACCGCGGTCGGTTACCGCGATCTCGATGTTCGGCCCGCGTCTGCGGCGACTGATCGACACCGGAGATCCTTTGGGCGAGTAAGCGATTGCATTCGACACCAGGTTCGCGATGGCGGTCACCAACAGCGGTTGGTCGCCGTACACCCGGTAGCCGGTCGGGGCGTCGGTGGTGACGGCGATATCGGCGTTGTCGGCGGCCACCTTGTAGCGCGACAGCGCCTCGGCCACCACGTGGTCGACGTCGACAGCCTCCAGATCGGGTAGCCGTTCACCGCCCTGCAACCTGGAAAGGTCGATCAGCTCGCCGACCATGTTGGCCAGCCGGTTGGATTCGGTGAGCATCTTCTCGGCGAACCGGCGCACGGTGTCGGGATCGTCGGCCGACGCCAGCAGCGCCTCGGCAAGCACGCCCATCGCGCCGACAGGTGTCTTGAGTTCGTGGCTCACGTTGGCGACGAAGTCGCGGCGGGTGGCCTCCATCCGCGCGTGCTCGGACTGATCGTCGACGTAGACGACGGCGAACCGGCGATCCTGCTCGGTCAGCAGCTGGACATGCCCACGGACCGACAGCCCGGATCGGCCGGGGTTGACCCGTTTGCGCGGCGACAGGTCGACCTCGCCGCTCTCTCCGGTCGCCAGCGTGCGCTCGGCGGCCAGCCAGGCGCGGTCGTCGAGCAGCCGGTCGCGGACCAGTCCCAGCTCGTGGGCCCGGTCATTGGTGTAGACGACGTCACGGTAGGTGTCGACCACGACGATCCCCACCGGCGAACCCGAGACGATGTGCTCGAGCATTTGCGAGACGGTGATGCCGGACTGCTCGGCAGCGCGGCGACGCCTGTTTTCCAGGATGCGCGGGGCAAGGCCCGCCCCCACCCCCACACCGATTCCCAGTGCGAGCAGCGCCACGGCCCCCACAAGTAGGAGCGCCGATACCACACTCACGCGAAAATCGTACGCATCCGGTGAACGTCATCCCAGCAGCGTGCGGCCAAAACGGGACATGTCACACGGCCAATCGCAGGTGTTCGGTAGCCGTTTACCCAGAGTTTGCCGAGCGGCACCGTCTTGCGCTTTACTTCGCGCCCTGGGCGGCGACCGCCGCCGCACCCGCTGCGGCAGCCTCGGGGTCCAGATACTGCCCGCCGACGACCTTGGGCTTCAGCTCGCCGTCGAGGTCGTAGCGGAGCGGGATCCCGGTCGGGATGTTCAGCCCGACTACGTCCTCGTCAGACATGCCGTCCAGGTATTTGACCAGCGCCCGCAGCGAGTTGCCGTGCGCGGCGATCAGCACCGTCTTGCCGGCCCGCAGATCAGGCACGATGGTGCCTTCGTAGTACGGCACGAACCGCTCGACGACGTCTTTCAGGCATTCGGTCAGCGGCCCGCCGTTGATGTCGGCGTAGCGCGGATCGGTGTCCTGGCTGTACTTGCTCCCCGGCTCGATCGGCGGCGGCGGCGTGTCGTAGCTGCGCCGCCAGGCCATGAACTGCTCTTCGCCGTAGCGCTCCTTGGTCTCGGCCTTGTTCAGGCCCTGAAGGGCGCCGTAGTGGCGTTCGTTGAGCCGCCAGTCGCGGTGGACGGGGATCCAATGCCGGTCGGCCGCGTCCAGCGCGAGATTGGCGGTGTTGATCGCCCGTCGCAGCAGCGACGTGTACAGCACGTCGGGCTGGCGATCCAGCGCCTTGATCAGCTCGCCAGCGCGGACCGCTTCGGCCCTGCCCTTGTCGGTGAGGTCGACATCGACCCATCCGGTGAACAGGTTCTTCTCGTTCCAGTCGCTCTCGCCGTGGCGCAGCAGAATCAGGGTTGCGTCAGCCATGTGGGAAGACTATCCCGCGGTTGGATCGTCGTCCTCGTCGATCAGGTGCGCGAACGCCTGCAGGTTCTTGAGCGACTCGCCGCGAGACACCCGCCATTCCCACTCCTTTTGGATCGACGACCGAAAACCCAACTCCAGCAAGGTGTTGAAGTCCGAGTCGACGGCCTCGAGCACCTGCCCGAGGATTCGATCGACCTCGTCAGGGGTCACCGACTCCAGGGCCATCCGGCCGACCAGGTAAATGTCGCCGACGTTGTCGAGGGTGTAGGCCACGCCGTAGAGCCTGCGGTTGCGTTTGAGAAGGAACCGGTACACGCCCTCGTGGTTCTCGTCGGGCTTGCGGCAGACGAACGCCTCGACGCGCACGGAGTGTTCGCCGATGGACAGGTTGGTGTTCGTCTTGAGCCGTCGCTCGCCTGGTAGCTCGACGATGATGCCCGGCAGGCCGCCGTGTGCGCCCTTGTGGGGGGTGCAGACAAGGCCGTGCTCCTTGCAGGTGTTCTCGATGACTTGCTGGACGTCGGTGGTCAAGCCCTGACCCCGCGGCGCATCGAGAAGCGACGGCCGTTGCGTCGCGCGGTCACATCGGGCACTCGGTGGCGGGCCCGGTAGTCGGCGATGGCCCTGCCATAACTGGCCAGCAGGGCATCGACGGTGTGCGCCCAGGAGAACGTCGCCGCGTGCTCGACGGCGGCGCGGCTCATGGTCTCCGGGCCGCGCTTGAACAGCGCGTCGATCGCCTGCGCCCAGTCATCGACATCGTGACCGTTGACGAGCGAGCCGGTCACGCCGTCACGCACCGCGACCGGCAGGCCGCCGACCGCGGCGGCCACCACCGGGGTGCCGCAGGCCTGCGCCTCGATGGCGACCAGCCCGAAGGACTCCGAGTAGCTCGGCACGCCGACCAGATCGGCCGCCCGGAACACCTCGACGAGTTGATCGCGGGACTGCGGCGGCAGGAACGTCACCCGGTCGGCGATGCCCAGTTCGTCGGCCAGCCGAACCAGGCCGTCCGGCGCCTGCAGCCCGCTGCCCGACGGCCCACCGGCG
>DATJIX010000322.1:0-20038 GCA_035492865.1 Mycobacterium sp. | reverse complement strand
GCCGAGGGCACGAATCGTGCTGTCTCGGCACGATGGCAACAGAATCTGGTTGAACTGGAGCGACATTCCGGGACCATCGTTCCGCGAGAAGTGATCGCCGACGTAGCGCGATTGGCAAGCCAGTTCATCTCGGGCCGCGCTTCGCTGTTCGCCCGCCGCATCGCTGACCGCCGCATCGTCGACGGGCACGCAGATCTGTTGGCAGACGACATATTCTGCATGCCCGATGGGCCGGCGCTGCTCGACTGCCTGGAGTTCGACGACCGGCTGCGCTATGTGGATGGCGTCGATGACGCCGCCTTCCTCGCCATGGATCTGGAGTTCTTGGGCCGCAAGGACCTCGGCGACCACTTCCGTGACGAATATCTTCGTAGTGCCGATGACGCAGCACCACAGGCACTTTGGGATTTCTATGTCGCGTACCGCGCGGTAGTTCGGGCGAAGGTGGACTGCATTCGCGTGACACAAGGGTGTCGGACCGCGGCGGCGGATGCGGGCCGTCACCTCGGCATTGCGCTGGACCACCTAAGAGCAGGCACCGTGCAACTCATCCTGATCGGCGGAGGGCCCGGCACCGGAAAGACGACGCTGTCGAGGGCATTGGCGCAACAATCTGGCGCAGAGGTGATTTCAACGGACGATGTTCGACGCGAGCTGGAGCAAGGCGGGGTCATCTGTGGGCCGGTGGGCGAGCTCAACGCCGGCCTGTACGCGCCCGAGAACGTTTCACTTGTGTACGACGAGGTGATTCGGCGCGCGCGTGCACTGCTCACCGTCGGTAGGTCGGTGATACTCGACGGCACCTGGCGCGACGCACTGCAGCGTGAGCGCGCCCGCCATCTGGCAAGCGAAACAGCCTCGAGGATGATCGAACTCACGTGTGCAGTCTCCCGGGATACCGCCTCGGAGAGAGTTCAGAACCGAACCGATACAACGTCGGACGCGACGGCTGAGATCGCGGTGGCGCTGGCCCAGCGTGATGCCGAGTCGTTCGACGGCCATCGAATCGACACCAGTCGGCCACTCGCCGACTCCCTCGCAGAGGCGCAAGAGATATGTTGCCTCGCGATCTAGGTAACGGCAGCCGAACGGCCGAATCCACAAACGCCGTCGTTGTCGGCGTCGACGGGAGCCACGCCGCTGTTCGGGCCGCCCGCTGGGCGGCCGCAGTCGCCGTGAAACTGCAGGCATCCCTCAACATCGTGCATGCCAGGCCATCGCTCGGTCATAACCTCACCGATGCCATCGCTGAGATGCGGGCCATGGAGATGGAACAGGAGCGCGAGTCCGCCACCGCGATACTCCAGGCTGCAAAGGAAGCCGTTGAATCCGAGTTTGACGGCCTTCGTGTCACCACCACCGAGATGGATAGTCCCGCCGATGAGGCGTTGGTCGAACTGAGTCGAGATGCGCGACTCATCGTTCTCGGCAGCGACGAGGTGCAGCTCGGCACGGCGATCTTGATCGGGTCGACCACCACTACGGTGGCTACCCATTCGACGTGCCCCGTTGTTGCCTTTCGCGGTGAAACGACGAAGCCGACACGACAGCCCATCGTGGTTGGCGTCGACCATGACCACGACAGTCGCGTTTCTGTCGCCGCGGCATTCGAGCTCGCGGACCGGCTTGGTGTAGGAATCGTCGCTGTTCACACGTGGTCGACGCTCCGGCGGGCCGGTGACGTCACACTGCCGTTCATGATCAACTGGAAGCAGCTGGAAAGTGATGAGCGACAGCGTCTTTCACAGGAGTTGACACCGTTGATCGACCTCTACACTGACGTGGAGGTGACGCAGATCGTCGACCTCGACAAGCCCAGTCGGGCACTGTTACGGCACGCCAGGGATGCACAACTCATTGTCGTAGGCAGTCGGGGGAGGGGTCTGTTGGCGAGCGCCCTTCTGGGGTCTACGGGACTGAACCTGCTACACCACTCCGCGATCCCGGTGATGATCTGCCGCTCAGCGTACGCAGAACACAAGCAGGCAGGAAACCACGATGAATGAATCCATGACGGGTCCAATCATCGTCGGCATCGGTAATCGCAACTTCGTGGCAGAAGTCACCGCGCCGAAGATGCGGAAATTGCTCCGCGACACCGACTGCTCGATCCTCATTCTCCGCAATCGAACGAAGTGAAGGACATTGTGAACGAGCATCTTTCAACTCTCGACGCCGGATTTCTCGAAGCCGAGGACTCCGATCCGCACGTGAGCCTCGCAGTTGGCGGCCTCTCGGTCATTGAGGGGCCGCCGCCCGATTACGACTCGTTCGTGTCCGGTATCGGCGAGCGGATCCTCAAGGTCCCGCGATTCACGCAAGTGCTGCGCACCCACGCTCTCGACCTCGGCTCGCCGGAGTGGGTAGAGGATCCGAATATGGACCTATCGCACCACATCCACCGGGCCGCGCTGCCGCATCCAGGCGACGACGCGGCGTTGTTCCGCTTCGCCGCGGACGTCATGGAGCGGCGCCTGGATCGGGAACGCCCGCTGTGGGAATGCTGGATCATCGAAGGGCTGGCAGACGACCACTGGGCGTTGCTGATGAAGATTCATCACTGCATTGCGGATGGTATCGCGACGATGCACATCTTCTCCGGGCTCAGCGATGAAGGCGAAGGCAATACGTTCGCCACCGAGATTCGTGCCGCCAAAGAATCGTCCGGCGAGCCGATCCGCCTACCGTCAATAAGCCTGAACCCAATGAACTGGGCGAGCGGAATATGGCATTTGGCCACCGGTGCGACTGCAGCGGCCGCGCTGGTCGCAGAGGGCGCCATTGAAATCACAGCTGGCCTGATACATCCTGCCGGGTCGGCATCGCTGGCTGGGCCCGTGACGACCATGCGGCGTTACAGTGCAGCGAGCGTCAGCCTTGCTGACGTGATGGAGATTCGCCAAAAGTTCGGAGTCACGCTCAACGACGTTGCGTTGGCTGCGATCACCGACAGTTACCGGGCGGCGCTGGTACGGAGGGGCGAGAAACCTCGCCGCAATTCGCTTCGCACCTTGGTGCCCGTGTCGGTGCGTTCCAATGACGAAGTTGATGCCGCAGACAACCGGGTGTCCATAATGCTGCCCTTTCTTCCCGTCGACAGGGACGACCCGGTCGAGCAACTCCAGGCGGTACACCGCCGCCTGACCAGGACCAAGGCCAGCGGCCAGCGTCAAGCCGGAGGTGTCTTCCTCGCTGCGGCCAGCGCCATACCGTTCCCGCTGACCGCGTGGGCGGTCCGAGCGTTGACCCGGCTGCCGCAGCGGGGTGTGGTGGCGCTGGCGACCAACGTGCCGGGTCCGCGGCAACGGCTACGGATCATGGGCAGGGAAGTTGTGCGCTTCCTGCCAATTCCACCTATCGCGCTGCAGTTGAGGACGGGTGTCGCGATAGTCAGCTATGCCGACGAACTCGTGTTCGGTATCACCGCGGACTTCGACGCGGCGCCGGATGTAGACGAGCTGGCTCGAGGAATCGAACACGGGGTGGCACGGCTTCGCGAGTTGGCGGCATCGCCTGATTGAGGCGATGATCAGATAGGCGTCCAGATCAATGGCTGCGGACAACGTTGCCGCACACCAGGTCCCCCCAGATCGCGATAACCGCTGAACTGTCGTCGACGGATTCGCCTGTGCCGCTCGCCAATTCAACCAGCGCGCGGCACAGACGGCCCAGGCTCATACCGGTTTGGTTGACGGCAGCGGCTATTTCGTCGAACGCTTGCCGTTCGGAGCAATGGCGAAGCCCTACCAGGACACCAATCGCCATATCGATCTCACGGCGCGACCACGTGTCTCCGTATGGTGCGATTTTGATCATCTCTGTATCTCCCCCCGGGCGGCATACTTGACTAGTCAGCGACTTGGGCGAGCTCTGATCGCTGGTTCGTCAGCGCCAAACGTACGGCGCCTTGGATCTGACCCGTAGGGACCTTTGGCCCGGGTCGGTTGCCGATGGACCCGAGTGATCGGTACAGGACTTTCGATCACCGAACAGGGGTCTTGGTGCCCTTCAAAGCGATCTCTAGATGCGAGGAGATTGTCCAAGGACGCAGAAGGGAGCTCGACGATGAGGGCTAAGGTCGGCGATTGGCTGGTGATGAAGGGCTTCACCATTGACCAACCGGAGCAGCGTGGGCTGATCACCGAGGTGCACTCGGACGACGGTTCGCCGCCATATGTGGTGCGCTGGCTCGACAGTGACCACGTGGCGATCGTGTTCCCTGGCCCAGATGCCATCGTCGTCACGGCGGCAGAACAACACGAGGCGGACGAGCGCGCACAACGGCGCATTGAGTCGGTGCAGTCCGGAATTGCGCACCATTTCACCGGCGGATAACGGACGAATGCGGGGCTTGCCCGCAGAAGGGCCGTTTGACCATGTTTTCTAAAGACCAATGCCTCCATACGCGCCTCGGCCCCACGGCTAACGTCACGGCGCAGGAGGTCATCGAAATGCCAAGTGATATCGCACATGCAGGGATCGTCGTCGGCGTTGACGGCTCCCCGTCGTCCACCGCCGCCGTGCGCTGGGCCGCCGCGGAGGCGACGATGCGCAACAGTGCGCTCTGCCTGGTGCACGCCGCCCCGCCGCCGCCGGTCGCCATGTCATCCGCGATGGTCTGGCCGTCCGCGGCGCGCACCCCAGTCGAACTCCGTGAGCAGCAGGAAGCAAGGGGCCGTCGGGCAATCGACGACGCAATGCGGATTGCCGACGGCGCCGGTGTTCGACCGGCAGCGTTGAGTAGTGAACTCGTCTTCGCCGCACCGGTGCCGACTCTCGTCGATCTCTCGAAAGAAGCGCAACTGGTGGTGACCGGATGCCGAGGACGTGGTGCGCTGCGGCGCGGCCTGCTCGGATCGGTCAGCGCCGGCCTGATTAGCCATGCGCGGTGTCCCGTCGCGGTGATCCATGACGAAACCCCGTCGGCGATGAGCTCCGAGTTGCTGCCCGTACTCGTGGGTATTGACGGCTCGCCGACATCAGACTCGGCGATGGAAATCGCGTTCGATGAGGCGTCGTGGCGGGGCGTCGATCTGATTGCGCTGCATGCATGGAGCGATGCCGAAGTGTCTGACATCGCGAGCATGGAATGGTCGGCGCGCGAGGGGGCGGCCAAGGAGATCCTGGCCGAGCGTCTCGCAGGCTGGCAGGAGCGCTATCCCGATGTGCATGTCCGGCGATTGTTGGTTTGGGACCAGCCCGCTCGCCGACTCATCGAGGAGTCCGAGTCGGCTCAGCTTGTCGTCGTTGGGAGCCATGGCCGCGGCGGTTTCGCGGGGATGCTGCTCGGGTCGGTTAGTTCGGCGGTGGCACAGGCGGTCCGCACCCCGGTGATCGTCGTCCGCCAGTCCTAGTCGGGCTGTACCGCAACGTTTTGGAGGCGACCAATGGATGACGGAATTCCAGTCGGCAAGGTAGCCGGGTTTCCCGTGAGAATCCATTGGAGCGTGCTTGTGATCCTGTGGTTGTTCACGTGGAGCCTCGCTTCGCTCCTGCCCGACATGGCGCGCGGCTACCCGTCAAGCACCTACTGGGTCGCGGGATTCTGCGGCGCTGTCGTGCTGCTGGCATCGCTGTTGGCTCATGAGCTCACGCATTCCATCGTCGCGCGTCGTAACGGAATTCAAGTCACGCGCCTGCAGCTCTGGCTCTTCGGCGGCCTGTCGCGCCTCGGCAGCGAGGCGAAGACGCCGGGAATAGAGTTTAGGATCGCCGCCGCCGGGCCGGCAATGAGCTTGGCGCTCGCGGCATTCTTCGGCGGCGCGGCCGCTTTCCTGCGGGCCGCCGGAACCTCGGACATCGTCGTCGCGGTCGTGTGGTGGCTGGCCGGCATCAACCTGGTCCTCGGGCTGTTCAACCTGTTGCCCGGTGCACCGTTGGACGGCGGCCGCATCTTGCGCGCCTACCTTTGGCATCGGTATGGCGATGCCCGCCGGGCCGCCATCGGCGCGGCACGCGCAGGACGATCGGTCGCCCTCGCCCTCATCGGGCTCGGGCTGCTCGAGTTCCTCCTGGGATCGTTGGTCAGCGGAGTATGGATGGCCTTCATCGGCTGGTTCCTGCTGACAGCCGCACGCGAGGAGGAAGCCTTCGTGCGTACCCGCGCATCACTGGCCGGACTCACAGTTACCGACGTGATGACGGCGCATCCGCACACCGCGCCGGGCTGGATCTCGGTGGACGACTTCATCCGGGACTACCTGCTCGGCGACCGGCATTCGTCGTATCCGGTCGAGCGCGCAGACGGGACGATTTCGGGATTGATCACGCTTGATCAGCTGCGGCGGATACCAGCCGGCCAGCGCGCGACGGCCCTGTTGTCGGATG
Source organism: Mycobacterium sp. (assembly GCA_035492865.1). Taxonomy (GTDB): domain Bacteria; phylum Actinomycetota; class Actinomycetes; order Mycobacteriales; family Mycobacteriaceae; genus Mycobacterium. The sequence continues at coordinate 13,711 of DATJIX010000322.1, read as the reverse complement.
CCGCGATACCGCTTGAGCAGGTGCCCACTGCCCGTCCCACCGAGCCGGTCACCGCCCTCCTGGAGCGGATCGAGCCGGCCGCGCGGCGCCGGGTGGTCGTCATGGACGACGAAGGACGGGTGGTGGGAATCGTGACGGCGAATGACATCGCCAGGTTGGTCGACGTGCGCATGCTCGCAATGTCTCGCCCTGCCGCCTGACGAAGGACCAATTGCGCGTCCCGGGGGACTAAGGACCCCATCCGACGATGCTGTGCGCTTCCTAGCCTGAGCAGAGCAGCAATTGCTCGCATTCTTTGGACAGGGGGCATCGCCATGGCAAGCAATCGACACATGTCGGTAGTCGTGGGTATTGACGGTTCTTTGGCGGCGATCCGCGCTGTGGAGTGGGCGATCGATGAGGCCGTGAGCCGAAACCTGCCGCTGCGGTTGGTGTACGTGATGAAGGACAACCACCCCACGATGGAGGAGTATCGGCGCGACTTGAAAGTCGCCGAAACCTCACTTCACACAGCACAATCCGCCGTTGAGGCCACCGGGAAGCCGGTCAAGATCGAAACCGTGATCGAGGCGGGGCTTCCCAGTGTCAAGCTGATCTCCGAGTCGGTGGATGCCGATTTGGTTTGTCTCGGGTCGACCGGAATAGGCGGCTACGCTCGCGCATTGCTGGGGTCGACGGCGGCCGATGTCGCGGAGAAGGCGCATTGCTCAGTTGCGATCATTCGCGCGCCTCACGACAGGCCGCTCCAGGACATCAACTGGGTGGTGGTCGCATTGAACGATGCATCCGACAATCAAGTCGTCGTCGACGCGGCGATGACCGAGGCGGAGGTGCGAAAGGCGCCCGTACTTGCCGTTGGTGTGGAATCGAAGAAGCTAGATCACGAATTGGAAAGCAGAGTCGACGAACTGAGGCGCCGTTATCCAGAGATTCATATCTATCCGGTCGCAACCCACGACGACATCGCCCGCTTTCTCTCGGATCACCACGAACGCGTGCAACTCGTCGTCATCGGTGGTTCAGACGCGGATCAGCTGGTCGGAATCGTTGGGCCGCACGGTCATCCCGTGTATCGGCACGCCGAGTCCTCGGTCCTCGTTGTTCGCCGGCGTTAAGCCGTGAGCAGCTTCTTGCTGACGATGTCGAGAGCGGCCCTGAGGTGCATATCGGCCTGATCGAGGTCGGCCTTGAACTCACCGGAGTAGTTGTTTATGGATCCGCTGATGGCCGCAAGGCACATATGTGCAGCCTCGTGGGAATCGTTGATGGCAGCGTCGAGTTCAGACGTGAGATCGGGATCAGGCGCGGGCAGGTGTGCCCGCAAGGCGACGCCGCCGGCGTCGTGCATGTCCTGACACGATGTCCGTAACAGGGGTTCGTCCTGGCGCGCCAAACCGCTGCGCGTGTTATCGACGGCCGTTTGAAATTCTTCGACGTGTTCCCGGGCAACGGACCACCATTGCTGCATCGCGTTGCTCTCGACAGTCGTTGGGGCCGACGAAATTTCGGGCGCACCCGGGCGGGTGACAATTACGCCGAGAACAGCGGCCAAAACGATGGCGGCGACCGTGCTCGTCGCGATGATGACCCACCATGCGCGCCCTGACAAAGAACGGCGCTCGGTGGAGACAATCAGCGCATCACATACGGCGCACAACTGTTCGTTCTTGGGGTTGTGGTGCCCGTTCGGACATGTCGCCATGGCTCAGCGCACCTGCTTGCCACGGACCACGATCACGGGGGCCTTCGCCGACTCAGCGACCGCAGTGCTCACCGAACCCAGGAGCATTCCCGGAAAGCCGCCGCGGCCATGACTTCCGACGATGACAAGCTGTGCTTGTTGGGATTCCTCGATCAACCAACGGGCGGGCCGATCGCAGACGATGCGTCGTCGGACGACCACGTCCGGATACTGTTCTTGCCAGCCCGCCAAGCGCTCGCCAAGAAGCTCGTGGCCCTCGTCTTCGTACTGATGCCAATCCATCCCCAGAATGGGGAATACGCCGACGTCGCTCCAGGCGTGCAACGCCACCAATTCGACTCGCCGGCGCGACGCTTCGTCGAACGCAAGCGCGGTAGCCGCCTCTGACGCCGGCGATCCGTCAATGCCGAGTACCACTGGCGACGTGTGATCGGGCGATTGCGCGTCGTCGGCATGGACGATTGCCACCGGGCATCGCGCATGGTGAACGACGCCGCTGCTGACGGAACCCAACACCGCGCGACCGAACGCTCCCAGGCCGCGGCTGCCGACCACGATCATCGTGGCCTTCTTCGAGGCACGCACCAGCGCAGGCACCGCGTAGTCATGCAGAACTTCGGTGCGGACGTCGGGTGTTGCGGATTCGCCAAGCGTGGACCGCAACATCTTCTGGCCCTGCTCGAGGACTTGGCGCGCGTTGTCCTCCTGCCACGCATTGAACTCAGCTTGGAACGAACGGACCGGCCAGCTGGTCACCACCGGCACCACGACATGCGCCAACGTGACGGACGAGTCGCGAAGCTCGGCTTCACGGACCGCCCAGCGGACGGCGGCGTCAGATTCGGGCGATCCATCGACAGCCACCAGGATTCCGTACTTCCCGGTCGATTTCGGCATTGCGTGCTCCTCTATTGAAGATCTGTCGGTACCGGTCACTTGTTGGAATTGCGAGCCGTGATGTAGGTGGTCGCCACGATCATCAAGGCGATGATCGTGGCGATCAGCACGGCAGCTGTCGGCCAGTCCATGGTTTTGTCCTCCCATCCGACATCGGCGAGCGCCATTGCTCTTCAACTCCAAACGCTATGGGCTGAGCATCGGCTTGAGCAGGGCCGTTGGTCCCTCCGTCGGATGTCAGTGGTCCCGACGAAGCATGACTTGACGTGGGTCCTTTGCCTCTGTTGGTGACCCTGATGTGGCGACGACGATGGACCTGACACCGGAAGGAGCGATCATGATGTTCTGGTACGACCACGACATGGGCTGGTGGGGCTATACCGGAATGGGCATCGCGATGGTGCTGTTCTTGGCGCTCTTTGTCGGCGGCATCGTTGCTGTGGTGATGTATGTGTCCGGCGACCCACAGGCGCAGCAGCCGCCGTCATCTCCGGAGCAGGTGCTGGCCGCGCGCTTCGCGCGGGGTGAGATCAGCGAAACCGAGTATAGGGATCGTATTGCCGCACTTCGCGATCCCGAGCGACACTGACGGGATCGCTTAGACCGGTGCAGGACGCACAGACTAACGACGCTCCGCGGCGCGTGGGCCATTGGAACACGTGCATCGCTGAAGCGGCGGCACCGAGTTCATCACGCTGTCGACATGTTGACCGCAACCATCCCAGCCCGTCTTGCCGCAGGTCGGACATCGCACGGGGTAGCACATCATTCGTTCCCTTCTGACTCTATGAGGCTGCTGCATTTCTGCGGGCGGCGATCTTCGCTCGTACCTGATTCATATCGAGGGCCTTCACCTGGTTGATCACGTCCTCGAGAACGGCGGGCGGCATCGCGCCGGGTTGGTTGTAGACAAGCACGCCGTCGCGGAATGCCATGACAGTCGGAATCGATTGAATCCCAAGAAGTCCAGCGAGTTCCTGCTCGGCCTGCGTGTCGACCTTGGCGTGGACGATGTCTGGATGCGACTGCGCCGAGCGGTCGAAAACGGGAGCAAAGGCGCGACACGGACCGCACCACGACGCCCAGAAGTCGACCACCACGATCGGGTTCTCGACGATAGTCGACTCGAAATTGGATCTGGTCAGGTTGGTGGTAGACATTGGTTGTCCCCTTTCAAATACGTTGTGAGTGGTCCATATTCAGGCGATCGCGTGGGCGTCGAGCCAGGCGTTGTACCCGCCGGTCAGGTCCCACACGTTTTCAAACCCCTGCGCCCTCAGCAGAGACGCGGCGACGCTGGAACGCCAGCCGCCAGCGCAGTGCACGACGATCGGCTTGTCGGTCGGCAACATGTCGAGGCGGTTCCGCAACTGCGCTAGCGGGATATTGACCGAGCCAGGGATGCGGCCCAGTTCGACCTCACCCGGATTGCGAATGTCGACAAGAACAATGGCGTCCTCGGCAAGCAGGCCGTCGACTTCGGCGGAAGTGACGCGTGGAGACGTTTGCACCAGGTCCGCCAGATCGGCCGGGAAGTCGCCCCCGCGAGCCACATTGAGGAACCCCACCGCATTGTCTGAGCCGACACGAGCCAGCCGGAGAGCGGCATCTTGCTCTTCGCCCGGGTAGGTGATCAAGGCGATCTTGTCGCCGATGTCGGCGACCATGCCACCGGTTTCGGCGAAACGTCCGTCGAATCCGACATTGACCGAGCCGCGCAGGTGACCCGCGGCGAATTCCTCGACACTGCGGGCATCTACCACTCGCACACCGTCGCTCAATGCCTGCCGAACGTGCGCTGGGGTCAATGCGGGGATCTTGCGTGACTGTTCAAGCAGGGGATGGACCCGCTTGTTCATGGCCGCGTCGACGGAGAAGTACGCCGGAGCCGCCGGCTGCCCGTGCGTAATCAGCTCGACGAACTCTTCTTCGCTCATCGCCTGAACCGACGGGTTCGTGCGGCGCTGCTCGCCAATTGTGGACGTGAGTTCCGTCGAAAGGTTCTTGCCGCACGACGATCCCGCGCCATGGGCGGGCATGACGGTCACCTCGTCCGGCAGCTTGAGCAGCTTCTCGTGGATCGTGTGGTACATCGCGCGTGCCAGCGCGCTGGTCGAGCTGGTGCCGATGTTGACCAGGTCTGGCCTTCCGACGTCGCCGATGAACAGCGAGTCGCCAGTCAGCACCGCAGTTGGTTGGGCACCTGCCTGTTCCCGCACCACTACGCTGATCGACTCCCAGGTATGTCCAGGTGTCGACAAGATCTCCAGGTCAACGTCCCCCAGGCAGATGTGCTCGCCATCGGCCAACCGGCGAATCGGGTAGTCGGTCTGCGCCGACTCGCCGAAGCCGATCCATGCTCCGGTCGCCTCGACCAGTTCGAGGTGTCCGGAGACGAAGTCAGCGTGGAAGTGAGTGTTGATCACTCCTTCGATCGTCAGACCGTACTTTGCGGCGTCCACGAGGTACTCGTCGATATCCCGGCGTGGGTCGACAACTACTGCACGGCCGGTTGTTTCGTCGCCGATCAGGTATGACGCGTGCGATAGGCACTCGATGTAGTACTGCTCGAGAATCATCGGTTTTCCTTCACTTCTTGGGCGGGGCTGTCACCCATCCTGCATATACCCCTATGGGTATGTCAAGTACCCCCGGGGGTATATTATTCCCTCAGCGTTGCACATACCCCCATGGGTATGTCAGAATGAAGTCAAATATACCCCGCGGGGTATTGAAATGGAGGAACAGTAATGCGCTCGCCGACCACGATTACCTCAGCTGAGCTGCGGATTCTTATGGACTCCGCGGCGCCACCACGCGTTCTGGACGTCCGCACGCCGGGGGAGTACGACACGCTTCACATGCCCGGTTCCTACAACGTCCCGCTCGACTTGCTGCGCGAGCACCGCGACGAGATCCTGTCGCACCTCGATCAACACGTGGTCCTGGTATGCCGCTCGGGGCAGCGCGCCGCCCAGGCCGAGGAAGCGCTACATCGCGCAGGCCTGAACAACGTGCACATTCTCGAAGGCGGAGTCACCGCCTGGGAGGCAAACGGTTTCACGGTCAACCGGGGTGCTCAGCGTTGGGACCTGGAGCGCCAAGTGCGTCTCGTCGCAGGCGCGATCGTGGCATTGACCATCCTTGCCAGCATCGTGCTGCCGGGCGCGAAGTGGGTGGCGTTTGCGATCGGCGCGGGGCTGGTGTCCGCGGCGCTGACCAACACCTGCGTGATGGGCATGATGCTCGCCCGGCTGCCGTACAACCGGGGCGCCAATTGTGACCTGCGGACCGTCGTCGCACAGCTCGTCGATGCCGGCGAGAAGACAGCGAGTTGATGTGTGATGGTCGCGTTGACGATCGGTTTGGCGGTACTTGTCGGAGTCACCCTCGGTCTCCTCGGCGGCGGCGGCTCGATACTTACCGTTCCGCTGTTGGCCTACGTCGCAGGCCTGGACGCGAAGCATGCGATCGCCACCTCCTTGCTGGTGGTCAGCGTCACCAGCGCTGTCGGCGCCGTCGCGCACGCCAGGGCGGGTCGCGTCCAGTGGCGCACCGGCTTGGTTTTCGGTTTGGCGGGCATGGCCGGGGCGTACGCCGGCGGCGTGCTGTCGCGATCCATCCCGGGCACTGCGCTGTTGATCGGTTTCGCGGTGATCATGATTGCCACTGCAGCGGCGATGCTGCGCGGCCGTAAGGAGGTCGGTGGCGAACCGCCGCGATCGCTGCCTGTGCTCAAGATGCTGATGCAGGGACTGGCCGTAGGACTTGTGACCGGTTTGGTCGGCGCAGGCGGCGGCTTCTTGGTGGTGCCTGCGCTCGCGCTGCTGGGCGGCCTGCCAATGCCTATCGCGATCGGTACCGCTTTGGTGGTGATCGCCATGAACTCGTTGGCGGGACTGGCCGGATATCTGTCCGCCGTGCACATCGACTGGCGCCTCGCCGCGGCTGTGACGGCCGCAGCGCTCATCGGTGGACTCGTCGGTGCGCGGCTGACGGCGTTTGTGAACCCCGCCGCGCTACGGAAGGCGTTCGGCTGGTTTGTGCTGGCGATGGCGTCGGTCATTCTCGGGGAGGAGGTCCACCCCGTGTTCGGTATCGCCGCCGCCGGACTCACCGCGGTGGCTGCGGGCATGACGTTCATGTGCATCCGATACGCGCACTGTCCGCTGCGCAGGGTCGCTAGCCGATACCGCGTCGCCGCTGCGGCTTGAGGCGAACAATATACCCCCGCGGGTACCATGATTTGTGAACCTCTGGAAGGGGAGTTGACCCATGGTTGGAGACGAGGACGCCATTGCGGCGGTGCTCAACAGATTGCGCCGCGCCCAAGGGCAATTGACAGGCGTGATCTCGATGATCGAACAGGGCCGCGACTGCAAGGACGTGGTAACCCAGCTCGCCGCGGTGTCACGCGCATTGGATCGTGCCGGCTTCAAGATCGTCGCGACAGGATTGCGGGAATGTGTCACCGGTGAAGCGGCCAACGGCGCGAAGCCGATGAGCGAAGCCGAGTTGGAGAAGCTGTTCCTCGCGCTTGCCTGAAAGGAAACGACATGGGAATCGCACTGTCCACCGCATTACACACGTCGTTCGACGAGGCCGTGCGGCGCACCCGCGAAGCGCTCGCCGCGCAGGGATTCGGCGTGCTGACCGAAATTGATGTCAAGGCGACATTGAAAGCCAAGCTCAACGAAGATATGGAGGACTATCTGATCCTCGGGGCCTGCAATCCGCCGCTAGCGCATCGTGCGATCGACATCGATCGTCAAATCGGGTTGCTGCTGCCATGCAACGTCGTCGTCCGTGCGGATCCGAACGCGACCGACACGGTTCTAATCGAGGCGATGGATCCTCAAGTACTGGTCGACGTGACACGGGATGCGCAAATGCGCCCGGTGGCCGACGAGGTCGCGGCGAAACTGCAGAGTGCCATCGACTCACTTACGGCGCCGCCGCAAAACTGACTTACGAACTCCGAGTTGCTGTCTGGTGCTGTTGCACGTAGCGGACGACGTCGGTGAGCGTGCGCAGCGAGGCGTAGTCCGACTCGGGGATGTCGACGTCCAGACGTTTGTGAATGCCGATCAGGAAGTTCAGCCAGTCCATTGAGTCGAGGTCGACTTGGTCTCGCAACAGCATATCGTCGTCGATGTCGTCGGATTCGACTTCAGGAGCGATCGTCGTCAACACCGACAGGATCTCGTTGCGAAAGTCGTTTTCTGTCATTGCTTTTCATTTCTCCAGTAGGTCGGGCTGCTGGAGCAGCTCGTTTATCGCCGCCAGGAACAGCGCCCCACGGTGGCCGTCGCTGGCCCGGTGATCGGCGGCCAGTGTGGACTGCACCGTCGTGGCGATGCGGATTCCGCCGTCGACGGCACGAACTCGTTGAGCCGGTTTGCCGAATCCGACCAGCGCGACCTGTGGCGGATAGATGACGCCGAACACTGTGTCGACGCCCTGATCGCCCAAATTGGTGACCGTGATCGACGGGTCCGACATCTCTGAACTGCGCAGTGAGCCCGCGCGGGCACGGGCAACCAGGTCGGTGAGATTGCCCATCAATTCGTCGAGATTCTTCTCGGGGACGTCATGGATCGCGGGTGCAACGAGACCACCGCCGCGCAGGGAGATCGCCACGCCGACATGCACGCCGGCCGCAGGTTCGAATCCTTCGTCGCGCCAAAAACCGTTGAACTCGCTGAAGCGTTGGGCGGCAAGTGCGACCGCCTTCAACTGCAACACGGCAACCAGCACGCGCTCTGTGATCGAACGTTGAGCATTGCGCTCAGCCAACCAGGCCAGCGCCTTGTCCATCGGCATCTCGTCGGCGAGGTAGTAATGCGGTATCTCTCGCTTGGACCGGCTCATCGCCGCGGCGATGGACTTGCGCATCTCGGTCGCACGGTCTGCCACCTTGCGCTTGGGTTCCGGCTTCCTCGCTGCCGCCGCATGTTCGACATCGTTGATCGTCACCGCCCCTTGAGGTCCGGTGCCAGTCACGTTCTCGATATCGACCGCAAGCGATGCTGCGAGGCGGCGCGCAGCAGGAGAAACCCACCGCCGGTGCTGGGGGCCGACGGTTGGGCCCGCGACTGGAGCCGGGGGCTTAGTCGCCTTGCCTGACGTGTGCGGCGCAGATGCTTTGGCAGGCTTCGCCCGTTTCTCGACAGGCGCTGCTGCGGTCTCGCCCGGCGCTGACAGCGTGGCCAATGGCGTTCCAACCTGCACGGTTTCGCCGATCGGCACCAGCAGTTCGTGGACGGTCCCTTCCTGCCAGCACTCGATCTCGACCGCGGCCTTGGTGGTCTCGACGACCGCGACCACTTGGCCCCTAGTGACAGAATCTCCCGGTTTGACCAGCCACTCGTCCAGTGTCCCCTCGTCCATGTCGGCCCCGAGGGCGGGCATCTTGAACTCGATCATGACTGTTCGCCAAAGAGGCCTTGCACGGCGGCGACGATCTTGTCCGGCTGCGGCAATGCCGCTTGTTCGAGGTGTTTGGCATACGGCATCGGCACCTCGGCACTACAGACCCGTGCGATTGGCGCGTCGAGGTCGAAGAACGCGTTCTCGACGATCCGTGCGCTGACTTCAGCAGCGAGACTGCCTGTCCGCCAAGCCTCGTCGACGACAACAGCGCGGTGAGTCTTACGGACCGATTCAATGATCGTGTCGGTGTCCAATGGGCGCAGTACTCGTAGGTCGATCACCTCGCAGTCGATGCCCGTCAACGACAATTCATTGGCCGCGTCGAGCGTCTTTGGCAGACAGCCGCCGTACGTTATGAGAGTCACGTCGGACCCGTCGCGGCGGACCGCGGCGTGTGAAATGTCCGTCAGAATGAGGGAATCGGTGTCGGTGGCGGTGTTGTACAGCTGCACATGCTCGAAAATCACGACTGGGTCGGGATCGGCGAGTGCCGAGCCAAGCATGCCGTAGGCATCTTCCACGGTCGCAGGAGCGACAACTTTGATGCCGGGAATGTGGGCGTACCAGCACTCCAGGCTGTGAGAGTGTTGAGCGGCGAGCTGGCGGCCCGCCCCGGTGGCCATCCGGACGACCAGTGGAACAGAGAACTGTCCGCCAGACATATGCCGCAGTGCCGCAGCGGTGTTGACGATCTGGTCGAGTGCCAGCAGGCTGAAGTTGACTGTCATGACTTCGACGATGGGGCGCAGTCCGCCCAGCGCCGCGCCGATGCCAATGCCGACGAACCCCAGTTCTGATAACGGCGTATCACGCACCCGGTCGGGACCGAATTCCTCCAACAGTCCCTTGGATGCCGCATAGGTTCCGCCGTACCGCCCGACGTCCTCGCCCATCAGGATGACTCGCGGGTCGTCTCTCAGGGCATCACGCATGGCGTCGTGAATCGCGGTTCGGTAAGTGGTTTTCACTGTGCGACCTCCGGTATCGGCGTGAGGACGTCACGCTCCAGATCGTCGACGTCTTCCCAGGTTCCAGCCTCAGCGAAGGCGACCGCGTCGCTTAGTTCCTGTTCGGCTGCCGCCTCAATCGAAGCGATGTCGGCGGCGAGGAGGACGCCGTCCTCGAGACATTGCTCGCTGAACATTCGGATCGGGTCGCGCTTGCGCCATTCTTCGACTTCGGCCTTTTCCCGGTATAACTCGGGATCGAACATCGAATGCGCGCGGAACCGATACGTGCGGAACTCGATGAAGAATGGCCCACCCGCTGAGCGAATGTGGTCGGCACCCTTCCGCGCCGCGGCATGGCAGGCGACGACATCCATCCCATCGACGGCCGCGGTCGGCACCTTGTATGACGCTGCCTTCGCCGTGAGGTCGGTTTGCGACTGGGCCCGCTCGAGTGCAGTGCCCATCGCGTACAGGTTGTTCTCACAGCAGAACAAGACTGGGAGTTGCCACAGCGCGGCCATGTTCAACGTCTCGTGGAAAGCCCCCTCGGCGACTGCTCCATCACCGAAATAGCATGCAGTGACCCGGTTTCGGTGCTGCATTTTGTCGGCCAACGCCAATCCGACCGCAAGGGGTAAGCCACCGGCTACGATCGCGTTCCCACCATAAAAGCGCGTCGCGGCGTCGAACAGATGCATCGAGCCGCCGCGGCCACGCGAGCAACCTTCCTGCTTGCCGAACATCTCCGCCATGATCGAGGTCATCGGGATGCCGCACAGCAATGCATGCGCGTGCTCACGGTAGGTGGCCACCACGGCGTCATCGGGTGACAGCGCGCGCAGGGAGCCGGCTGCCACCGCTTCCTCACCGACGTAGAGATGCAGGAAGCCACGAATCTTGGTCTCCCCGTAGAGTTCTGCACACTTTTCTTCCATGTGCCGCACGCGCACCATATCGGAGAGCAAACCTTGCGCCAGCTTACGATCAATCATGACGTGACCACCTGCGCATTGGGTTCGACCGTCGTCTCAACCGTGGAGGTGTCGCCCTCGGGCAGACCGAGTTCACGGGCCTTCAGCAGACGCCGCATGATCTTTCCGCTACGGGTGTGCGGCAACGACTCGACGAACTCAATCTCTTTCGGAGCCACGGCCGCGCCCAATCGTTTTCGGGCATGGCCCAGTAACTCAAGTCGCAAGTCGTCGCCAGGGCTGAACCCGTCCTTGAGCGTGACGAAGGCTTTCACCAGTTCACCGACGGTGGGATCGGGTTTGCCGATCACGGCTGCTTCTGCCACTGCTTGGTGGTCGGTGAGCGCGTTCTCCACTTCGAACGGCCCGATCAGGTGGCCAGCCGACTTGATGACGTCATCGGCGCGCCCGACAAACCAGAAGTAACCGTCCGCGTCCCGCTTGACGAGGTCGCCCGTCAGGTACAGGCCATTCGCGAACGACTTGCGGTAACGCTCTTCCTGATGAAGATAATCTCGGAACATCGACGGCCAGCCGGGTTTGAGCGCCAGTTCACCCTCGACATCCGGCTGGTTGATCACCGAGATGCCGCCGTCCGTGTTGTGTTGCACCACATATGCGTCGATACCCGGCAGCGGCCGCCCCATCGAGCCTGGTTTGATGTCGAATGCCGGCGTGTTCGCGATCATGATGCCGCCGGTTTCGGTCTGCCACCAGTTGTCGTGAATTGGCAAGCCCAGTACCCGTTTTCCCCACCACACCGCTTCGGCATTCAACGGTTCACCGACGCTGGCGATGAAGCGCAACCGCGGGAAGTGAAACTGAGCCGCCAGCTCAGGGCCGGCCTTGATCAGCATGCGTATGGCCGTGGGGGCGGTGTACCAGACGGATACGCCTTGGGTTTGCAGTATCGAGTACCAGCGCTCGGCGTCGAATTCCGCTTCGTCGACGATCGATGTCACACCGTGCAGCAGCGGGGCGATGACGCCATACGACATTCCCGTGACCCACCCGGGATCGGCTGTACACCAGTAGATGTCGTCGGCGTGCAGGTCGAGGGCAAATAGTCCGGTCAGGTAATGCATTTGCACGGCACCGTGCACGTGAAGCGCGCCCTTCGGGGTGCCCGTGGTGCCGCTGGTGAAGTGCAGCAACGCCGGGTCGTCGGCCGTGGTGGGCTCGATTGGTGCGTCGTCTTCGGCGGCGTCCATCCGCTGCCAGAAATTCAAAGTGTCGCGGGCTTCGTCGATGTCGACGTGATCGTCGACGACGAAAATGTGGCGCACCGAAGGCAGTTGGTGCCGGATCTTTGCCAGCTTCTTCTGGTACATAGCCCGCGTGGTGATCAGTACTTGCGCCTCCCCGATATTGAGCCTCGTCGCGATCGGCTCAGGCCCAAAAGCGGAGAACAACGGGGACACGACGCTTCCGTTTCGCAGCGCACCAAGGATGCTGATGTACAACTCCGGTGAGCGGCCCATAAGTGTGAAAACTCGGTCGCCCTTACTGACGCCCAGTGACCGCAGCACGTTGGTGAATCGCCTGGACAAACGCGCCAGTTCGGCATAGCTGACGTCGTGAGTGGCCGCCGAGCTGTCCACGCCAGGCGCGGACACGAATCGCAGCGCTGTGCGTGACGCCGAAGGCCCGTCCGCGTGCCGGTCGACGGCCGCGTAGGCGATATTGCATCCACCTGAAGCCATGCCGAGGCAGGGGTCGGGCGCCGTTGACCAATCGAACGTTGCCCGGGTCTGCTCATAGTTGGTGAGATTCGGGTCGACTCGCCAATCGTTGGCCGTCTTGTGGATCACCGTCATGGTGGACTCCTAGTTGTTCGGCGGGGGAAGCGTGCCATTGCGCAGCGCAGGTCCGATGTTCGCCATGACGCGTTCGAGGAGCTCGGTATACGCGGACCCGTCGTTCAATAGCTCCGTTGGCCCGTAGTGAAGGAGAAAGGCATCGACACGCCTGTCGATCGGCCAATCGGCGTAAATCTGTTCGGTGAACTCTGAGCGGAGAAATCTCCACGCGATGATCTCGAGTTCCTCTCGGTCCAGCTGCTCACGGTAGGTCGGCGGCATCGTCGCCCCTTTCGGTCATGTGCGTTCCATCGTTTTCCAGCCGGGTCGGCGTTGATAGAGACGAAAGTCACCTAAGCCGTGTGCAGTCGCCCCGAGGGGGAACGCCGGCACCGGGTTGGCGCCGCTGACCTGGTGAGATGCCATAAGTCCCTAAATTCATGGTCTGGTCGGCCCTGGTTGGTTCTCGCGCTGGGCGAGCAGCATCAGGTAATGGTCAATGACACGACGACGCCGGTCCGAGACGCCGTGCGCTACTTCAACAAGCACGTGCTCAACCCTGTGATGATCCACCTCGCTGGCCGCGAGCACTGGTACGCGGGCGTCATCCGACATACCGGACGGCGATCAGGGAAGAGCTACGCCACACCCGTGGTGGCAGACCGGGTGGCAGACGGGTTCATTCTCCCGCTGCCATATGGCACAGGAGTCGATTGGCTGCGCAACGTGGTCGCCGCCGACAAGGCGATCGTGACGGTTGGTGGTCAAACCTACGATGTGATTGATCCCGAAATCATCGATGCCGCAACGGCATCACCCGAGTTGTCCGAGCGGCACCGACGTGCTTTCGCGCGATTCGGCATCCACCACTTCGTCAAAGTGAGGCTGGCGAAATGACTTTCGACCTTGAACTCATGCAGGCTGAACGCTTCCGCGAGCTAACCACCGTACGGGGCCCGT
>DATJIX010000321.1:0-7571 GCA_035492865.1 Mycobacterium sp. | reverse complement strand
GGTCGCATTCGCGCATGAGGAAGAGGGCTACGAACCCGAGCCGGGGCCACTGCCCTGGTACAAGCGTCCGCCCATCCTGTTCGGGGCGGCCGCCGCGGCGGTGCTGCTGGCCATCGGTGGATTGGCAGTGACGCTGACCAGTGGCAGCGGCAGCTCCAATCCGGTCACCGAGACGGCCACCCATGTGGAGACCGGGCCGTCGCCTGGGCAGCCGCCGACTTCGCAAGAGTCGCAAACGATTACAGTCACCGGCTCCAACGGCGAACCGAGCACCACAGTGGTGGCGCCGCCGCCACCCTCGACTACCACGACCACCGAGCCGACCACCACAACCACGACGACGACGACCACCACCACAACCACGACGACGACGACGACCACCACGACCACGACGCCGCCGACCACGACAACTACCAAGCCGACGACGACGACCACCCAACCGGTCACAACCACGACGGCCGCGGCGTTGCCGCCGGTGACGACCACTTCCTGAACCATGGCGAGACCGGCGTCAGAATCGCTGACCGACATTCCGCCGGCCGCGCGCGACACCGTGGCAGCGCTACTCGACGCGCCGACCGCCCCCGTCAAGATCTTGGTGTCCGGAGGAATCGGCACCGGTAAGAGTTCGGTTCTCGCCGCCATCCGTTCGGCGCTGCGCGCCGCAGACGTTGCGGTGCTGACGAGGGCGCCGAAGAAGGGCGACACCTCGGCCGCGGCGGTCGTCATCGACGACGCGCATCTGCTCGACGACGCAGAACTCGGCCGCCTCGGGGAACTGGTCGCCGATCCGGCATCGACTGTGGTGGTCGCTGCCGAACCGCTCGCCCACCGCGCGGCGCTGCGCTCACTTGCCACGGCCATCGAACGCGAAAACCCGGTCGTCCCACTCGGCGCGTTCAGCCCGGCCGACGTCAACCGGCTGGCAGCCGAAACACTGGGCGCCCCACCGGCTTCCGAGACCATCCGGTCGTTGATGGTGGCGACGGCCGGACTGCCGTTCCTGCTGCAACCCACGATCGCCGCCGCACCCGACGCAAGGGAAGACCCTGCGACGGCAATGATGCAGGCCGCCAGGATCGCATTGATCGAACGGCTGCGCAGGCTCGACGAACCGGTGCTCGACACGCTGCTGGTGTCGTCGCTGAGCCCGGAACTCGGACCCGCCGACGTGGCCGCGGCGCTTCGGGTCGGCGCCGACGAGGCGCAGGCGCTTGTCGACCGTGCGCGTGCCAGCGGCCTGATCGAGCCCTCACACAGCCATTCGTTCCTGCGGTCGGTGCACCAGTGCATCGCAGGCATCATCGGCACGGCTCGCCATCACGACACTGAGCTGTCCCTGCTGGTGTCGCAGATCGAATCATCAACGCTGTCAGCCGATCTCGCATTGCGGATGGGCGAGCACGGACTGCGCGACGACAGGCTCGCCAATGCACTTGCCGAGCTGGCGTCGCGGACCCGTGGCCAGCCGGCGCAGGCGGCGCGGCTGTACCGGGCCGCCGCGGACGCGGGCGCCACGGCGCTGTCCACCCGGCTGGCCGATGCGCTCGCACTCACCGGCGACTGCACTGCCGCGGGCCGGCTGGCCGACGAACTACTCGGCTCCGAGGACAAGGCCGAGCGTGCGGCCGCGGTCCGGATCGCGGCCAGCATCGCAATGCACGACGGTGGCGCCGCGCAAGGGGCCGACTTATTCCGTTGGCTGGGGCCGTATCCCGACACGTTCGTCAGCGCGGCGGGCGCGATCGTGGCGGTCGGCGCGGGCGACGTCGAAACCGCAAGGGCTGCACTCAGTCTCGACAGCGCGGGCCCGCCGACGTCGACCGCACGCGCCGCGCGCAGCCTCGCCGAGGGCCTGCTGCTGTCCCTGGATCAACCGTTCCCGATTGCTATTGCGCGACTGGGTCAGTCGATCACCGCCGAACAACAGCCCGCGGGCGTCGCGCCGGACACGGCTGCCGCGCTGGTAACACTGGCCGCGCTGCACGGCGGCGATCCGGTTCGGGCACGCAGCGTGATCGGCAGGGCCGTGCGTTCGGCCAACCAGATAGACGCTGCCGAGGAATCCTTCTATTCATACCGGCACCGGCTGCTGCTCGGCTGGGTCCGGATGCAGGACGGGCAGTCGGCCGCCGCAGCCGCCGACGCCGCCTCGACGGCCGATGCCACGCTGCACCGCCGCGACGCGCTGTGGGCCGCCGCGCTGCAGACGGCGATCGCCAGGCGCAGTGGCGACAGCGGTGGCATGCAGAAGCATTGGTACTCCGCGATGGAAGTGCTCGCCGAATACTCGGTGGACCTGTTCTCTCTGTTGCCGCTTGGCGAGCTGTGGGTGGCCGCCGCTCGGATGCGTCAGGTCGACCGGTTGCAACACGCCCTGACCGAGGCGTTCGCGTTGCTCGCGTCGTTGGGCAATCCCGTGCTGTGGTCGGTGCCGCTGCACTGGGCGGGCGTGCACGCAGGCATTCTGGCCAATTCACCGGAAGCCGTAGCGCCACACGGTCAGGCGCTGACCGCGGCGGCGGCCGACAGCGCGTTCGCCAAGGCGCTGGCCACGGCCGGACGCACCTGGCTGCGGGTGCTGGCCAACAGCGTCGACATCGGTGAGGTGACCGCGGCGGCTCGCGGTCTTTCGCAGTTCGGTCTGACCTGGGATGCCACCCGGTTGGCCAGCCAGGCCGCCCTACAGACGCCCGACGGTCGCGTCTCCGGCGCAATGCTGCAACTGGCTCGCGACCTGAAACAGACCGCCGCGACCGACGAGGGGCCTGGCCTCGAATCGGTGGGCGTGATCGCCGATTCGGGGCGCCCGTCGCGGCCCGCCTCGTCGCGGTTGTCCGACCGCGAGCGTGAAGTCGCCGAGCTGCTGCTGCTCGGCATGCCGTACCGCGACATCGGCAGCCAGTTGTTCATCTCGGCCAAGACCGTCGAGCACCATGTCGCCCGGATCCGGCGCAGGCTCGGCGCCGAATCGCGGTCGGAGATGTTGTCGATGCTGCGGGCCCTGCTGACACCTCAGGGCTAGGCCCCTAACGGGCGGAATTCCCCTAATCGAAATCCCCTAACGGGGTCGCTCGTTGACGGGCCTAGCACCGGATTTGCTGGCCAGCCGATCGCCATACCGTCGTTCGCATGTTGAATTCCCCAGGCAACCACGGGCATTGGATGGGCCTGTCGGTGGGCGCGACGAACCTCGCAGGCACCCGCGACGGGCGCACCGCCCTCATTCGTCCCGCCGAGCTGACGCGGCGCGGCCAGCGCCTCACCGGGTTCGTCGACCGCGTCGGCGATCCGGTGCCGCTGGTGGCACCCGACGGCGCCACCTATCGGTCCGAGGACTTGCTTGCCGACGCGCTTGGCGCGATGGCCGAAGCGGTCACCGACGGGATGCCGGTGGCGGACGTGGCCGTGACGGTGCCCGCGCACTGGCGGCCGTCGGTCGTCGACATGCTGCGCAGAAACCTGCGCGGTACACCGCCGGTGGTCTCCGACGCGACTGCCGCGCTGACCGCATTGCGCGCCAACCCCGGTCTGCCCATGCACGGCGTGATCGTGTTGTGCGACTTCGGCGGCAGCGGCGCCAGCATCACGCTGGCCAACGCCGCACGGGACTTCTCGCAGTTCGGCGAGACCGTGCGTTTCCCAGACTTCTCCGGCGACCAGATCGATCAGGCGCTGTTGACCCACGTCGTCGCCGGGCTTGCCGACGTGGATCCGACAGGCACCGCGATGGTCGGTTCCTTGGCGCGGCTGCGCGACGAATGCCGCCGCGCCAAGGAGCGGCTGTCGGCGGAGACGGCAACCGCGGTCGTCGCAGAACTCCCTGGCCGGCGCGCCGACATCCGGGTCAATCGCACCGAGCTCGAGGATCTGATGGCCGCACCGCTCGCGGAATTCCTTGCGACGCTTGAGGAAACGCTCGAGCGCTACGGCGTGCCGATGGCAAGTGTCTCGGCGGTCGCCACCGTCGGCGGCGGGGCCCGCATCCCGCTGGTCACCCAGCGGCTCTCCGAACACCTGCGCGCACCCGTGGTGACCACAGCTCATCCGCAGCTCATCGCTGCCGAGGGCGCGGCGCTGATCGCGCACCGCAGCCGGGTCGTCGACACGGCCACCGTGCTGACACCGACCGCTCCCGCCGCTGCCGCGTCCACCGTTGCCCTGGTGGCCCACGAGGAACCGTTGGCCTGGTCCCAGGACGACGCCATCGAGGACGTGCAGCCCTACTCCGATGTCCCCGACGTCACCGACTCCCGTCCCGAGGTGCTTTTCCGTCGCGAGGAATGGCAGGACGAGCAGCCGCCCCGGCGCAGCCCACTGGTGCTGTTCGGGTTGTCGGCGGTCGCCGCTGCCGTTGCCGCGGCGGTGTTCGGCATCACGCTGCTCAGCGACACCACCACGACGCCCGTTGAAGCGGCAAGCACTTCGACGACCACGACCACCTCCCAACCGCCTGCGGCGCCGGCCACTCTCCCAGCAACCCCGGCGCCGCAGGCCCCCCAAGTCACGACTGTCGTCGTGCAACAGCCCGCACCGCGGATCTATCGCGCGCCGCAGCCGCAGGCGCCGGTCACGCACGCACCGCCTCCGGTGACGAGCATGCCCCCGACCACGTCCGAGCAACCGCCGACGACGGATCCCACCCCGCCTCCGACGCCGCCGACCTCTCCTCCGACATCACCGCCGACATCGCCCAAGCCCCCGCCGATCGACCCGGGACCGGGTGGCGGCACCGGCACTGGCACAGGCACCGGCACTGGCACTGGCACAGGCACTGGCACTGGCGGAACGGGAACGGGAACCGGCACCGGCACCGGCACCGGCGGAACCGGTTCTGGCACCGGAGGAACCGGCACCAGCGGAGCCGAATCCGGCACCCCGTCCGGCACGGGCACTTCGGGCGCAGGCACCGGCGCCGGCGGCACCGCGACCGCCCCCAAGTCCTAGTTAGGGCAACCTTCGTAGCGACGTTTCCCCGCAAGATGCAACTATGAGCTGCAGCGAGCGAAAGTTACTGACGAGTAACATTCAATAAGTTACCCTTGGGTAACTTAGGAATCGGGAGGCGCGCGGTGGAAACCCAGATGCTGATCAGGCTTGTCGTCGGTCTCGGACTGACGGCGCTAGTGCTGGTGTTCGCCGCCAAACGCGTGCTGTGGCTGACGAATCTGATCCGCTCCGGTCAGAAGATGAGCCCCGAGAACAGCCGCAAGGACAACCTCGGCAAGCGCATCACCACCCAGTTCGAAGAGGTCTTCGGGCAAACCCGGCTGCTGCGCTGGTCGATCCCCGGTATCGCGCACTTCTTCACGATGTGGGGCTTCTTCATCCTCGCGTCGGTCTACCTCGAGGCGTACGGCCTGCTGTTCGTGCACGACTTCCACATCCCGCTCATCGGCACGTGGGACGTACTGGGCTTCATTCAGGACTTCTTCGCCGTCGCCGTGCTGGCAGGCATCACCACGTTCGCGATCATCCGCATCGTCCGCGAGCCCAAGAAGCACGGCCGCGACTCCCGGTTCTACGGCTCGCACACCGGCGGCGCCTGGCTGATCCTGTTCATGATCTTCAACGTCATCTGGACCTACGCCCTGGTCCGCGGTGCCGCGGTGAACGAAGGAACACTGCCCTACGGCAACGGGGCGTTCTTCTCACAGCTGATGGGCTGGATCCTGCACCCACTCGGCCACACCGCCAACGTGTGGATCGAGACGATCGCACTGCTGCTGCACATCGGCGTCATGCTGGTCTTCCTGCTGATCGTGCTGCACTCCAAGCACCTGCACATCGGCCTGGCCCCCATCAACGTCACGTTCAAGCGGCTGCCCAACGGCCTCGGGCCGCTGCTGCCGGTGGAGTCCAAGGGCGTGCCCGTCGACTTCGAGGATCCCGCCGAGGACGCCGTGCTGGGCCGCGGCAAGATCGAGGACTTCACCTGGAAGGGCTACCTCGACTTCACCACCTGTACGGAGTGTGGCCGCTGCCAGTCGCAGTGCCCGGCCTGGAACACCGGCAAGCCCCTGTCGCCCAAGCTCGTGATCATGAACCTGCGCGACCACCTGTTCGCCAAGGCGCCGTACATCCTGGGTGACAAGGAAACGCCGCTGGAGAACACGCCGGAAGGCGGACTCGGCGAGGAGCTGGGCGGCGAGAAGCACGACGAGGAACACCACGTCCCCGAGTCGGGATTCGAACGGGTGATGGGCTCCGGCCCCGCCCAGGCCACCCGCCCGCTGGTCGGCACCGCCGAACAGCTCGGCGTGATCGATCCCGACGTGCTGTGGTCCTGCACCACGTGCGGCGCGTGCGTCGAGCAGTGCCCGGTGGACATCGAGCACATCGACCACATCGTCGACATGCGCCGCTACCAGGTGATGATGGAATCCGAGTTCCCCTCCGAGCTCGGCGTGCTGTTCAAAAACCTTGAGACCAAGGGCAATCCGTGGGGTCAGAACGCCAAGGACCGCACGAACTGGATCGACGAGGTCGACTTCGACGTGCCGGTGTACGGCAAGGACGTGGACTCCTTCGAGGGCTACGAGTACCTGTTCTGGGTCGGCTGCGCGGGCGCATACGAGGACCGCGCGAAGAAGACCACCAAGGCCGTCGCGGAACTACTGGCCGCCGCAGGGGTGAAGTACCTGGTGCTCGGCGAGGGCGAGACCTGCAACGGCGACTCGGCAAGGCGCTCCGGCAACGAGTTCCTGTTCCAGCAGCTGGCCGCGCAAAACGTCGAGACGCTCAACGGCCTGTTCGAGGGTGTGGAGCGGGTGGACCGCAAGGTCGTCGTCACCTGCCCGCACTGCTTCAACACCCTGGGCCGCGAGTACCCGCAGGTCGGCGGCAACTACACCGTGCTGCACCACACGCAGCTGCTGAACCGGCTGCTCCGCGACAAGAAGCTGGTGCCGGTCAGCTCGCCCGATGGTGGGCGAGACATCACCTACCACGACCCCTGCTATCTGGGCCGCCACAACAAGGTCTACGAGGCGCCGCGTGAGCTGATCGGGGCCTCGGGCGCCAAGCTCACCGAGATGCCCCGGCACGCCGACCGTGGCCTGTGCTGCGGCGCGGGCGGCGCGCGGATGTGGATGGAAGAACACATCGGCAAGCGCGTCAATCACGAACGCGTAGAAGAGGCACTGGACACCGGCGCATCGGCGATCGCGACCGGCTGCCCGTTCTGCCGAGTGATGATCACCGACGGTGTCGACGACGTCGCCGCGGCCAACGACGTGCCGAAGGCCGAGGTGCTCGACGTGGCCCAGCTGCTGCTCGGCTCGCTCGACAAGAGCTCGATCAAGCTGCCCGAAAAGGGCACGGCCGCAAAGGAAGCCGAGGAGCGCGCCGCCAGCCAGACCGAAGCCGCGCCGAAGGCCGGGGACTCGACCGCGGTGGCCGAACCGGAAGCCAAGCCGGCACCCGCGGCGTCGACCGCAACAGAAACCAAGCCCGTCACCGGGCTCGGCATCGCCGGTGGGGCCAAGCGCCCCGGCGCCAAGAAGACCGCTGCACCCGCCGCTGAGACACCAGCTGCCGCACCGGCCGCAGCCCCAGCCAAGGGCCTCGGC
>DATJIX010000320.1:0-2976 GCA_035492865.1 Mycobacterium sp. | reverse complement strand
AGCCCGGGCAACACCAGCTACCTGCTGTGGATGTTCATGGGCTTCATGGTGGTCACCGCGGTGCTGGTCGTGTCGTTCGGCCGGCTGGGCGACATGTTCGGCCGGGTCCGGATGTACAACATGGGGTTCGCGGTCTTCACCCTCGGCTCCATCGCGCTGACCGTGACCTGGATGCACGGTGCGCCCGGTGCGCTCTGGCTGATCATCTGGCGCGTTGTTCAAGGGATCGGCGGCGCGTTCCTGTTCGCCAACTCGACGGCGATCCTGACTGACGCGTTCCCCGCCAACCAGCGCGGCACGGCGCTCGGCCTGAACTCGATCGCGGCCATCGCGGGCTCGTTCATCGGGCTGATCCTCGGCGGCGTGCTCGGCCCGGTGAACTGGCACCTGATCTTCCTCGTGTCGGCGCCGGTGGGCCTCTTCGGCACCGTCTGGGCCTACTTCATGCTGCACGACATCGGCGTCCGCAAGCACGCGAAGATGGACTGGTGGGGCAACCTGCTGTTCGGTGTCGGGTTGATTGCCCTCATGGTCGGCATCACCTACGGCCTCCAGCCGTACGGCACTAGCGCGATGGGCTGGACAAACCCGTGGGTGCTCGCCGCGATGATCGGCGGCGTGGTGCTGTTGATCGTGTTCGTCTGGGTGGAGAACAAGGTCGAGGAACCGCTGTTCCGCATGTCGCTGTTCAAGATCCGGCCGTTCGCAGCCGGCAACATCGCCAGCCTTGCGATGGCGCTGAGCCGCGGCGGCATGCAGTTCATGCTCATCATCTGGCTGCAGGGGATCTGGCTGCCACTGCACGGCTACTCCTATGAGCAGACGCCGCTGTGGGCCGGCATCTACCTGATCCCGCTGACCATCGGCTTCCTGCTCTCCGCGCCGTTGTCCGGCATCCTGTCGGACAGGTTCGGGGCTAAGGCGTTCACCATCGGCGGGGCCCTGGTGACAGCGGTGACGTTCCTGATCCTGGCGTTCCTGCCAGTGAATTTCGACTACTGGCAGTTCGCGCTGCTCGTGGGAATCAACGGCTTCGGTACCGGCCTGTTCGTCTCACCGAACCGCGCTGAGATGATGAACTCCGTGCCGGCGAACCAGCGCGGCGTCGCTGGCGGGATGATCGCTACGTTCATGAACTCCGCGTCTGTGCTGTCGATCGGTATCTTCTTCTCGCTGATGGTCGCGGGCCTGTCGAGCAAGCTGCCGTTGGCCATGTTCAGCGGCCTGACCACGCAGGGTGTCCCGGCTAGCGCGGCTGGGCCGATCTCGCACCTGCCGCCGATCGGCGTGCTGTTCGCCGCGTTCCTCGGCTACAACCCGATGCAGCAACTGCTCGGCCCGATCTTGTCGCATCTGCCGTCGTCGCATGCCGCGTACCTGGTGGGCCGGCAGTTCTTCCCGAACCTGATCACCGGCCCGTTCCACGACGGGATCGGTGTCGCGTTCGGGTTCGCGATCGTGGCCTGCGTGGTTGGTGCCATTGCCTCGGCGCTCACCGGGCGTCCCAAGCAGGTTGAGGCCTCGAAGGAATCCCTCGGGTCCGAACTGGCCGCGGTAGCGGGCGAAGGCAGCTTCGAACCGTCCGAACTCGTGGTGCCCGACGTTGCCGAGGAGACCCAGGAGCGGGCGGACAAGCCGGGTATATCTGGATAGCATTTCCGCGGGGCCACGTCTGGTGCGGCGCGCGGCGCCGAATGCTTTCTAATCACACGACCAACAGCAGCCCCTTTGGTCATCCCTTGCGCACGACGGGCAGGTATCCTGCTGGTGAGGGGCGGGTAAACAGTGCTCTGTTGTTCCGCCGCTCCGCGCTCCCGTAACGGTAGCGCTCTGCTGTCACGGGGGAGGATGGCCTCGGCAGGTGTTCGGCCCGATACCCGAGGAGATGCGTTACTCGTGAGCGAAACTTCCCCGGCCGCGGTTGTGGTCCTCGCCGCAGGCGAGGGCACCCGGATGAAGTCGCGTACCCCGAAGGTGCTGCACAGACTGTCCGGGCGGTCGCTGCTCGGGCACGCGGTCGCGGCGGCAGGCGACCTCGCGCCGCAGCGGCTGGTGGTCGTCGTCGGGCACGCGCGGGAGCAGGTGAGCGCCGCGGTACTCGAAGCGGCACCGCACGCCGACGTCGTCGTCCAGGAGCAGCAACTCGGCACAGGCCACGCCGTGCGGATGGTGATCGAGTCCGTCGGAGCGATGTCGGGCACCGTCATCGTGACCTACGGGGACATGCCGCTGTTGCGCGGTGCGACCCTGCAGCAGCTCGTCGATACGCACCATGAGGCCGGGAACGCCGTCACCGTGCTGACCGCGCGGGGGGATTTCCCCGGCTTCGGGCGGATCGTGCGCGACGCTGACGGCGCGTTCCTGCGGATCGTTGAAGAGCGCGACGCCACGGCAGCGGAACGCGCCATCGACGAGTTCAACTCCGGCTGCTACGCCTTTGACGGCGCGCTCCTCGCCGACGCGATCAAGCGGGTGACGACCAACAACAGCCAGCGCGAGGAGTACCTCACCGACGTCGTGGAGATCCTCCGCGGCGACGGGCACGCGGTCGGTACCGTGCGCGCGGCGGATGCCGCGGAGATTAAGGGTGTCAACGACCGGGTCCAGCTCGCGGAGGCGCGGCGGGCGCTCAACGACCGGATCCTCCGGGAGTGGATGCTCGCCGGGGTCACTATCGTCGACCCGGCGTCTACCTGGATCGACGTGACGGTCACGATCGGGCGGGACGCCGAGATCGGGCCGCAGACACAGCTTGAGGGCGCGACGGTGATCGGCGAGGGCGCCAAGATCGGCCCGGGCTGCCTGCTGCAGAACACGACCGTCGGCGATGACGCAGTGCTCCTGCACGCGGTCTGCCGCCAGTCGGAGATCGGCCCGCGCGTCACCATCGGCCCGTTCGCTTACCTGCGGCCAGAGGCGAGCATCGCCGCAGACGCGCACCTCGGCACCTACGTCGAGATCAAGAAGTCGCACATC
>DATJIX010000319.1:0-15999 GCA_035492865.1 Mycobacterium sp. | reverse complement strand
ACCGCCGAGTTGATCGTCGAGTGCCTGGAAAACGAGGGCGTCACGCATGTCTTCGGCATCCCCGGCGAGGAAAACATCCGCTTCATCGAGGCGCTGTCGAGTTCGACCATCGACTATGTGCTGACTCGTCACGAGCAGGGCGCCTCGTTCATGGCCGAGGTATACGGACGATTGACCGGTCGGGCCGGTGTGTGCTCGGCAACGCTCGGTCCCGGCGCGATCAATCTTTTGTTGGGCGTTGCCGACGCGACCACGAATTCCACGCCGCTACTTGCTATCTCGGCGCAGGTCGGGATGGGCCGCAGTTACAAGGAGTCCCACCAAGGCGTCGACCTGGTCTCGATGTTCGCCCCGGTGACGAAGTGGTCCGCACTCGTTGCGACGCCGTCCGCCGTGCCGGAGATGGTTCGCAAGGCGTTCAAGCTGGCGCAGACCGAGCGTCCCGGGGCGGTCTATCTGGCCGTGCCCGAAGACGTCGAGGCCGCCGCGCGCCCCACGGAAGCGGGACCCCTGCGCGTCAACGTCCCTCGGCCCGATGATCCGTCGGCCGCCCAGGTCGAGCGTGCCGCCGAGATTCTGCGGTCGGCGCGCAATCCCGTCGTGTTGGCCGGCCACGGGGCAGCCCGAGCCGAAGCGTCGGCAGCCGTACGCCGATTCGCCGAATCGCTCGACATCCCGGTCGCCACCACGTTTCACGGCAAGGGTGTGATGCCCGACGACCACCCGCTCGCACTCGGCGCGGTCGGCTTCATGCGCCACGACTACGTGAACTTCGGCTTCGACCAAGCCGATGCGATCGTCGCCGTCGGTTATGAGTTGCAGGAGTTCGACCCGGTGCGGATCAACCCGCGCGGTGACACGCGGATCATCCACATCCACCGCTTTCCCGCCGAAGTGGACACCCACTACGACGTCGCAGTCGGGTTGCAGGCCGATATCGGACGCAGCCTGGATGCGTTGTCAGCAGCCGTGACTCGCGATCAGTCCCCGTCGGGTGGCGAACGGATCCGTGAGTTGCTCTCGGATGAGCTCGACAGGGGACGCGCCGACGACAGGTTCCCGCTCACGCCTGCCCGCATCGTCGCCGACACCCGAGCAGCGTTGCAGCGCAACGACATCGTCCTGGTCGACACCGGCGCCCTCAAGATGTGGATGGCCAGGCTGTACCCGACATATGAGCCGAACACCTGCCTGATCTCCAACGGACTCTCGACAATGGGCTGGACGCTGCCCGGGGCGATCGCGGCCAAGATCGCCCGGCCCACGGCGAAGGTGCTCGTCGCGACCGGCGACGGCGCCTTCTTGATGAACTCACAAGAGATCGAGACGGCCCTGCGAATCAATACACCCATCGTGATCCTCATCTGGGTGGACGACGCCTATGGCCTCATCAGCTGGAAGATGGACCTCGAGATCGGCCACAACGTGGACACCAACTTCAAGAATCCCGACTTCGTCGCCTATGCCGAGAGTTTCGGCGCCAAGGGCTATCGCATCTCGGCGGCCGATCAGTTGCTCCCGACCCTGCGCCAAGCGCTCGAGGATGACACCGTCAGCGTCATCGCATGCCCGGTCGACTACTCGGCCAACAGTGCGCTGATCGCCTCGCTCGGCGAGTTGGACGAGTCGCTGTCCTGATTGCCAGCATGCCCACAGCAGGCTTCCAGGTTGCGCATTTCCCGGTGATCGCGCGCAGTTAAGGGTTCATCATCAAACGCGGAGGGAGGCCGCGATGATGAAGCGAACATTCGTCGGGTTGGCAACGACCGTGTTGGTGTCTGGCGGTGTGGGGGCCGTCGGTCTCGGGCTGGCGGGTACCGCTCAGGCCTGCAACGGTGAATGGGGTCCGTGTGGCTACGGTCCAAATCGTTGGTGCCCAGGGGATTCCTTGTACATGGACCGGGGTGGGCCGTACCAGCTTGTCGAGTGGGACATGAACGTCTGCCACACCTGGTATCGGGTAGCCGAGGGCGCGGGCAATGTCCCCGAGGGCCCGAACAACGCCAGTGATGTCTGGGAGGGCGATAACCCTCCGCCGCCGGCTGCTCCTCCGGCTCCCCCGCCTCCCGGGCTACCTCCGCCGCCCGGCATGTGCTGGGCGATGTGGATTCCGGCACCCTGCCCCAACGGCTAGGGGCCGTGCCGGGGATCGAAATTCGACAGCTGAGGTTCGGGCGCCTCGACGGCGAAGTCGCTGTCGGAGAACGTGTATCGGTACCACGGCGCGTCATCGCAGCGGCCAAGCCGGGGCCGTAGATTGCTGAACGCGCGATACACGGTCTTGTACGGCTGCCCGTTGTAGTGCTGCAGAATCTCCTTCCAGGTGCGCGGAGCCTCGCCGATCAGAGCTTCCATGTCCGCGGTCAGCTGGTCCTCGGACATCTCCACCACACCCGCAGGCGGGTCGCCGAGCACGAACGCCGTGCTGCGGTCGAAGTGCGACGGGTTGAACTTGGGACTGATCGGGATGGTGCAATCCAGCCCGATCTTCGATGACGTGCCGGGTGCGGCATCTTCGGCAATCATCGGATCGACCGTCATGGTGTTGCAGTTCGGGATCATCACCGTGTCGAGGTGCGGCATGTACCGAAATGCCATCGCGCACTGCACGGCGTTGTCGTCCCAGATGTCGACATCCTCGTCAAACACCATGGCTATCTTCGGAAGCCCCTGCTTCGAACAGGTCAACATCACGCCGAGCGCCTGCTTGGAGTCTCCCGCTCCCCTGGTGTTGATCTTCGCGTAGGCGATATTCGACAGCCCGCCGAGCGGCGCCCGGACTTCCTTCACGTCGATGCCTGCCATGGCGAGCCCACCGTAGAGGTCGGATTCGATCATCGGCAGTTGGAGCATGTTGTCCGTGTACCAGGGGTGATCACCGCCGATCGTGGCGTGCTGGAAGATACCGCCCTTGCGGAATGTCATCGCCTTGACCACCGCGCGGAAATTCCGCTTGATCCCACCGCCGTACATACCGGTGAACTCGCCGTAGGGCCCCTCGTCGTGCGTCAGCCCCTCGGTCGCCATCAGCTCGCACTCGATCACGATCTCAGCGTTGGCGGGTACCAGCAGATCGATGGTCTCGCACTTGACCAGCTTCGCCGGATGGCCGTAAAAGCTTCCCAGCACCTCGAAGTCGTCGGTCCCCGGCGGGACGCCCGTCAGTGCGGCCACCTTGTCCACCAACGGTCCGCCGAGCACGATCGCCAGCTCGAGATTGTGTCCCTTGGCTTGTGCCGCTTGCGCATTCAACCGTGCGCGGTGCGACGTGCACGTCATGTCGAACATCTTCTCGTTCTTGGAACGGAACATGCTGCGGTAGATGCCCCAGTCGTAGACCCCGGTGTCCGGGTGCTTCGTCACCACCAGGTTGTCGTTCGTGTAGGCGTGTCCGTCGCGGTCGTGATGGAGGAAGAGCGGTAGCCGGGTGAGGTCGACGTCGCCGCCGGTGAGGATGACCTCCTTACACGGTGCAGTGTCGACGATCTCCGGTTTGACCCGGCCCTTGCCGAGCTCGACCATCCGACGTCCCGTCTCGCTCTTGTCGCAGTCGAGCGCCCACGCCGTTTGATCCTGGTTGGAGTACGCGTTGGCGAGGAACTGGAACTCGCAGTCGGTGATCTTCTCCACGAGGACGGCGGTCGTCGGATGCGCCTCCATCACCGCGGGCAGTTCGTCGACCCGCTTCTCGTCGGTGACGCGGACCAGCATGCCCGCCTTCTCCATGTCGTTGACGAAGTCGGTCAAGCTCTGCTGGGGCACTGTGTGGTCCTTTAGTCGAAAGCCGGTGCGGGCGAGCCCGTCTGCACGTATTGCTGGATGTGGTGTAGCAGCACAGCCCAGATCGTGTTGCACTTGCGGTAGTTGCCGTGCGTCCCCGGCCAGCCCGAGTGCTTGAGTTCGAGCAGCGTGCGGTCGCCCTGCTCGCCTATCAAGAACGTTGCCGTCGTGCCCACCGAGTCACCCGGGCCCTTCGCGCAACGCCAGACGATCCGGCTTGGCGGCTCCGATTCGACGACGTCCCAATCGAATTCGGCTCGTCCGGTGAACTTGAACCGCCACTGACTGCCGACCTCGCCGGTGCCCTCGGTGTGCGGGGTCTGCCATGATGAAACCCCTTCGTGGGTGCTGAGCGCGGCGAAAACCTGTTCCGGCGTTGCCTTTATCTTGATCTCATGGTCGATCTCGGGCATGGTCCCTCCTACCGGGCGTCGAGTTCTGGAAAGTCGTAGTCGCGCCAACCCGGAACGTCGGCCACCTCGACCACCTGTCCGCCGTGTTCCTCCAACGCGGGCCCACACAGGTCGCCCACCTTCCTGACCACGGTGCCGTAGGGGTACGTGGCGTCGATGCCGATCGCCGACCCGGTGCGCTGATCGGGAGGCAGCGACTCGTCGGCGGTCGGATCCAGCGGCCCGCCTGGCAGGCTATCCACGATGATCACGTCCCGCGCCGGCTGCGTGCGGAACGCCATCGCCCACTCGACCTGTTCCGAGTCATGCACATCGATGTCGGGGTCGACCACGACCACCATCTTCGGTCGCAGGTTACTGCCCATGGCCGCCAGGATCGCGCTGCGGGCCTCGCCGGAGTAGCGCGGCCGCATTGCGACGATCAAGCGAAAGTAGACGCCGCCGGACGGCGGGATCGCCACCGCAGTCACGGTCGGGAACTGCTGGCGGAACATGTCGTAGAACGACGCTTCGAAGGACAACTGTTTGAGGATGTGGTTTTCGGTGGTGGGCCTGCCGGTCAACAGGGCCTGGAAGTACGCGCCGTTGCGGTGGGTGATGGCGGTCGGCCGAACCACGGGTTTAGGCGACGCGGGAGTGTAGTAACCCGTGTACTCGCCGAGCGGGCCTTCATCGACGGTTTGGGTGAAGTCGACCTCGAACTCGATGACGACCTCGGCGTGCGCCGGTACCGAAACGTCGTTGGTGCGGCATTTGACGAGTTGAACGGCCTCGCCGCGCATGCCGCCGACAACCTCCCAGTCGTTGGTGTCCTCCGGAACCTGGATCGGACAGGAATAGGCGATCATCGGGTCGACGCCGATCACAAGTGACGCGCGAAATGTCTTGTGCCCCAGGCGTTGAGCCGTCGCCTGGTTTTTGGCAAACCGGTGACTGGGGGCGGCCATCAGTGACATCGTCTTGTTGTCGATGATCTCGCAGCGATAATGGCCGATGTCCGGCACACCTGTCTCGGGGTCGTGGCTGACCACGAACCCTGGCGTGATGTACGGGCCGCCGTCATCGGGGCTGTAGCGCGGCACGGGCAGAATCGACAGGTCGATGTCGTCGCCGACGATCACATTTTCGTGCACGGGACCGTCGTCGACGTGGTTCGGCGGGATGCGGGTTTTCAGTCGTTTGACGATCTCGTCGAAGGCGCTGTCCGCGTCGCAGCCGTAGGCGATCAGCGCCTTGGCGTTCGAGTTGTAGACGCCACCGACGAGCGGAAACTGCGTGCCGTTCTTCTTGAACACCACGGCGGGACCGGCGACCGCTGCGCTCTTACGCATGGCCTTGGCCACTTCGAGGTCAAGAGCGACCTGGCGATCAACGTCGATCAACTCGCCGTTGGCACGCAGCGCGTCGAGGAACTCCCGAAAGTCTTGGAACGGCACAGCGCGATGCTCCATACTTCGTGCGTGGTGGTTGCTGGCAAATACAACGAATATCCTGTCACGCCGGGCGTGGGAAGGGTCACGCTTCGCCACTTCGCCCTTGCGGTCCATGCATCCGAGGATGTGCCAGCTGCGTGTGTGTCACTGCAGGACCGGTTCGGCCTCGACGTCAACGTGTTGCTGCTCGCCGCCTACATCGGCGCAGTGCACCGGCAGACCATCAGCGCCGAACAGGTTGGTGCCGCCCGCACGCTCGTCGACGAATGGCACGCCGAGGTAGTGCGCCCGTTGCGCGGTGTGCGTCGGCTTCTCAAGTCCGGACCGGCGCCAGCGCCCAATGAACGAACCGAAGAAGTGCGAAACAAGGTGGCCAAAGCTGAGCTCGATGCCGAACTGGTCGAACTGGACCTGCTCGACGGCTGGGCCAGCGAGCAGCAGGCCATGCTCAACGTCCCTGCGTCGTCAGAACTCGTCATGTGCGCCATGGAAGCGGCGCTGCGGTCGTACTCACAGGACCCGTTGCACGACGATGCGCGCCAGGCGTTGACGATGATCGCCGCAGCGGCGACCCACCACAGTGAGGCATCGTCATGAAACGCATCATCATCGCGATCACCGGCGCATCAGGGGCGATCTACGGCGTGCGAGCCCTACAACTACTGACCGACATCGCGGATGCGGAGTCGCACCTCATCCTGACGAGCTCCGCTCACCGCACGATCGAGCACGAGACACCGTACAAGCTCGACGAGGTCCGCGCGCTGGCCGACCAGCTGTACAGCCCGCGCGACATCGGTGCCGCCATCGCATCCGGTTCATTCGTCACCGCAGGCATGCTGGTGGCTCCGTGCTCGGTGAAGACGTTGAGCGGCATCGCACACTGCTACGACGACAATCTGGTGGTGCGCGCCGCGGACGTGTGCTTGAAGGAGCGGCGGCGGGTCGTGCTGATGCTGCGCGAGACGCCCTTGCACGCCGGTCACATCGATCTCATGGCGCAGGCCACCCGCAACGGCGCGATCATCATGCCGCCGGTACCTGCGTTCTACGCGCTACCCGGCACGCTTGACGATGTGGTGAATCAGACCGTCGCCCGCGCGCTGGAACTACTCGAAATCTCCGTGCCCGACGTCAAGCGGTGGGACGGAAGGTCGGCGGCGTCCGACGATCAACGCAACATGCCGACCGCCGGACCGGTCAGTCGTGGAAGTCGTTGGGGCTGAGCTCAATCGGAGCACCGTAAGGAGTGCGCGCTGCCGCATGTGCCCAGCGCGAAAGCGCCTCGATCCGCCCGAGTGATCGGCTGCGCTCACGGCGCAAACTACAGAGACGCCCGCCCTGCAACGATCGGATGGACGATCGCAGGCATGCCGCGCCACACGTGCTCGTCGGCTGCGACGGTGAATCCGCAGGCGCGCATCAGCTCTACGGTCGCGCGGTTGCAGTGGCAGCCGCCTGCGAACCCGGCCCACGGACGCACGAAATAGTCCTGGCAGGCTGCGAGGAACCGCGAGCTCGCGCGGACATGTTCGACGAACAACAGCTGCCCGTCCTGGCGCAGCACACGGGCGATCTCACCGAGCGTCCGTTCGGGATCGTCGACCGTGCAAAGGACGAGCGTAGAGACCACGGTGTCGACCGACGCGTCGGGCAGCGGAAGCCGCTCGCCGGGAGCGTCGACGATCTGCGCCACGCGTCCCTGCCGCCGCAGCCGACGGGCAAGTCGTCGGCGCATGGCTTCATCGGGCTCGGTCAGCACGAGCTCGGTGACCGCCTCGGGATAATGCGCCATGTTCAGCCCGGTCCCTGCGCCGAGCTCGACAACCCGCCCCCGGGCATCGGCCAGGAGCTCGCGTCGCCGGTTGCGCATGCCCACCGTCTCCCCCAGCCACACGAACGGGTCGTACACCCGGGCCATGATTCGCAACCACGGCCCTGACGGTGGGCTCGGCTGAACTTCGGTGCTGACGGTGTCTGTCATGCCGCGAGCGTATGGACCACCGCATTCCGGGCGCATCGCTCGAAGCGGCCATCTTCTGCAGATGGCCCGTTCCGGCTACGTCAAAGAAGCCCGAGCCGCGCGGCTTCGGCGACCGCGGCCGTCCGCGAGGTGCGACCGAGCTTGCGGCGGATGTTCGCGACGTGGCGATGGACGGTGTGCGAACTCAGCACCAGCTGCTCTGCGATCTCGCGATCGCTCAGACCCCGTGCGACGCACGCGAGGATCTCACGCTCACGGCTGGACAGCTGGACGTGCTCCGCCTCGCCGCCATCGCGCGGCGTCGACTGCCCGGGTGCCAGTGCTTCGCGGCACGCGCGGACGACGGAATCGACGTCACCGTGCCATGGGAAGTGCGCGCTGCCCTGCAGCGGGATCAACGTCGCGCCCGGAATCGCGGCCGCGACCTCACGGCCGCACCGGAACGGCACCGCGCGGTCGTCGCGGCGATGCACGACCACCGTTGGACTGCGAACAAGCGGAAGACGGTCACGAACGTCGAGACGATAGACGAGATCCAATAAGTCGGCCGCGGTCTCGGCGGTCGCCGCCTCCCGCTGCAAACCTGCGAAGCGTTCTTGCTCGGCGGCATCGGCACCCCCGAGGAAGATGTCGCTGAGCACGCGGGCGCCGAGACCCCAGTGCGCGCGGACCGCCGCCGAGATCGCCGATGACACACCGGGAGCCGTGAGCTCGCTGCCATCCGCATACGAGCCGTACAGCACCAGTCGCTCGACTCGCTCTGGGAACTCAGCGGCGAATGCGACGGCGGTGCAACTGCCCGACGAGCCGCCGATCAGCGACACGCGTTCGAGTTCGAGCGCGTCGAGCAGCGCCCGCAGTGTGGCGACTTCGGATTCGAGGCGCAGGTCGGACTCGTGCACCGTGCGGTCCGACATGCCGACGCCGAGATGGTCGTAGCGGATCAGCGTGTAGCCGTCCGCGACGCCGTGCCAGAACCGTCGGAAGCCATCGCTGCGCCAGTCCAGTTCGAGGTGGCTCACCCACCAGGCCGGGGCGACCAGCGGTGGACCGTCCCCGCGCACCTCGTACGCGACGCGGCGCGCGCCGAGAGGAAGGAACCGGAACTCAGACTTCTCCAGCATTGCCACGAGCGTACGGCGGTGACCGGGTTCAGCGGTGCCGTCCGGCCGACGCAACGACGGGCTGTGGTGCGGGTTGACTTCCGGCACCGGTGCGATCAGAAGCCAGCATCACCGCGGTGATCGGGACGGCGAGCGCAAGTAGACCGATCACGAAGACCGGGAACAGGAACGAGAAGACCTCGAGCCCGCCGGGTACCGGCGCGGCGTGATCGACGGACACCCGGACCGCGGCCATGCCCGTGTAGTGCATTCCGACCACGGCGACGCCCATGACGAGCCCTGCGACGAATCGCAGCAGCGGGGACTCGAGCACGAGCGTGAACCACAGCGCGGCCGTCGCCGCGACCACGGCGATCAGGATCGACAGGGCGACGAGGCCTTTGTCGTAGGCCACCGTGCCCTGGATCTGTACCGCCCACATGCCGGTGTAATGCATCAGGGCGACGGCAAGGCCCGTGATCACGCCACCGGCGATGAGCCGGGGCAAGTGCACGGTGCGGCCGATCGTGATCAGCCCGGCGAACACCGCCGAGATCGACAGCACCGCCGACGCGACCGTCCAGCCAAGGTTGTACCGCACCACGCTGTTCGGGATCGCGAAGCCGAGCATCGCGATGAAGTGCATCAGCCAGATCGCCACCCCGCCAATGGCGATCGATGCCATGGCAAGCCAGCGCAGCCGATCACGTTGGTCGGATGCGGCGGCGCTCTGACGGGTACACGCCAGCCCGACGACCGAGCCGGTCACCGAGACGATGTACGCCAGGAAGAGCAGCCAGAGGCCCATGTCGAAGTGGTGCATTTGATGGTTCATCATCGGGTTCCTAGGATCAGGGCACCGTCGTCGGCAGACGATCGAGTGCATATGAGGTGATGGCGATCAACGCGTTCTTAGCCGAATCACGTTGCCGTGCATCGACACTGATGATCGGGACATTCGGGGCCACGGCCAGGGCCTCGCGTAGATCCTCGGCGACGTAGGTCGGGGCGTCTTCGAACTCGTTGACGGCGATCAGAAACGGCAGGTTGCGCGCCTCGAAGAAGTCGACGGCAGCGAAACTCTCCTCGAGCCTGCGGGTGTCGACAAGCACCACGGCGCCGATCGCACCGCGCACCAGGTCGTCCCACATGAACCAGAATCGGCGTTGCCCCGGCGTGCCGAAGAGATACAGGACAAGGTCTTCCGCGATCGTGATCCGGCCGAAATCCATTGCGACCGTGGTGCTCTCCTTACCGGGGATCACCTCGATGTCGTCGTGACCGTGCGAAGCGTTGGTGACGAGTGCCTCGGTGCGCAACGGCACGATCTCCGAAACCGCGCCGACGAACGTGGTCTTGCCGACTCCGAAGCCGCCGGCAATCACGATCTTCGTCGACGACGCTGTGCCGGTCGGGTCAGAGGGCGCGTAACCCATCGAGGGTCCTTTCGATAAGTCGACGCCGATCCGAAACGGGCGAAGTGTCGGTCAGCGTGGCGTGCACTCGAAGGTGGCCGCTCTCCACCAGATCCCCCACCAACACCCTGGTGACTCCGATCGGCAGAGCGGCGTAGGACGAGATCTCAGCGATTGACGGCCGGTCGCGGCACAGCTGGACGATGACGGTGCGGACGTCGGCAGGCTCCCAATCGGGCTCGCCGTTCAGAGTCTCCACCGTGACCTCGATCGGCAGGTCGATCTGCGCGCGGGTGCGCCCGCCGGTGAGCGTGTACGGCCTGGCGCGACTGGGTGGGGGTTTCGTTTCTGGTCTGTCCATGCTCAGGGTCATCAAACTCCCTGCGCCGCGCGCGGAGTCGCCTCTACGGCCTTGCCGACGCGGTCGACGAGCACCGCCATCTCATAGCCGACCTGGCCGACATCACACGAGATCGTCGCCAGCGCAGCGAGATACGATCCGTTCCCGACACCCATCAACAGCAGGTAGCCGTCGTCCATCTCGACCAGCGACTGGCGGACCTCGCCTGCCTCGAACAACCGGGCGGCTCCGCTCGCCAGGCTCGCCAAACCCGAAGTCACCGCCGCCAGTTGGTCCGCGCGATCAGCGGGCAGATGCGAGCTCGACGCCATCAACAGTCCGTCGGCTGATACCAGAATCGCGTGTGACACGCCCGGCACGTCGCGGACGAAGTTCGACACGAACCAGTCGAGGGTCCTGGTGGCTGCGGGAGCGGCGCTATCGAGTCGTCGGTGCCGTTGGATGCCGTTGTTCATTCGTCTCCTTCGATTCGGCGGTGGGCTGCGCCGTTTTCGGCCCGTCCGCTGCGTACCCCTGCCAGCGCTCGACTCAACATGTCGCCAACCGCCGCGGGATCGCGCCGCTCGTCGGCGCCGGACTGGGATTCAGTGCCTGCGTGGCCAGGAACCAATCGCGCACCTCGTTCGCGGATCGGCAGTCCGGATTCTGTGTGCCGCTGCGGTTTCTGCTCGACAGCTTCCGCAGCGGCGGCCCAGCCCGCGTCGGCAGCGGTGGCCCACGTCCGGTCGCGGGTTTCGAGCGCGGTCGGATCCATCAGCCATTCGGACACCATCCGCTCGTAGATCGGCGCATCCTCGGAGCTCTGCGCGCTCTCCGGTTCGGTGGCTTCAGGTGTCGACCGATTGGTGAAGTAGGAGAACGGATTCGATGCCGACGGCACCGCGGCTTTCCGTCTGGTGGGAGGACTGGCAGTGCCGTTGACGCCGCTTGCCCCTGGCGATCGCTTCGGGAGCGTGCTGCCGTTGCGCGTGGTCACCGACAAGGGCGGCTCATCATCGGCATGGCTGCCGACCTCGTCGAGTTCGGCACCCACCTCGTGTTCCGGTACAAGTGTCAGCTCAGGAGACGCCAGTGGGAGGTCGTCGACGAATCCGGCCAGCGGGGCAATCAGCGCGCCGGGTATGTACACGCTCGCCGTCACACCGGGCTGAGCGCTCAACGGGTCGGTGGCGCGCAGCCGGACCGTCGCCTCGTGGCGTCTGGCAAGTCGGCCGACAACGAAAAGACCCATCCGCTTTGCGGTTTCGGAGGTCACCTCGCCGCCGAGCGCAAGCCGTTCGTTCGCCGCCTGCACGTCCTCCGAGGACATGCCGAGTCCCCGATCAGATACCTCGACCAGGATGCCGGCATCGACCGCACGCGTGACCGTCACCGACACCGACGACTCGGGCGGCGAGTACCGCAATGCGTTGTCGAGCAGCTCCGCGACCAGGTGGCCGACGTCACCGGCCGCCGCGCCGGCGATCGCCACGTCACCGGTCGGTCCAAGCGTGACCCGACTGTACTGCTCCACCTCGGACATCGCGGCGCGCAGCACTTCCGGCAGCGGCACGGGCGCCGACCGGCGGTGGCGTTCCACCGTGTCGGCAAGCACGAGCAGGTTGTCTCCGTTGCGGCGCATGCGCGTCACGAGGTGATCGAGCCGGAACAGGTGATCGAGCCGGACCGGATCGTCCTCGTCGAGCTCGAGTGTCTCGATCAGGGCCAGCTGTTCTTCGACGAGGGATTTGCTTCGTCGCGAGAGGGTTTCGAACATCTCGCCGATCTGCAGCCGGACGCCGTGCTCGCCGGCAAGGCGGACGGCTTGGAAGTGGATGTCGTCGATTGCGCGCGCCAGCTGCCCCACCTCTTCGTTGGTGTGCACCGGCAGCGCCATGATCTCCGGCACGCCACCGCCCTTGCTGAGTCGTTCGATCTCCTCCGGCAGCTGGACCTGCGCTACCTGCAGCGCGCCGCGGCGTAGGCCGCCGATGGATCGGATGAGTGATCGGCCGATGCCGAGCGCAACGACCAGTGCGGTCAGCACCGCACCGAGGATGATCGCGGTGTCGCGCAGCGCAGCGGACTGCAGGGTGTTAGCCCTGGCGTGCACCGTGCGCTCGAGGTCAGACGAAAGTTGTTGCGCCAGAGTGTGGTATTGGTCGGCGCTTGCCTGCATGGCGCTGGTGAACTGCGTCCCCGAGACGGATTCACCAAGCGGTGGGGCGTCGGCGCTGCGCCGAACGTCGAAAGCCCGGCGGAGCTCCGCGGCGTCGGTGGGCGTCAGCTGCGCGAGGCGATCGATCGCCGCCGCTTCGGCGCCTGCCGCTTCAGCCACCTTGGTCCGCAGCGCGACCGAGTCGGCGAAATCCGGCGCTGCGGACAGCACCCGTTGAGTTGTCAGCGCCCGTTGCGCCGCGAGCACGTTCAGAAGCCGGTCCGTGAGCGCCTGGACAGAACCGTCACCGACGGTCGTCATCGTGGTCGCGATCGCGGATGCGACACCGGTCGCGACGCCGTCGGCTTGCTCAGCGATCCGCTGAGGCGGCGCCTGGCCGGATGCGATCTCGTCACGCAAAGTTTTCGCCGTCGATGATGCGGTCGCCAGCGCCGCGGCGACGGTTGGCGCGAATTCGGCGGACGAGGTCAGCGACGCCAGCTCCGTCGCGCTCGCGTCGAACTGCGTGAGCGGTTCCTGGGTCGACGCACCCGAGGCTGCCGCGTAGGCGAGGCCGTCGAGCCGGTCGATGAACTCGACGGCGGGCACCACGATCACGGCGTCATCGGACGCGACGCTCAACTTCGATGCCGCCGAGAGCTCGTTCTGGATCCTCAGCGCGCCGAACGTCGCGGCGAGCAGGATCGGCAGGACCATGATTGCCGCGACCTTCCATCGCAGCGGCCAGCTAACGAACGACGCCCGCGACACGGTCGGATGCGCATCTTCGACGACGTTCGGACCGTTGGCCTCCATGCCGGCACCACCCTTCGCCGGGTCAATTGACGTTCGAGTAGAAACCCGGCCGCACGCGATCGTAGAGGAGTCATCACGGCAATGCATCGGCGCGGTGAACGGCAGCAGCGTCGCTGGCGCGACAAAACCGCAGGTGACCTCGATATTTATTACGAAACGGTCACGGACCGGCCCCGCTATGCGGGTCCGGAGAGATTCCCCCGCCGGACATCTTCACGGCACTCGAGGCGCGTTCGTCCGGTCTGCTGGACGCACACGTCGACCTGTTGTTCGATACCCGCCGGGTAGACCGGGTCGCTGGGGCCGTTGGTGACGGTCGGCGTCGGGACCACGCCGGAGACCAGGGACCACATGATGTCCCCGGTGGACGGCAGACGTGCGCAGTACGCCTGCTGGCCGGTCGCGGTGACGCCTGCCGCCCCCAGCACCGCGCAGTCGGCACCGACGAGCACCACGGGCACCGCAGGCGCCGCCGGGCTTGGCTTGGCCTCGTTCCGATGACGCCCGGTGAGGAAGACCGTCGCTACGGCACCGACGATCAGGACCACCGCCAGCACCGCCGAAGCGATCACCAATAACCGCGTCCGGCTCTTGGGTTGCTTTCGGTTGCGCATGCGCGCGACCGCCACGGCGTCCAGCGTCGCGTCGTTGTCACCGATGCCACCGAGGCTGACGTCGAGGTGCTTGGCGAGAGCACGGGCGAAATCCATGCACGTCTCGTAGCGGTCGTCGGGTGACTTCGCGAGCGCCTTGGACAGCACCGGGCCGAGGCCGGAAAGCTCGGGCTTGCGGTCGGCGATCTCCGGTGGCGGCGCCGAGACGTGCTGACTGATCACGACGGCGGGGTTGCGGTCCAGATACAAATGTTGCCCGGTCAATAGTTCGAAAGCCGTTGCAGCAAGCGAGTATTGGTCAGCGCGGCCGTCGAGCGTCAGGCCCATCAGCTGCTCGGGCGCGGCGTAGGCGACAGTGCCTACCGCGAAGTTGGCCTGCGTCAGTGAGGTGGAGTCGTCGACCCGGCGAGCGATGCCGAAGTCGGCAAGCATCGCCCGCCAGCCACCGGAATCCAATTCGGCCAGAAGGATGTTGGCCGGTTTGACGTCACGGTGCAGCAGCTGGCGTTGGTGGGCGTAGTCGAGCGCGTCGGCGACCGCGGCGACGATCCGCACGACTTCCTCGGGCGGCATGCCCTTGCGGTACCGCTCCTGCAACAGGCGGCCGGCGTCGGTGCCCTCGACGTAAGCCATCGATATCCACAACTGGCCGTCATACTCACCGCGGTCGTAGACGGCGACGATGTTCGGGTGCGACAGCGTGGCGGCGTTCTGGGCTTCGCGGTTGAAACGTTCGCGATACGTGGGATCAGTAGACACCTGCTGAGCCAGCACCTTCAACGCGTCGCGGCGCGGCAACCGCGGGTGCTCAACGAGATAGACCTCCCCCATTGCACCCGAACCCAGAAGCTGCAGTATCGCGTACCCGGCGAACGTCTCTCCGGCCGCTAACGACATGCGGGGATCGTACCGACGCCGGTCCTGCGTACCGAGCATTAGCCCACCGCGGCGGCACGTCGGCCGACTGCGGCTGCCAGCCGTGCGATTCGGCGGCGCAGCAGCAGTGCGACCGCCGACTGCCAGATCGCGATCACGAGCAGCAGCGCGGCAGGCGCCCAGTTGTGGTCAAGGGCCTCCAGCACCGCAAGTAGCGCAAACACCCCAACAGCCGCCGGTGCCCATCTGTTCGACTGGCGGCTGACGGCCAACCAGCCCTGCCATGCCGCGGGCTCGATCTGTGGGGGCAGCTCACCGGTCCGCAACGCGCGCGAATAGCCAATGGCTTGCGTCGTCGAACCGTAGACGCGGTGCATGCGTTGGTCACCCAACACGACACCCAAGACGCCGGTGAGCATGCCTGCGATGGTCGACACCGCGAGCCGGGCGATGACCGACTCGTGGGTGTCGCCCCACGCAGCAGTGACGGTATATAGGGACATCACTCCGAAGATCGCCGCGGACGACAACACACCGGTAATGAGCGCGCGAGCCGCCGCGGGCAGCCGATAGAAGAAGCTGTGCATCGTCATCACCAGCCGCGGCCGCCGCGGTGACCGCCCCAGCCGAATTCGCGGTGCGAGTCGTCGTGGCACAGGAACCACTCCCAGTTGAAACCCCAGTGGGGATTCCAGAAGTCGCCGGGGCACCAGTGATATGTCGGTGGTTCGTGGGGTTCGGCCTGGGCCACGCCGCTGGATAGTCCTAGACCGGTCAGGCCGATGCCGCCGGAGACCAGCACTGCGGTCACCGCACGTAGTAGGCGTGTCTTCATTGTTCAGATCCCGCCACGCGCAGCGGCTGCGGCCACAGCGGTGACCACGGCAGCGAACTGTGTGAAAGCGAAGGGAAAGACGAGCCCGAAGGGTCAAAGAGGGCGGCGTGCGTGGTTCCTGCACCGAGCAGCAGCGCCGGCGTCACCGCGGCCGCTGCGATCCCCAATGACGCAACGAGTCGCTTTGACTTGGTGCGGTTGATGGTGTTCATGATGGTGTCCTTTTCTCGCG
>DATJIX010000318.1:0-10906 GCA_035492865.1 Mycobacterium sp. | reverse complement strand
CCACGGGTGCTGACGACTCTCGGTGCAATCTCATCGGAGACGCTGCCGATGATGCTCGCGCCGTGGGTGCTGCTACCGGTGATCCTCGCGCTGCGGGGGCAGGGCTCCGTCCGGCAACTGGCTGCCCGGTCCGCGGGAGCGATCGCGTTGATGGGTGCGGTCAACGCAGTAGCGACGTTGACGGGCTGTCTGGCCGCGGCGATCTGGCTGGCCTCGCATCGGCCCAACAAGTTGTGGTGGCGCTTCACCGCGTGGTGGGCGGTATGCATCGTGCTGGCCGTGCTGTGGTGGGTGGTCGCGCTCGTGATGCTGGGCCGGATCAGCCCACCGTTCCTCGATTTCATCGAGTCCTCCGGCGTGACCACGCAGTGGATGTCGCTGACCGAAATGCTGCGCGGCACCGACGCGTGGACGCCGTACGTCGCGCCGAACGCGACTGCGGGCGCCTCGTTGGTGACCGGGTCGGTCGCGGTGCTGGCGACGACGTTGGTCGCGGCGGCCGGCTTGGCAGGGCTGGCGATGCGCACCATGCCGGCGCGCGGCAGGCTCATCGTGATCCTGCTCGTCGGCATCGTGCTGCTCGCCGTCGGTTATTCGGGTGGGCTGGGGTCACCTGTCGCGCAACAGGTTCAGGCGTTTCTCGATGCGAGCGGCACCCCCCTTCGTAACATCCACAAACTCGAGCCGCTGCTTCGGCTGCCGCTCGCACTCGGTCTCGCCCACCTGCTGGGTCGAATCCCGTTGCCGGGCAGCGCACCTCGGCGCGAGTGGATGCAGGCGTTCTCGCACCCCGAACGCGACAAGCGGGTGGCGGTCGGGGTGGTGGTCCTGGTGGCGCTCGCCGCCGCCACCTCACTGGCCTGGACCGGCCGGCTCACTCCGCCGGGCTCATTCGACGCGATCCCACAGTATTGGCACGACACCGCGGACTGGCTCGACGAACACAACACCTCCGGCGGCCGCGTGTTGGTGGCACCCGGTGCGCCGTTCGCCACCCAGGTGTGGGGCAACAGCCACGATGAGCCCCTGCAGGTGCTCGGCCGTAGCCCGTGGGGGGTGCGCGACTCGATTCCGCTGACCCCACCGGAGACCATCCGCGCACTCGATTCGGTGCAGCGGCTGTTCGCCGCGGGACGGCCATCCGCGGGTCTGGCGGATACGCTTGCCCGGCAGGGTATTTCGTACGTGGTGGTGCGAAACGACCTCGACCCGGAGGCATCCCGGTCGGCCCGACCCCTACTGGTACACCGGGCCATCGAAGGGTCTGGCGGCCTGACGAAGATGGCACAGTTCGGCGAACCCGTCGGGCCGGGCACG
Organism: Mycobacterium sp.; assembly: GCA_035492865.1. Taxonomy (GTDB): domain Bacteria; phylum Actinomycetota; class Actinomycetes; order Mycobacteriales; family Mycobacteriaceae; genus Mycobacterium. Next base: position 9,589 of record DATJIX010000318.1, on the reverse strand, counting down.
CTGGCCGGGTTCGTCACCGACAGCGGGCTGCGCCCGCGCTTCCCCGCGGTGGAGATCTACCACGTCGACGGCTCGCCAGGGATGCACCCGTACCTCGTGGACACCGATGCGATGGCGCGCGTCGACGGCGGGCCCGAGGCGTTACTGCGGCTCGACGAGCGCCGCAGGCTGCTCGGCCAGCCACCACTCGGACCGATGCTGCTGACCGGTGACGCGAAACGCGCAGGGCTGCCCGCGCCGGTCGTCACCGTGACCGACACTCCGCTGGCGCGCGAAACCGACTACGGCCGCGTCGACGATCACTCATCGGCGATCCGGACGCCCGACGACCAACGGCACACCTTCAACCGGGTACTCGACTATCCCGCCGACGGCGCCGACACCGTCTACGGGCAGTGGAACGGCGGGCGCGTCTCGGTGTCCAGTTCGGCAGCGGATTCCACGGCGCTGCCCAACGTCTCCGCCGCGTCCGGGCCCACCGCCGCCATCGACGGCGATTCGTCGACGAGCTGGGTGTCGAACTCGCTGCAGGCGGCCGTCGGCCAGTGGCTGCAGGTCGACTTCGACCACCCGGTCACCAATGCCGCCCTGACGATCACGCCGAGTGCCACCGCCGTCGGCGCACAGGTGCGACGCATCGAGGTGTCGACCGTCAACGGCACCAGCACGCTGCGCTTCGACCAGGCGGGCAAGCCGCTGACCATCGCGCTGCCCTACGGCGAGACACCCTGGGTGCGGATCACCGCCGTGGCCACCGACGACGGGTCCGCCGGGGTGCAGTTCGGGATCACCGACTTCACCGTCACGCAGTACGACGCGACCGGCTTCGCGCATCCCGTCAGCCTGCGTCACACGGTGCTGGTTCCCGGGCCACCTCAGAATTCGGCTGTCGCACAATGGGATCTGGGATCGGAGTTGCTGGGCAGGCCGGGCTGCGCCCAAGGGCCCAGCGGCACCCGGTGTGCGGCCGCGATGGCGCTCTCACCGGAGGAGCCGGTGAACCTGAGCCGGACGCTCACCGTGCCCGCACCGACCGCGGTGACACCGACGGTGTGGGTGCGCGCCCGCCAGGGCCCGAATCTCGCCGACCTGATCAGCCAGCCCGGCACGGCGCGGGCTCTCGGCGACGGCGATCCGATCGATGTACTGGGTTCGGCCTACGCCGCCGCCGACGGCGATCCTGGCACCGCGTGGACAGCGCCGCAGAGCGTCGTGCAGCACAAGACGCCGCCCACCCTCGTGCTGAAACTACCCACCCGCACCGAGGTGGCCGGCCTGCGGATCACGCCGAGTTCCTCAGTGCTGCCCGCACATCCGACGCTGGTGGCCGTCGACCTCGGCGACGGCCCCGAGGTGCGCAGGCTGGTCAGCGACGGCGGCCCCCAGACCGTGACCCTGCGGCCGGTCGTCACCGACACCATCAAGGTCTCGCTTCTGAAATGGGACGACATCATCGACCGCACCGCGCTGGGTTTCGATCAACTCAAGCCGCCAGGGTTGGCCGATGTCGCGGCGCTGGACACCAAGGGCATGCCGATCGCGGCAGCCGATGCCGCACGCAACCGGGCTCGGGCCATCGATCTGCCGTGTGGCAAGGGTCCGATCATCGGCGTGGCAGGACAGTTCGTCCAGACCTCCGTCGCCACCACCGTCGGCGCCCTGCTCGACGGCGAGCCCGTGGCGGCAAGGCCGTGTCGGTCCGACCCGATCCCACTGCCGGCCGGTCAACAGGAGCTGGTGATCAGCCCCGGCGCCGCATTCGTGGTCGACGGTGTTCAGCTCGCGGGCCCACTCGCAAGCCAATTGCGCACGGCAGCAACAGTTCCCGCCGACACGGGCGCGTGGAGCGCCGACCACCGTGAACTGACCGTCGCACCGTCGGGGGCGTCGCGGGTGTTGGTGGTGCCCGAGAGCATCAATCCCGGGTGGACGGCGCGCACGGCGAGCGGCTCCGCGCTGGCGCCGGTCACGGTCAACGGCTGGCAGCAGGGCTGGGTGTTGCCACCGGGCACCGCCGGACCCATCACGCTCAGCTTCGAAGCCAACACGCCGTACCGGGCCGGCCTGATCGGCGGACTGGCGCTGCTGCCGCTGCTCGCGCTGCTGGCCTTCCTGCCGGTCCGCAGGCCGCGGCCGACCGACGAACCCGCGCGGCCGTGGCAACCGGGACCGGTGACGACGAGCGTCGCGGTGGTGGTCGCCGCGGCGGCGATCTCCGGGATCGTCGGTGTCGCCGTGGGCGGCGCGGCGCTTGGCCTGCGCTATGTGTTGCGCCACCGCGAAAGGCTCTGCGACGCAGTCACGGTCGGTATCACCGCAGGCGGGCTCATCATGGCCGGTGCGGTGCTGAGCCAGAATCCGTGGCGGTCGGTGGAGGGTTACGTCGGCCACTCGTGGGGCGTTCAGCTACTGGCGCTGGCGTCGGTGGCGATGCTGGCTGCCTCGACGGTTCCGCTGGCCGCCGGGAAAAAGCGCTCCGCCGCACAGGGCAGCGTCCTAGAGTCGGCGGAGTGCCCAACCTCAACACCGCACGGGGAGCAATCGATACCGCAGACCTAGGCGTCACGCTGATGCACGAACACGTGTTCATTCTGTCGCCCGACATCACCGAGAACTATCCCGAGGTCTGGGGCGACGGGGCTCAGCGCGAAGCGGATGCCATCACGCGGCTGAACGAGCTGAAGTCCCGCGGTGTCGACAGCATCGTCGACCTCACAGTGATCGGGATGGGTCGCTACATCCCGCGCGTCGCGCGCGTCGCGGCGGCTACCGATATCAACATCGTGGTGGCCACCGGCGTGTACACCTACAACGACGTGCCAATGTACTTCCACTTCACTGGTCCAGGTGGCGCGCTCGGCGACAGCGAACCGATGGTCGACATGTTCGTCCGCGATATCCAACACGGCATCGCCGACACGGGGATCAAGGCCGCGATCCTCAAGTGCGCCACCGATGAACCGGGCGTGACGCCGGGCGTCGAACGGGTGCTGCGCGCCGTCGCACAGGCACACCGTCAGACCGGGGTGCCGATCTCCACCCATACGCACGCGGCCACCCGCCGGGGTCTCGAGCAGCAGCGCATCTTCGCCGAGGAAGGCGTCGACCTTTCGCGGGTGGTGATCGGTCACTCGGGTGACACCACCGATCTCGACTACCTCGAGGAACTCGTCGGCAACGGCTCCTACATCGGCATGGACCGCTTCGGCGTCGACGTTTTTCTGCCCTTCGAGGATCGGGTCGACACGGTCGCGCGCATGTGCGAACGCGGTCACGCCGACAAGATGGTGCTCTCACACGATGCGGCGTGCTTCATGGACTGGGTGCCGGACGCGCTGTTGCCCGCGCTGCCGAACTGGCACTACCTGCACATCCACAACGACGTCATCCCTGCACTGAAGGAACGCGGCGTCACCGACGAGCAGCTGAAAACGATGCTCGTCGACAACCCCCGCAAGATCTTCGAGACTCAAGGCGGATACTGATGACCGCGCCCATCCCCTCGATCGGCGCGGAGTTCACGCGACTGGCCGCACTGGCCCCTGATGAGCCCGCGGTCACCTGCCAGGGCCGCACCCTGACCCGTGGCGAACTCGACAGATCGACCAACCGGCTGGCCCGCGCGTACGCCGAACTCGGTGTGCGCCAAGGCGACTACGTCACGATTGTGCTGCCGAATTCGATCGAGTGGCTGCAGGCCACGCTGGCCGCGTGGAAACTCGGCGCGGTCCCCCAACCGCTGTCGGCCCGGCTGCCCGACGCCGAACTCGAAGGCCTGCTGGAACTGAAGCCGCGCGCGTTGCTGGTCGGACGCGACGATCCGCGGGGCGTGATCCCGAGTGTGCCAGGCGATTTCGCGGGAGACCCGACTCTTTCCGACGCGGCGCTGCCCGAGGCGGTGTCACCGACGTGGAAGGCGCTCGGCTCCGGCGGCAGCACCGGTAGGCCCAAGTTGATCGAGGCGGGCGGCGACAGCCGTTTCCCGGCCGCACTCGCGGGCTACGGAATGGGCGCACAGGAGGGCGACACGCAGTTGGTCGCGGTGCCGCTGAGCCACAACACCGGCATGACGACCGCGACCATCGGGCTGCTGATGCGGCATCACCTGGTGATGATGCCGCGCTTCGACGCCGCGGAGTTCCTGAGGTTGATCGGCGAGCACCGGGTCGACTTCATCGTGGCGGTGCCGACGATCATGCAGCGGCTACTTCCGGTCTACCGGGCCAACCCCGACGCGTACGACTTGTCGTCGATCCGGCGACTGTGGCACGTCGGTGCGGCGTGCCCGCCAGCCGTCAAGGAGGCCTGGATCGAGCTGCTCGGCCCCGAGGCGGTGTGGGAGTTGTACGGCGGCACCGAACTTCAGGCGTTGACCTTCGTCAGCGGGACGCAGTGGTTGGAGCACCGCGGCTCGGTCGGCGTGGTCGTCGCTGGTGAGATGAAGGTGCTCGACGACGACGGGAACGAATGCCCGCCGGGCGTCGTCGGTGAGATCTACATGCGCCCCGCGCCGGGCAGCGCGCCGACATACCGCTACGTCGGTGCCACCGCCAAGAGCCGCGACGGGTGGGACTCGCTCGGCGATCTCGGCTACTTCGACGAGGACGGGTTCCTCTATCTCAATGATCGGCGCGTGGACATGTTCACCGTCGGCGGCCGCAACGTCTACCCCGCCGAAATCGAGTCGGCGCTGTCGGCACATCCGGATGTGTTGTCGTGCTTGGTGGTCGGCATCCCCGACGAGGATCTCGGCCAGGTGCCCTACGCCATCGTGCAGGCCGACGGTCTCGACGAGGCCGACGTCATCGAGTTCCTGTCCGAGCGCATCGCTTCGTACAAGGTGCCCCGCGCCGTCGAGTTCAGCGACACCCCTCTGCGCGACGATGCAGGCAAGGCGCGCCGGTCGGCCGTTCGCGACGAGGTCATTGCGCGACGGCAGGCTCAGGTGCGTCAGTAACTGAACTGTCAAGTGGCGCAGGGTCGTTGCGTCGTTCCCAGCGTCGCAGCGCGACCCGGCATGGCGATTCCACCAACGCGTAGCTCACCGCCGCGATCGCAAAGCCGAACACCACCGTCAGCACCAGCACCACCGGCATGTGGCCGTTGAAGGCGAACTCGCCGATGATCGGAAACACCATCGCCAATGCGGCCAGGTGCCAGATGAACAACCCGTAGGACCATCGGCCCAGCGTGACCATCGTGGTGCTGCCCAGCAGTCGGTGCGGGGTGTCGGGGTGATCCAGCACCAAGGGGGCGACCAGCGCCGCCGCGACCACCGCGCCCATCGCAATCTTCACGATGAACTGGCTGACCGTGCCGGGCGTCAGCCCCTCGGGGCCTGCCAACGGCGAGGCGGCCAGCACGAACGCGACCGCCAGGATGATTGCCATCGGCACTCGCCGCCGCGCTAATCGGTGTGGCCAGCCGACCTCGGTGACGGTCAACTCGGCCAACAGCATCCCCACGGCGAACCACGAGAAGAACGCGGGCGGCCAGTTCAGCGGGTTGACGCCGAACGGCGCGGGAATCGGGAGCAGCGCCCACCCGAGGCTCGCCACCGCCACGGCCGCGATCACGGGTATCCGGGCGCTTACCGGCAGCCGTCGCGCCAGCAGTGCGAGGAACGGCAGCGCCAGGTAGAACGCGACCTCGACGGACAGGCTCCACATCTGGGTCAGCCCGGGAGTGAGCGTCAACGGCACATAGACCTGCGTCAGCGTCAGGTTCGCCAGCCACACCGTGAGGTCGGCCTTGGCGTCGGGCAGCAGCGTCAGAATCAGCACGACTGCAACCAGGTAACCCGGCAGAATGCGAACGATGCGCGAGCGCAGGTAGTGGGTGGTCGGCGGCCGGGCTCGCAGCCCCCGCGCGGCCGCGGCATGGCCGCGCCACAACAGGAAGCCCGACAGCGCGAAGAACACCGCGACGGCCAGGTCGAACCGGCCGAACAGCCGGCCCGTGATCCCCCCGGTATGCGCGGTCTGGAATGCGACGTGGGTGACGACGACGCCGACGGCCGCGCACGCGCGCATCCCCTCGAGGGCGGGCAAGAACCCGCGCACGCCGCCAACCTGTGGACCCTGCGTCACGACGACCAGTGTGCCGTGCTGCTCGATCGGCACAAAAATGGGTAGTAAACACGTCGTCGGCGGATGCCTTCGTAGTAAGGATCGGCTTTAGTTTGTGCTGTTAGGGTCGAACGGGTTTGCCGTCGGTCCCAGGCGGGCCGGGGGCGAGATGGTCTGTCCGGAAGAGGTTGAAGGAGGCACGGCTTGAACCGCGCAGTGGGGATGCGTATCGCAGCCTGCGGAATCTTGGGGCTGGGGGCCGCCCTTCTGATTGCCGCGCTGTTGCTGTCCACCTACACCAAGGGCAAGATCGCCAAGATCCCGCTCAACCTGGACGCCACGCTCGTCGCCGACGGAACCGGTACAGCGTTCGACCCTGAATCGCTGAACGCCGAGAAGTTCGTGATCAACAAGAACGTTCCGATCTCCCAGCAGGAGCAGGTCAGCGTCGAGGCGCCGTCCAACGCCGATGTGGTCACCTTGCAGGTGGGCAATACGGTGCGCCGCACCGACAAGCAGCAGGACAGCGGGCTGCTGCTGGCGCTCGTCGACACCGTCACGATCAACCGCAAGACCGCTGCCGCGGTCTCCAGCGAGACCAATCCCGGCGGCGCCGTGCAGAAACCTCGTGCCGCCGATGAGACCGTGCCCCCGACCAACATCGCGCTCCCGCACGACGGGCTGACTTACCGGTTCCCGTTCGACACCCAGAAGCAGACCTATCCGGTGTTCGACCCGATCGCGCAGAAGGCGTACGACGCCAACTACGACGGCGAGGAAGATGTCAACGGGCTGACCACCTACAAGTTCAGCCAGAACGTCGGCTACGACAGCGACGGGAAGCTGGTCGAGCCGATCAAGTACGCATCGCTCTACGACGACGACGCCGACGCCGAGGTGACCGCAAGGGCGGTGCTGTGGGGTCTGCCGGGCAACCCTGACGAATCGATCACGCTGACGCGGTATTACGCAGCCCAGCGCACCTTCTGGGTGGATCCGGCCTCAGGCACGATCGTGAAGAAGAAGGAGCACGGCTTCCACTACTACGCGCGGGAGCCGCTCAAGCCCGAGGTGACGTTCGTCGATTTCACCGTCAACTCCACCGAGGCCACCGTCGAGTCACAGGTGGCAACCGCCCGCGACGAGCGCGACCGGTTGGCGCTGTGGGGCCGCATCCTGCCGATCACGTTCACCGCGATTGGTCTCGTGGCGGTGGTCGGTGGTGCACTGCTGGGGTCGTTCAGTCTGCGTGCGGACTCGGCGTTGATCGATCCGGGACTGGACGAGGCCGATAACCGGTTCTTCGACACACAGGGGATCAAGGTGCCTGGCGCCGAAGCCAAGACGGAGAAGCTACCCACGCAGCGGCCGTCAGACCTGCCTCCGGACAAACCCGTCTGACCACGCTCTCTCCCGCGTCCACACTGACGCGGTCGCTCCTCGCGCCGGCGTACGCGCTGGTGCTTGCCCTACTGGTGACGGCACCGCTGCTGGCGCCGGGGTATCTGCTGATTCGCGACGCGGTGTCGACGCCGCGGTCTTATCTGTCCGATGCGGCACTGGGATTGTCGGAGGCCGCCCCCCGCGCACTGCCTCAGGATTTCGCGATCGGGCTCGCCACGACGCTGGTCGACGGCGGCGTGGTGGTCAAGGCGCTGCTGGTGGCCGGTCTGTTCCTGGCGGGCTGGGGCGCCGCCCGGCTGGTGGCGGCCGTGTTGCCGGAGGCCGGCGCGGCGGGTCAGTTCGTCGGGGTGACCGTCGCCGTGTGGAATCCCTATGTCGCCGAACGACTTCTGCAGGGCCATTGGAGTCTGGTGGTCGGCTACGGCTGTCTGCCGTGGGTGGCGACGACGATGCTGCGGCTGCGGACGTCCGACGTCGCGCCGTGGTTCGAGGTGTGTGCCCTGGTCTTCTGGATCGGCGTCGCCGGACTGACCCCAACCGGGCTGATGCTGGCCGCCGCGGTCGCGCTGACTTGTGTTTTCGCCCCTGGTGCCGGCCGTCCGCGGTGGTGGTGCGCGGCAGTATCGCTCGGCGCCTCGGTGCTGGTGGCCCTGCCGTGGCTGACGGCGGCGACCATGGCCGGCTCTCTTTCCTCCACTCAGGCCGAGGGCGTCAGCGCATTCGCCGCCCGCGCCGAACCGGGTCTTGGCACGTTGGCCAGTTTGGCCAGCCTCGGCGGGATATGGAATGCCGATGCTGTACCTGCCTCGCGCACAACAGCTTTCGCAATAGTCGGCGCGGTGGTCCTGCTGGGCATCGTGGCGTTGGGACTACCTACGGTGGTGCGCCGCCCCGTCGCGGTGCCGCTGTTGGTCCTTGCGGCCGTCGCGGTGGTGGTGCCCGCAGCGATGGCCACCGGCCCCGGCATGGCGCTCGCCGAGGCGGCAATCCGGACCTTGCCCGGCCTCGGCGTGGTGCGCGACGCGCAGAAGTGGGTCGCGCTGGCGGTGCCCGCCTACACACTGGCCGGCGCGGCAGCCGTGATGACTCTGCGTAACCGGATTCCTGCCGTGGCGACCGCGGTGATCTGTTGTGCCGCACTGCTTGTGACATTGCCTGATCTCGCGTGGGGAGTCGGTGCGAAGGTGTCGGCGGTCCAGTATCCGCCGGGCTGGGCCAAGGCGTCGGCGTTGATCAACGCCGACCCGCGACCCGTCGCGGTGCTGCCGGTCGACAGCATGCGCCGCTTCGCTTGGGCCGGCGACGCCCCCGTGCTCGACCCGCTGCCCAGGTGGGTGCGCGCCGATGTGCTGACGACCGGCGACCTGACCATCGGCGGCCGCACCGTGCCCGGCGAGGGCCAGCATGCTCGCGATGTACAGCGGTTGCTGCTCGCCGGCGCCGACCGCGACAGGCTGGCGGCTGCAGGCGTCGGCTGGGTCGTCGTCGAAAACATCTGGAACACCGGCTTGTCCGCGCCAGCGCTTCCGCTGCCGGTGGCCTACCGCGACCAGGACCTCGTCCTCTACTGGGTGGGCGGCGACCATCCTGCCCACGCAGGCCGCGGCGTGATGCTGGCCGTGCACTGGGTCTGGCTCGGGACTCTGATTGTCGGGCTCGCCGGAGCGATAGTCGGATGGACGAGATTCCTCCGTCCTCGACTTAGTCGAGTCAGGACTATGACTGACTCGACAGAAGGGTGAACCGGTGGCGAATCGCTTGACGTATCGCTGCCGAGCAACACGGTGTTGGGCGACTAGACCACGCCGTTGACGATCCGCCCGGCATGGACGGACTCCAACACCGAACGCATCGCGTCGGCGCTTTGCTGCCAAGAGAATTCGCCGCTACGCGCCTGCGCCTTGGCGCCGAGCTGTTCGCGAAGCACATGGTCGGTCAGCAGGGTGGCCAGCTGGTCGATCAACTCATCATGGTCGTCGACCAGAAGCCCGGTGACCCCGTCGACGATCGAATCGGTCAAGCCTCCAGAGGACCGATAACCGATCGTGGGCACGCAATGCTGACCCGCTTCTGGGACAGCGAGTCCCCACCCCTCCTTCGCCGACGGCAACACCTGC
>DATJIX010000317.1:0-18236 GCA_035492865.1 Mycobacterium sp. | reverse complement strand
CCGTCGACGTAGCGCGGGTCGGTCGGCGGCAGGGTGACCGGGCCGAAGTTGTTGGCGATCGGCTTCATCGCGGTGAACCAGGTACGGGCAGGCTCGTTGCCGCCGAAGAGGTTTCCCGAACCGCACTGACGCAGCGGGAACGAACACAGGTCACCCGGCGTCGTCGAGTCGTCGTAGATGTAGTTCGCCGCGGCGTAGTAAGGCGTGAACCCGACGAACGCCGACGAGCGGTGCGCCTCGGTGGTGCCCGTCTTACCCGACATCGGCAGGTCCCAGCCCACCGACCCCGCAGACCCGGCCGCGGTGCCGCCGCCCTGGTCGTCCTTGCTCATCGCGTTGGCCAGGGTGTTGGCCAGGCCTTCGGGCACCACCTGTTCGCATGTCTCGGTGGTGACCGCAACGTCCTTGCCGTTGCGGTCGAAGACCTTGTCGATCGGGTTGGGCGGGCACCAAGTACCGCCTGTCGCCAGCGTCGCTGCGACGTTCGACAACTCGAGCGCGTTGACCTCGATCGGGCCCAGCGTGAACGAGCCGAGGTTCTGCCGCTTGATGAAATCGGCCAGGCTCTCGTTGCTCTGCGGGTCGTAGTCGCGGGCCGTACCGGGCAGCGCATAGGACCGCATGCCCAGCTTGACCGCCATGTCGACGGTCCGCTGCACGCCGACCTGGGAGATCAGCTTGGCGAACGCGGTGTTCGGCGAGGTGGCCAGCGCGTCGGTGACGCTCATCTGGCCGCGGTAGTTGCCCGCATTCTGCACACACCAGGTGGCCGCCGGGCAGCCCTTGGCGCCGCCACTGCCGAGGCCCTTGGCCTCGAACCGGGCAGGCGCATCCAGCTGCGCGTTGATGCCCATGCCCATGTCCAGCGCGGCGGCCGTCGTGAAGATCTTGAATACCGAGCCTGCGCCGTCGCCGACCAGTGAGAACGGCTGCGGCTGCATGGTCTCGCCGGTGTCGGTGTTCAACCCGTAGGTGCGGTTGCTGGCCATCGCCAGCACCGGATGCGACTCCTTGCCCGGCTTGATCACGCTCATCACGCTGGCCACGCCGTCGAGATCGGGTGCCGCGATGTCGTCGATCGCCGACTTCACCGGAATCTGCACATCGGGATCCAGCGTCGTCTTGATCATGTAGCCGCCCTTGGCGACCTGCTCCTTGCTGATGCCCGCGCGGGCCAGGTACTCGAGCACGTAGTCGCAGAAGAACGCACGATCACCGGCGGCGATGCAGCCGCGGGGCAGCTCGTTGGGCTGCGGCAGAATCCCGAGCGGCTGCTCCTTGGCGGCGCGCAATTCGTCGGCGTGCTCGGGCAGGTTGTCAATCATGGTGTCCAGCACCAGATTTCGACGTGCCAGCGCACCGTCGGGATTGGTGTACGGATTGAGCGTGCTCGTCGACTGCACCATGCCGGCCAGCAGTGCGGCTTGCTGCCAGTTCAACTCGGATGCGTTGATGCCGAAGTAGGTCTGCGCCGCGTCCTGGATGCCGTACGAGCCGTTGCCGAAGGACACCAGGTTGAGGTAGCGGGTCAGGATCTCCGGCTTGGTGAACGTCTTGTCCAGGGTCAACGCCATCCGGATCTCGCGCAGCTTGCGCGCGGGCGTCGTCTCGATGGCGGCCCGTTTCTCGGCGTCGGTCTGCGCGATCACCAGCAGCTGGTAGTTCTTCACGTACTGCTGTTCCAGCGTCGAGCCGCCGCGGGTGTCGAGGTTTCCGGTCAGGTAGCCGGACAAACCGGTGAGGGTGCCCTGCCAGTCCACACCGTTGTGCTCGGCAAACCGCTTGTCCTCGATCGAGACGATCGCCAGCTTCATCGTGTTTGCGATCTGGTCGCTGGCCACCTCGAACCGGCGCTGCGAGTACAGCCACGCGATGGTGTTGCCCTTGGCGTCGACCATCGTCGACACCTGCGGCACCTCGCCCTCGACAAGCTGAGCGGAGCCGTTCGCGACGACGTCGGAGGCGCGGTTGGACAACAATCCGAAGCCACCCACCACCGGGAACATCAACCCGGCAACCACGACGCTGGCCAGAAGACAGCACCAGGCGAGCTTGATAACCGTGACCGCTGTCGGCGGTCGGTTCGGTGGCTGCTCCGGCATGCGTACAGAGTAACTAGGTGAATCTGAGCGCAAAATGGCAGTTCATGTCGGTCGATTGCCGGGTTAACTGGACTCGTCGACCTGCTGTTGCGTTAATTTCACGGCATGACGGCACGGTTGTCCCAAAAAAGTGCCTCCCAGACTGTTGCCAAGAAGCGTCCTGACCACCTAAGTTGTGTTCACAGTGCGATGCAGGTCACACTCGACCCGCGCATTGTGGCGTAGATCGCATCAGCGTTCTACACCGGAGGACTACGCCGTCGCTGCGCTAGCTCGGCGGCTGGAACGAAGGGATCGCTGGTGTCAGGTACGAGGCCCGCCGCGCGGAGGACGACCCCGAATATGTCAGCACACAGCATTGTCCAGGGCGCAGAGGCCGAGGCCCGCATTGCCTGGGTATCCCAGGCCCGCTGCCGCCAGGCTGATCCAGATGAGCTCTTTGTACGCGGCGCTGCCCAGCGCAAGGCCGCCGTTATCTGCAGGCATTGCCCGGTGATCCTTGAATGCGGTGCTGACGCCCTGGACAACCGTGTCGAATTCGGCGTGTGGGGTGGCATGACCGAGCGCCAGCGCCGCGCCCTGCTCAAGCAACACCCCGAGGTCGTTTCCTGGGCCGAGTTCTTCGCCGCCCAGCGCAAGCACCGCAGCGCGGTCTAAAGCGCGGTCTAATTAGCTCTATGCAGCTTCGCCGGTGATCTGATCGGCGATTGCCCGCAGCGCTTCCAAATCCGATACATCGAACGGCAGCGACGGCACACCAACGATCGCAACGTGCGGGTTGGCGCCGGTGAACCGCGAAAGCAACCGGATCTCCCGCTTGGCCGTCATCGCACGGTCGGCGTGAATACGCAGCACCGCCGCCGCCAATGCGTCTGGATCCTTCTTCTCGAGTTCTTCTGCGGCTTCCTCGGCCTTATCGGCGTGCAGTTCCGTCAGCGTGGGGTGGGTGCGGTTGAGGATCAGCCCGGCCAACGGCATGTGCTCCTGGGAGAGCCGATCGATGAAGAACGACGCCTCCCTCAGCGCGTCGGGCTCGGCGGCCGACACCACGACGAACTGGGTGCCCCGCCGCTTGAGGAGCTCATACGTGCGGTCCGCCTTCTCCCGGAAGCCGCCGAACGTTGCATCGAGGGATTGCACGAAAGCGGCTGCGTCGGAAAGCATTTGCGAACCCAGCACCGTCGAGAGCGCACGCATGGCGAGTCCCATCGCTCCGGTGACCAGCTTGCCGATGCCGCGACCTGGGCCGAGTAGCAGCTTCCACAGCCGGCTATCCATGAAGCCGCCCAATCGTTTTGGCGCGTCGAGGAAGTCCAGGGCGTTGCGGGAGGGCGGGGTGTCGACGACGACCAGGTCCCAGCGGTCCTCGGCGAGGAGCTGTCCGAGCTTCTCCATCGCCATGTATTCCTGTGTGCCCGCCAGCGACGTGGCCACGGTCTGGTAGAACTGGTTGTCCAAAATCTCTTGTGCGCGTTCGGTTCCGGAGTACTGGATCACCATTTCGTCGAACGTGCGGCGCATGTCGAGCATCATCGCGTGCAACTCACCCGGAACCTCGGGCGCGAGCGGCACCCGCTGCGGAGTGTTGCCGAGGTCCTTGATTCCGAGGGCCTGTGCCAGCCGTTTGGCCGGGTCGATGGTGAGCACGACGACGGTGCGGCCGTACTCCGCCGCGCGCAACGCCATCGACGCCGCGGTGGTGGTCTTGCCGACACCGCCTGCGCCGCAGCACACCACGACGCGGTTCGACGTGTCGTGCAGCAGCGCGCCCATGTCCAGGGGCGGCGGAGTGGTCGTCATCATCGAACTCCCTGGTGGGCTAGGGCTTCGGCGAGCTCGTAGAGGCTACCGAGGTCGACGCCGTCGGGTATCTGCGGAAGCTCAAGGCGCGCGACGTCGAGCGCGTCGAGCTGTTCCGCACTTTCCGAGCGGGCCTTGATGCGTGTCGCGTGCTGGATCGTCTCGGTCAGTAGGCCGGCAAACTCAGTGTCGGACAACGTGATTCCAGCGCTCTCCAGTCCCGCGCGCACCGTGTCGGCGTCGATGTCGCCCTCCGCGGCCTTGGCGAGGTCGTCGGCAGGCAGGTAGGCGGGGATGTTGCGGTTGACGATCACACTGCCGATCGGCAGCTCGAGTGCCTGCAGCTCGTCGATCGCTTCCAGCGTCTCCTGGATGGGCAGCGCCTCCAGCAGGGTGACGAGGTGGATGGCGGTGAGCTCGGAGTGCAGCACCTTGACCACGCTTTCGGCCTGCGAGTGCACCGGCCCACCCTTGGCGAGGTCCGACACCGCCTTGGTGACGTCGAGGAACCGTGCGATGCGACCCGTCGGCGGGGCATCCACCACGATCGCGTCGTAGACGGGCTGCTTGCCCTTCTCGGCGCGGGTGACGATCTCGCGGATCTTGCCGGTCAGCAGCACGTCACGCAGACCCGGCGCAATCGTCGTCGCGAACTCGACCGCGCCGATCCGGCGCATCGCGCGGCCGGCCAGGCCGAGGTTGTAGAACATGTCGAGGTACTCCAGGAACGCGGCCTCGGTGTCGATCGCCAGCGCGTTGACCGTGCCCCCACCGTCTGCGGTGGCGATCTTGACCTCCGCGTAGGGCAGCGGCGGCACGTCGAACAACTGCGCAATGCCTTGGCGCCCTTCGACTTCCACCAGCAGCACCTTGCGGCCACCGGAGGCAAGGGCCAGCGCGAGCGAGGCCGCGATCGTCGACTTGCCGGTCCCGCCCTTGCCGGTGACGAAGTGCAGGCGCGCCTTGGTCAAGCGCGACGGCCAGCCGACCGGTCTACCGCTGTTCGCTGAGGTAGCCACACCTGCATGCTAGCTGGGAGGAAATCGGTGCCCGATAAGCTCAGCCACATGAGCGAACCGACCCGTTGGGAATACGCCACGGTGCCACTGCTGACCCACGCGACCAAGCAGATCCTCGACCAGTGGGGTGAGGACGGCTGGGAACTGGTGTCAGTGCTGCCGGGCCCGACGGGCGAGCAGCACGTCGCCTACCTGAAGCGCCCGAAATGACGAGCAACTCCGCGCGGCTCGCCGAGTTGGGCATCGAGCTGCCCGACGTCGTCCCGCCTGCGGGCGCCTACGTGCCTGCGGTGCGCACAGGCAACCTGGTCTACACCGCGGGTCAGCTGCCGATGCAGGCAGGCAAGCTGCCGCAGGCCGGCAAGGTCGGCGGCGAGGTGACCCCTGAGGAGGGCAAGGCGCTGGCGCGCACATGTGCGCTCAACGCGCTGGCCGCCGTGCATTCGCTGGTCGGCATCGACAGCGTCACCCGGGTGGTCAAGGTCGTCGGATTCGTCGCGTCCGCGCCTGGCTTCAACGGGCAACCCGGCGTCGTCAACGGAGCGTCGGAGCTGCTCGGTGAGGTGTTCGGCGACGCAGGCAAGCACGCCCGCTCCGCGGTCGGGGTTTCGGAGCTGCCGCTCGATACGCCTGTGGAGGTCGAGCTCATCGTCGAGGTTTCGTGACGCCCGAGCATCCCGCGTACGGGCTGCTCAGACCGGTCACCGAGACCGCGTCGGTGCTGTTGTGCAACAACCCCGGCCTGATGACTCTGGACGGCACCAACACCTGGGTGCTTCGCGGGCCCGGCAGCGACGAGATGGTGGTCGTCGACCCCGGACCCGAGGACGACGAGCACATCGCGCGGATCGCCGAACTCGGCAAGATCCCGCTGGTGCTGATCAGCCACAGGCACGAGGACCACACCGGCGGCATCGACAACATCGTCGACCGCACAGGCGCGGTGGTCCGATCGGTGGGCAGCGGGTTTCTGCGCGGCCTCGGTGGGCCGCTGGTCGAGGGCGAGGTCATCGACGCCGCGGGCCTGCGCATCACGGTGATGGCGACACCGGGGCACACCGCGGACTCGGTCTCGTTTCTGCTCGACGACGCCGTGCTGACCGCCGACACCGTGCTCGGGCGTGGCACCACGGTCATCGACAACGAAGACGGCAGCCTCGCCGAGTACCTGGAGTCGCTGCGCCGCCTGCACGGACTCGGACAGCGCACCGTGCTGCCCGGCCACGGCCCCGAACTCGACGACCTCGAGGCGGTCAGCGCCATGTACCTGACGCACCGCGAAGAGCGACTCGATCAGGTGCGCGACGCGTTGCGTGCGCTCGGCGACGACGCCGGCGCACGACAGATCGTCGAGCACGTCTACACCGACGTCGACGAAAAGCTATGGGACGCAGCTGAATGGAGCGTCCAGGCGCAGCTGGACTACTTGCGTTCCTGAAATCGCGAAGAGCTAGCGAGCTCGGCGGGCGAGACGCTCGGAGTCGGAGATCAACACGCTCTTGCCCTCCAAGCGAATCCAGCCGCGGTGGGCGAAATCGGCGAGCGCCTTGTTGACCGTCTCGCGCGATGCGCCGACCAACTGAGCGATCTCCTCCTGCGTCAGGTCGTGCGTCACGCGCAGCGCGCCGCCCTCCTGGGTGCCGAATCGCTGTGCCAGTTGCAGCAGCTGCTTGGCCACGCGGCCGGGCACGTCGGTGAAGATCAGATCGGCCAGGTTGTTGTTTGTCCGACGGAGTCGGCGGGCCAGGACTCGCAGCAGTTGCTCAGCGATCTCGGGGCGATCGGCGATCCACGCGCGCAGCGCGTCGCGGTCCATGGACACCGCACGCACCTCGGTGATGGTCGTCGCGCTCGACGTCCGCGGACCCGGGTCGAAGATCGAGAGTTCACCGAACATGTCCGAAGGGCCCATGATGGTGAGCAGGTTCTCGCGGCCGTCCGGCGAGCGGCGGCCGATCTTGACCTTCCCCGAAATGATGATGAACAACCGATCGCCAGGCTCGCCCTCCGCGAACACGGTGTGTCCGCGCGGGAAGTCGACGGGCTGCAGTTGCTTGGTCAGCGCGGATACGGCGCTGGGTTCGACCCCCTGGAAGATTCCGGCCCTCGCCAGGATCTCGTCCACGTTGCCCCTCTTAAGCTGTTCGGTGATATGACATGCGCCAGCCGACGTCTAACTGGTTAGCGAGATCAGTCTAGAGGTAGGCCATTTCGCGACTAGCCCACGCTACACACGATTGGCATGTCGGGTCGGCTGAAATTCAGTATTGGACCGATGATGCATGACCAGCCGATTTGGCAAACTTGCCATATCTCGGGCCGCCGGTCTGGTGGCCAGCGGCCAATCCTGTTCGCCCAACCGTTGATGCAGACCGTCCAGCGCGCGACCCATGCCTTCTCGCACCAGCGTGTCGACGTCATCGGGCTCGGCTTGATCGAGAAACTCGGCGACATCGGAGGCCGACACGGTGTCCTCCTCGAGGCTCGATTCGAGCCGCTGCAGCCCGAATGTCGCCAACATCAGCAACGCCGGAATAAACGCAGCGAGCAACCAAGACACAAGGGTGAAGTAAACACGGCCAAGGTCTCAGCGGGATCACGAATTGTCACCGGTCCGCACCGGTCTGCGCGTGGGTTGCGTCGCGGACGCGTCGGACCCGCTGCGTAGGCTGGCATTCGTGACCGTGGGTGAGACTTCAGCCGCCAAAGCCGCAGCCGCCAAGCCGGCTCGACGCGCCTCCTCGAGCAAGTGGGACAAGGAAACCCGCGTCGGTCTGGTCCGACGCGCGCGCCGGATGAATCGCACACTGGCACAAGCGTTTCCGCATGTTTACTGTGAGCTCGACTTCACCAACCCGCTGGAATTGGCGGTGGCGACCATTCTGTCGGCGCAGAGCACCGACAAGGGCGTCAATCTCGCCACTCCCGCGTTGTTCAAGCGGTACCGGACGGCATTGGATTATGCGCAGGCCGACCGCACCGAACTCGAAGAGCTCGTCCGGTCTACTGGTTTCTACCGCAACAAAGCCAACTCGCTGATCCGGCTCGGCCAGGAGTTGGTGGCGCGATTCGACGGCAACGTGCCCAACACGATGGAAGAACTGGTGACGTTGCCCGGTATCGGTCGCAAGACCGCCAACGTCATCCTCGGCAACGCCTTCGGTATTCCCGGGATCACCGTTGACACCCACTTCGGGCGGCTGGTGCGGCGCTGGCGCTGGACCGAGCTCGAGGATCCGGTGAAGGTCGAACACGCGATCGGCGAACTCATCGAGCGCTCCGAGTGGACGCTGCTGAGCCACCGGGTGATCTTCCACGGTCGCCGCGTCTGTCATGCCAAGAAACCCGCCTGTGGCGTCTGCGTGCTGGCCAAGGACTGCCCGTCCTTCGGCACCGGGCCTACCGATCCGCTGATCGCGGCGCCACTGGTCAAGGGGCCGGAGACCGAGCACTTGCTGGCGATGGCCGGCCTCTAACCTGCTCGACATGAGCACGTCGACCCGGTGGACCGTCGCGGTGATGGTCATCGTGGTCGCGCTGGGCGTCGCGCTGTGGACCCAGCTGGGCGACGAGCGTTCGCCGACGGGGTCGATCGGGTCGGCTCAGGCCCGCGACCGCCGCGACGCCGATACCGCCGAAGCGCTTGCGGGCCCGCGCGCCCGCGCAGATCTGCCCGCCTGTCCGGCGGGGACGGGGCCGGGACCCGAGCAGTTACGCGGCATCACCCTCGACTGCGCGGGCGACGGGGCAAGTGTGGACGTGGCCGAGGCCGTTGCGGGCCGGCCGACGGTGCTCAACCTCTGGGCCTACTGGTGTGGCCCGTGCGCGCAGGAACTGCCCGCAATGGCCGAATACCAACGGCGGGCCGGATCCGCCGTCACCGTGCTGACCGTGCACCAAGACGAGAACGAGGAAGCGGCATTGCTGCGGCTGGCCGACCTCGGCGTCCGGCTGCCGACGCTGCAGGACGGGCGCCGGCTGATCGCCGCCGCGCTGCGGGTACCGAACGTCATGCCCGCGACCGTGGTGCTGCGCGCGGACGGTAGCGTTGCCGAAGTTCTGCCGAGGTCTTTCGCCAGCGCCGATGAGATAGCCGCCGCGGTGGACCCGAAGATTGGAGCATCCGGGTGAGCTGGGGCAGCGGAGCGGGCGAGCCGAGCCCTCTTGACCCTCGAGCCGCCCCGCCGTGGCTCAAGCCGCTGACGGACAATTGCAAGGACGTCAAGCACGCCTATCGCAGGCGCGTGCCGCCCGAGGTGCTGGCCTTGGTGACCGCCGCCAACACCAAGGCCGCTATCACCGGGGAGAAGCGCGACGCCGCGGTGCTTGTGCTGTTCGCCGGCCCGCCCGACGCCCCTTCCGACGGCCTGCCCGACGACGCCGACCTGCTCGTCACCGTGCGCGCCTCGACGCTGCGACACCACGCCGGTCAGGCGGCATTCCCCGGCGGTGCTGCCGACCCGGACGACGCCGGGCCTGTGCACACCGCCCTGCGCGAAGCCAACGAGGAAACCGGCCTCGACACCAGCAGGCTGCAGCCGCTGTGCACCCTGGAGCGGATGTTCATCCCCCCGTCCGGCTTTCATGTGGTTCCGGTTTTGGCGTATTCACAGGATCCGGGCCCGGTGGCCGTCGTCGACGAGTCGGAGACCGCGATCGTCGCTCGGGTCCCGGTGCGGGCGTTCATCAACCCCGAGAACCGAATCATGGTGTACCGCAAGGAGAATTCCCGGCGCTTCGCCGGCCCGGCGTTCCTGCTCAACGAGATGCTGGTGTGGGGTTTCACCGGTCAGGTGATTTCGGCGATGCTCGACGTGGCGGGCTGGGCCAAGCCATGGGACACCGATGATGTTCGAGAACTCGACGAGGCAATGGCGCTCGTCGGGCGCCAGGACAGCTACGGTGAAGCTCAACAATGACATCGTCACAGTGGCTTGACCTCGCCGTCCTCGCGATCGCGTTCGTCGCTGCCATCTCCGGATGGCGTTCGGGCGCGCTCGGCTCCCTGCTGTCCTTCGTCGGCGTCGTGCTCGGCGCAGTCGCGGGCGTGCTGCTGGCGCCGCACATCGTGACGCACATCAGCGGCCCCCGCACCAAGCTGTTCGTCACGCTGTTCCTGATCCTCGCGCTTGTGGTGGTGGGTGAGATCGCAGGCGTGGTGCTTGGCCGCGCGGTGCGCGGTGCGTTGCGTAACCGAACGCTGCGCACCTTCGACTCGATCATCGGCGTCGGCCTGCAACTGATCGCGGTGCTCGTGGCGGCGTGGATGCTGGCCACCCCGCTGACGTCGTCGGACCAGCCGAACCTGGCGGCCGCCGTGCGCGGCTCGAAGGTGCTGGCCCAGGTCGACGAGGTAGCCCCCACCTGGCTGAAGTCCGTCCCGACGCGGTTGTCGGCGCTGCTCGACACGTCCGGCCTGCCCGACGTGCTCTCGGAGTACGGCCGCACCCCGATCATCGCAGTCGATGCCCCGGACGCCGCATTGGCCAACGATGCCGTCGTGACCGCCGCCCGGCCGAGCGTCGTCAAGATCCGTGGCGTTGCCCCCAGCTGTCAAAAGGTGTTGGAGGGCACAGGTTTCGTTGTCGGGCCGAACCGGGTGATGTCCAACGCGCACGTGGTCGCCGGCTCCGACAGCGTCACCGTCGAGGTCGACGGCCAGACCTACGACGCAACCGTGGTGTCGTACGACCCTGAAGCCGATATCTCCATTCTCGACGTGCCGAACCTGCCGTCGCAGCCCCTGCAATTCGTCGAGGGTGCCGCGCCGACGGGCACCGACGCGATCGTGATGGGTTACCCCGGTGGCGGCGACTTCGTGGCGACCCCGGCCCGCATCCGCGAGATCATCGAGCTCAACGGCCCCGACATCTACCGCAGCGCAACGGTGACACGCGAGGTGTACACGATCAGAGGCACTGTCCGGCAAGGAAATTCGGGCGGACCGATGATCGACCGGACCGGCAAGGTGCTCGGCGTGGTGTTCGGCGCCGCCGTCGATGACGCCGACACCGGTTTCGTGCTGACCGCGAAGGAAGTCTCTCGCCAAATGGCGAAGATCGGCAACACCGCACGCGTGCCGACCGGCAGCTGTGTCGGCGGCTAGCCGTACACCTGCGCCAGGAATCGCGACAGCTGCTCGTTGACCAATTCGGGTGCTTCTTCGTGGGCGAAATGCCCTGCGCCGGCGATGGATACGTACCGCCCGTGCGGGGCATAGTGCTGGGTGCGGTACACCGGGTCGGCGAGTACGTACGGGTCGGCGTCGCCGCGCAGGTGCAGCACCGGCACCGCCAACGGCCGCTTCATCGATCGCATGAACCGCCTGCCCTCGCCGCGCAGCTGGCTGCGCAGCGCCCAGCGCTGGTACTCCAGTGCCGAGTGCGCGGCCGACGGAATCTGGATGGCCCGCCGCATGTGGCTGATCGTCTCGGAAAAGTCTTCTGAAGCAAGCCATTTACCGCTGGCCCGGCTTCGCACCAGCTGCTCCAGCTCCTCGGCGTTGTGGCGGGTCAGCGAGCGCTCGGGCCACAGCGGCACCTGATAGCGCAGCATCCACGGCAGCAGAGCCCGGCCCTGGTCCCGCCGGGTCAGCGCCGAGGCCCGCAGCGCAACCGGATGCGGCGAGCTGACGACCGCGATCGCCCGCACCATCCGAGGATGCAGCACCGAGGTCGCCCAACACACCAGGCCGCCGTCGGCATGCCCTACCAGGGTCGCTGACTTGTGGCCCAGCGCGCGCACCAGGCCCGCGGTGTCGCCCGCCAGCGTCCAGCCGTCATATCCCCGCGGGGGTTTGTCGCTTCCGCCGTAGCCACGCAGATCGACCGCGACCACCCTGGCACCGGATAGGCCGCGCAACTGGTGGCGCCATGACCACCAGAACGAACCGAAGCCGTGCAACAGGATCACCAGCGGGCGATCTGTGCCTGGAGCACTCGTTGCTTGGGCCGACTCCGCCTCCACGACGTGGAAGCGAATCCCGTTGGCGTGCACCTCAAGATGACGCCAGGGACCGTCGATGCGCACCACCGACGGGTCGGGTGGGGGCACTACCAGCCTGAGGGGTCGGTCTGCGCGCCGGGACCCTCACCGTTCCGGGAGGACACGAGCGCCTTGTCCTTGTCGTGTCCGGGCGTGAGCGCCTCGCGGGTCTCCTTCACCGACTCGATGGTCTGCTGCGGCCCACGGATACGTCGCACCTTGAGATAGCCGAGCAGCGCCAGCACCCCGGTGACGACAAGCATCAGACCGAACACGATCAGGAACGCCACCCAGCGCCACAGCCACGTGTCGAGCAGTTCGGCGAGGAAGAAGAAGAAAAAGAAGGTGGAGTAGAACAGCACCACCAGCGCCAAGATGAAGTACACGCTGCCGGTGAGGCCCTTTTTGACGTCGCGGGTGATCTCGGATTTGGCCAGTTCGACCTCGGCGCGCACCAGCGTCGACACCTGGGCCGTCGCGTCCTTGACCAGGTCACCGAGGGACGGGTTGTCCTTGGGGGCATGCGGGTCGACCAGCGGTATCGAGGTCACCGTCGTCGGCACGCCATCCCTGCGATCACTCACGGAACACTTCCTCCCCGCATCCGGTGTCAGTCGCGTTCATGTTGCCACGTGGCGTCCACGGAAACGATCCGGGCCGACGATAGACTGGCCCGGTTGGATGGTCGGGCGGCATGTCGATGGGGGTCGGATACTTGAGGACCAGCGTCCGCTGCCTGACGATTTCCTCGGTGATCGTGGCGCTGTGCTCGTTTTTGCAGCCGTCCGCCAACGCCGACGGCCTGATCCCGCTCGGCGGTGGTTCGGGCATCGTGGTCGAGGGCGACACCTTCTGCACTCTGACCGCGATCGGCAACGACAACCGCGGCAACCTCATCGGCTTCACCTCGGCCCACTGCGGGGGACCGGGGGAGAAAGTGGCCGCCGAAGGCGCCGAGGCGGCTGGCGTGCTCGGCACGATGGTCGCAGGCAACGACGTCCTGGATTACGCGGTGATCCAGTTCGACCCCCAGAAGGTGCAGCCGGTCAACAACGTCAAGGGATTCGAGATCGACGGCCTCGGGCCCGATCCGGTGTTTGGCGACGTCGCGTGCAAACTCGGTCGCACCACCGGGTATTCGTGCGGTGTGACGTGGGGGCCCGGCGATCAGCCCGGCACGATCGTCAACCAGGTCTGTGGTCAGCCGGGCGATTCCGGTGCACCCGTCACCGTCAACAACCGGCTGGTCGGCATGATCCACGGCGCATTCAGCGAGGAATTGCCAACGTGCGTCGTCAAATACATCCCACTGCACACGCCGGCGGTGACGATGTCATTCAGCACGCAGCTGGCAGACATCACCGCCAAGGGCCGACCGGGCTCGGGTTTCGTCCCGGTCGGTGCTCCTGCAGCCTGACTACTTGCTGGCGCGGATCGCCTCGAACACGCTGGGGTCCACCAACGTCGAGGTATCGCCGAGTTCGCGGCCTTCGGCCACATCGCGCAGCAGTCTGCGCATGATCTTGCCGCTGCGCGTCTTCGGTAGTTCGGGCACGACGTGAATCTCGCGGGGGCGGGCGATCTTTCCGATCTCCTTGGCCACCTGTTCGCGTAGCTCTTCCACCATGTTGTCGTTGTCCCTGGCGTGCGACTCCAGGATGACGAACGCGCAGATGCCCTGCCCGGTGGTCTCGTCGGAAGCGCCGACGACGGCGGCCTCGGCCACCCCCGAGTGTCCGACCAATGCCGATTCCACTTCGGTGGTGGAGATCCGGTGACCCGACACGTTCATCACATCGTCGATGCGGCCCAGCAGCCAGATCGAGCCGTCGTTGTCGACGCGCGCGCCGTCGCCTGCGAAGTACCAGCCCTTGTCGGCATACCGTGACCAGTACGTCTCCTTGTACCGTTCCGGGTCGCCCCAGATACCACGCAGCATCGACGGCCACGGCTGGTCCAGCACCAGATAGCCGGTGACGTGCTCGGCCTCGTCAGCGCCGGGCACCAGTTCGTTGCCCTCCTCGTCGACGATCTTGGCGCTGATGCCCGGCAACGGCTTCATCGCCGACCCCGGCTTGGTCTCGGTCACACCGGGCAGCGGGGAGATCATGATCGCGCCTGTCTCGGTCTGCCACCACGTGTCGACGATCGGAGTTCTGTTGCCGCCGAAGGCATCCCGATACCACCGCCACGCCTCGGGATTGATCGGCTCACCCACGCTGCCCAACAGCCGCAGACTGGACAGGTCGTGGGCGTCAGGGATCTCGCGACCCCACTTCATGAACATTCGGATCAGTGTCGGCGCGGTGTAATAGACGGTGACGCCGTACTTTTCGATCACCTCGAAGTGCCGGTGCTCGTTCGGCGAATTCGGAGTGCCCTCGTAGACCACCTGCGTGACGCCGTTGGACAGCGGTCCGTAAACGATATAGGTATGCCCGGTGACCCAACCGATATCGGCTGTGCACCAAAACACATCGGTTTCCGGCTTGATGTCGAAGACGTTGTAGTGCGTGTACGACGCCTGCGTCAGGTACCCGCCGGACGTGTGCATGATGCCCTTCGGCTTGCCGGTGGTTCCCGACGTGTACAGCAGGAACAGCGGGTGCTCGGAGTCGAACGCCTCACAGGTGTGCTCGGGTGACGCCGGCTCGACGGTGTCGTGCCACCACAGGTCGCGGCCCTCGGTCCACGGCGTGTCAATTCCGGTGCGCCGCACCACCAGAACGTGCTCGACGGACTTTTGTCCTTCTACGGCCTCGTCGACCGGCTCTTTCAGCGACACCGCCTGCCCGCGCCGGTACTGGCCGTCGCTGGTGATGACGAGCTTGGCCTCGGCATCCTCGATGCGGGCCGCCAGCGCCGTTGCCGAGAAGCCGGCGAACACCACCGAATGCATGACGCCCAGCCGCGCGCACGCCAGCATCGCCACGATCGCCTCGGGGATCATCGGCATGTAGATCGCCACCCGGTCACCGGCCACCAGCCCCAGCTCGGTAAGCGCATTGGCAGCCTTGCTGACCTCGGCCAGCAGATCCGAATACGTCAGTTCCCGGCTGTCGCCGGGGTCGCCCTCCCAGCGGATCGCCACCCGATCGCCGTTGCCCGCCTCGACATGCCGGTCCACGCAGTTGTAGGCGACGTTGAGCTTGCCGCCGACGAACCACTTGGCCACCGGGGCGCCCGACCAGTCCAACACCTCGTCGAACGGTGTGTCCCAGGACAGCCGATTGGCCTGTTTCGCCCAGAACGCCAGCCGGTCCTCATCGGCCTCGCGGTACAGCTGCTCACTGGCGTTGGCCTCCGCGGCGAACTCGGGCGATGGTGGATAAGTGGACTGAACATCGGTGTGCGCGTCAGACATATCTGTGAGCGTAGTCACCGAAGGTTGCATCGACGTTGGCATCTCACGCGTCGGCGGACAATGACCGGATGGGCGTCATGTCGAAGGTGGCCGGGGCGTTCCGCATGAGCGACGACGCGTGGCAGCGCCATGCCAACCCGTGGAGCGTGTGGACGCGGTTCGCTGCGATCCCGCTGATGATCATGGCGATCTGGAGTCGGGTGTGGCTGGGCTGGTGGTCCCTGGTGCCGGTCGCGGCGGTGATCGGGTGGCTGTGGCTGAACCCACACGTTTTCGCGCCGGTCGAGACGCCGACAAGCTGGGCCGCCAAGGGCATCTACGGCGAGAAGCTGTGGCTGAAGGAGCGTGACCGGGTGCCGCCCGAGCATTTGAAGGTGCTCCGGTTCCTCGCGCCCGTCGGCGCCGCCGGTTTCGTGCTCTTGGCCTACGGTCTCGTCACGCTGGAACTGTGGCCGACGGTGTTCGGGGCCAGCCTGATCGTGCTGGCGCAACTCTGGCGCATCGACCGGCTGGTCGTGTTCTACGAGAGCACGCAGTAGCCTGTGCTGCCGTGACTGATCCGCTGGCTCCGCTCGCCGAGTTGCCCGGCGTGGCGGCGGCGGGCGATGAGGCCCGCGAGGCGCTGGGCCGGGCCCACCGCCACCGCACCAATCTGCGGGGTTGGCCGGCGACTGCGGCGGAGGCCTCGCTGCGGGCGGCGCGCGCGTCCTCGGTGCTCGACGGCGGCTCGTTGCAGCTGTCCGAGGACGGCGAGCCGGACCCGGTGTTGGCGGGAGCCCTTCGGGTCGCCGAGGCTCTGGAGGGTGGGGCGACGTCGTTGGTCGGCGTCTGGCAACGGGCGCCGCTTCAGGCGATCGCGCGCCTGCACGCGCTGGCGGCGGCCGATCTGACCGACGACGACCGGTTGGGCCGCCCGCGCGGCGACGCGGAAGTCGGGCAGCGACTCGCCATGCTGGCCGACATCGTCACCGGCGGAACCAAGGTGGCCGCACCGGTGCTCGCCGCGGTGGTGCACGGCGAGTTGCTCACGTTGGAGCCGTTCGGCACCGCCGATGGTGTGGTGGCGCGGGCGGTCTCGCGGTTGGTGACCATCGCCAGCGGGTTGGATCCGCATGGCCTCGGCGTGCCGGAGGTGTATTGGATGCAGCGCTCGGGCGACTACCGGGCCGCGGCGCGAGGCTTTTCGTCGGGCACACCGGACGGGCTGACGGCGTGGCTCGTGTTGACCGCCCAGGCGCTCCACGCCGGCGCCCGAGAGGCATTGACGATCGCCAACGGCCAGTCTTCGTGACAGGTCCCTGGGCCCACGTGCAAACTGGGGACAACGGCAAAGCGGGCGACGCTCCGAACTGATTCGGCTCGCCGCCCGCTAGCACGGACTCCGGTTACCATGCGTGCTGTGTGGGTTGCGTGGGTGACCTCGGCGTCCCTGCGATGCGCTCCGACTGCAACCCCACCCAAAGGGCCGTCGTGGCCGTCCGCTCTTCGCAATTACGCAGGCCCGCAACACTTTTGCCTATTCCGCGGCATGTGCTCCGCGTGGGTGCCGGGATCCGTGCTGGGTAGCCCGGCTTGGGAGATCGAGCCTTCTCTTCCGGCTCGGTCTTGGCCTCCCCAGGCTGCCGTGCTTCCTTTGTACTCCGTGACCCCGGTCACATCAAGGCCCAATCGCCGGCGACTCGCGATCGTTACACGAGAGCGGTCAGCTACTACGCGAAGTAGCTTCAGAACGCGAACCGGCGCAGCAGCGAGTACGTGAGCGCACCCGCCGCCAGGGCGCTCACGCCGACCGCCGCGGTGGTTGCGACGGCAGCACCCGAGGGGGCGGGAATTCGGTCGCGCAGGGATACCGGTTTCGAGAAGGTGAGCACGGGCCAGCTTCGTGCCGTTGCTTCTTTGCGCAGCGCGCGATCCGGGTTCACCACGCATGCGTGTCCGACCGCGCCGAGCATCGGCAGATCGGTGATCGAGTCGGAGTAGGCGTAGCAATGTTCGAGCGCGTAGCCCTCGCGGGCCGCGAGCTGACGAATCGCCTCCACCTTGCCGTCGCCGTAGCAGTAGAAGGCGATCTCGCCGGTGTAGCGACCGTCCTCGACGACCATCCGGGTGGCCATCGCGTGCGTCGCGCCAAGCGCCCGCGCGATCGGCGCCACGATCTCCTCGCCGGACGCCGAAACGACGACGACGTCTCGGCCGCAGATCTTGTGGTCGGCGATCAAGTCGGCGGCCTCCGCGAACACCAGGGGGTCGACGATGTCGTGCAGCGTCTCGCTGACGATCGACTTGACCTGCTCGACATCCCATCCGGCGCACATATTTGTGATGTACGACCGCATTCGATCCATTTGGTCGTGGTCGGCACCCGACATCAAGAACAGGAACTGCGCGTAACTCGACTTCAGAACCGCGCGTCGATTGATTAGCCCTTGATCGAAGAAAGGTTTGCTGAAAGCCAGTGTGCTCGATTTGGCTATGACCGTCTTATCAAGATCGAAGAAGGCGGCCGTCCGAACGGGTTTGCCAGGCGCTGTTGATGTTTGCGGAGCAATCGACTCGCCGCCCGCCGGCTCGGATGCGATCACAGCGCCAGCATAGGGGCCGTCGCGTGACAAAACGCGACAGACTGTACAAACTGGCAGTTCACGACACGTGCCGGTGACTGCAATCTTTCCTGCAATCCGGTGCTTTCTCTGGCAAGCAGCACTTGCGCCCATCGGCAGTGCCGTGTGTATAGTGAGCATTACCCGGCTTATGCCGGGTGTGCATCAGCCCGACCCCCCGGGGCTGATACACGACGACCTCCGCCTCCTCCCCCCCTGGCGGGGGTCGTCCCTTTTGTAGGACTTCTTTCGCATTCGGGACAAGTTTTAGGTCCGCCGTAGTTGCGGAATGCGATTTTCAATGCGGACATACTTCACGGTTTGTCACCTTTGTCCCCAACCGCGGATTCATCCACAGATGCGATAT
>DATJIX010000316.1:0-11547 GCA_035492865.1 Mycobacterium sp. | reverse complement strand
CCTCGCGCACCCACAGCTCGCCGTCGCCGGCGGTCGGCCCCTGCGCGGCGAGTTCACGCTTGAGCACCTTATGCGTCGCAGTGGTCGGCAGGTCCGCTGTGATGCGGACGTACCGGGGCCACGCCTTCGGCGACAGATCGGGCTGGTCGGCCAGGAACGCCTCGAAACCCTCAGGTGTCAAATGAGATCCGTCATGCAGCACCACCGCCGCCATGATCTGATCGCCGACGTTCTCATCGGGCACCGCATACACGGCGACGCGGCTGATGTCGGGCAGCCGCACCAGGATGCGTTCGATCGGCGCGGCCGCGAGATTCTCGCCGTCGACGCGCATCCAGTCGGCGGTCCGGCCTGCCAGGTAGATCCAGCCCTCGGCGTCGCGATACGCCAGGTCACCCGACCAGTACATGCCGCCGCGCATGCGTTCGGCGGTCGCGTCCTCGCTGTTGTAGTAACCGGTGAAAAAGCCTGCGCCTTCGGTGTTGACCAACTCGCCGACCGCCTCGTCGGCGTTGATCAGTGCGCCATCGGCATCGAAGCGGGCCACCGGGCATTCGGTGACCGTGTCCGGATCATAGATCGCAACACCCGGAAAGCCTTTGCCCAGAGAGCCTTTCGGGGTTCCGTCCTCGCGGGTGATGATCACTGCGTTCTCGCTCGACCCGAAGCCGTCCCACACCAACGTGTCAAACCGGCGGGTGAAATCCTCGATGTCGCGGTCGCTTGCTTCGTTGCCGAACGCGACCCGAAGCGGATTGTCGGCGTCATCGGGCCCCTCGGGGGTGGCCAGAATGTAGGCCAGCGGTTTGCCGACGTAGTTCATGTAGGTGGCGCCGTAGCGCCGGATGTCGTCAAGGAACCGCGATGCCGTGAACTTCGCAGGCGCCATCGCTGCGCCGGTCGCGATCGCCACCCCCCACCCGGCCACCAACGCATTGGAGTGGAACAGCGGCATCGACAGATAGCAGGTGTCGTCGGCGGTGACGTCGAACTTCTGCACAAGGTTCGCACCGGACATCAAAACCATGAAGTGAGAGACCTTCACCGCCTTCGGGTCACCGCTGGTGCCCGAGGTGAAGATCAGCATGTACGGGTCGAGCGCCTCGACCTCCCGGTAGGGCGACAGCTCGCCGGCGGAGTCCAGCAGCCGGTTCCATTCCTCGCCGGAGGAGTCCAGCACTGTGACGTCCCCGAGGTCGACGCCATCCAGCAGTGCGCGGTGTTCTGCGTCCGTGACCACGACCTGGCAGTCCGACCGGCGGATGTCGGCAGCCAGCGCGGCGCCGCGCCTTGTGGTGTTGAGCCCGCAGAGTACGTAGCCGCCGAGGCCCGCGGCGGCCATCTGGTGCAGGAATTCTGGCGTATTGCCAAGCAGCACGCCGATGTGGACGGGCCGGTCGCGGTCGACCAGCGCCAACAGCGCGGCCGCGCGCGTGGACGCGTCACGCAGGTGCTCACGCCACGTCCACTGACGGTCGCCGTACTTCACCGCAACCGCGTCGGACGCCGCACGTTCTCGAAGCAATTGCTGGATGGTGTCGCTCGGCACCCGTTAGTTTTAGCAAACAGTCAGTGAGGTGGGGTATGCGGATCATTGATGCCGACGGGCACGTCGCAGAGGGGCCTTCGCTAGCAATCGAGGCGATGCAACGCTGGCCCGAACACATCACGCCGCGCGCCGACGGGCGGGCCCTGGTGATCGAGGGCCGCAACTATCCGGAGGCCGAAGGGCCCGGCGCGGGCTGCCCCCGCGAGCACGGGCTGTCCACCGCGGACGGCATCGACTACTCGTCGGCTCATGGCGTGCTGGGCGACGCCGACCGCGATCAGATCGACACCATGGTGCTGTATCCGAGCCTCGGACTCTGCGCACCCAGCCTCGAAGATCCCCAATTCGCAGCCGGCTTCGCGCGGCTCTACAACCAATGGATCGCCGACTACTGCGCGGAGTCGAACGGGCGGCTGCGCGGCATCGCGGTGACCCCGATCGAACACGGCGATGTCGCGATCGACGTGATGCGCGAGGCAAAAGACCTCGGCCTGGTGGCCACCCACATCCCGCCGGTGCTGAAGACCCGCAACCTCGACCATCCCGACCTCGACCGGTTCTACTCTGCCGCAGTCGAACTCGACATGCCGCTCGGCATCCACGGCGCACCCGGCATGCACCTTCCGAAGGTCGGCGTAGATCGGTTCACGAACTACATCCAGGTGCACTGCATCAGCTTTCCATTCGATCAGATGACCGCAATGACAGCGATGATCTCGGGCGGCGTCTTCGACCGGCATCCCGGTCTGCGTGTCGCGTTCCTCGAGGCCGGTGTCGGTTGGGTGCCGTTCTTCATCGATCGGTTGCACGAGCACTTCGAGAAGCGAGGCGATTGGATCGAGAACGGCTGGCGACGCGATCCGCAGGAATACCTTGCAGCGGGAAACATCTGGACGACTTGTGAGCCGGAGGAGCCGATCCTGCCCGGCGTCGTCGACGTGCTTGGCGACGACTTCATCATGTTCGCCAGCGACTACCCGCACTGGGACGGCGAATGGCCGGAGAGCACAAAGCATCTGCGCACCCGCCCGGACATCAGCGAGGAAACTCGCGCCAAGATCGCCGGAGAGAACGCCAAGCGCTTCTACGCGCTCAACTAAGCCAGTACGCTCAGTCCGTGGGGGAAACGGCGTATGCGCCGTGCGGCGATCTCAGTCTCGCGTACCAGGTATTCGGCGACGGGCCAGTCGAGCTTGTCATCGCAGGGCCGATCGCGAGCCACATCGAGCTGTTCTGGACCCTGCCCGAATTCAAGGCCTTCATGGATCAGCTTTCTACCTTCTGCCGCATCGCCCTGTTCGACAAGGCGGGGGTCGGGCTATCGGACCCGGTGTCGAAAGTCCGCACGATGGATGACCGAGCGGACGAGATCGAGGCCGTCATGGACGCCGTCGGCTTCAAATCGGCTGCCCTCTTCGGGCTGAGTGAAGGCGGCGCGGCGTCCATCGTGTTCGGGGCCAAACGACCGCAACGCACGCGGGCGTTGATTCTTGTCGGCGCGTTCGCGTTCCCAGGCGGTTTCCGATGGGAAGACATCGAGGGCGACGCACCCGACCTCAGGGCGCGCCTGTTACCCGAGTTGGGTGAGGACTACACGCCGTCGACCGAGCAGATCGCGAACTTTCAGCGGATCGCTCGCGACGCGGGCTCGGCATGGGGCAGCGGTGCGACGTTGAAGGGTTTGATGCCGTCGATCCGGTCTGTACGCCAGCTCGCAACGTTGGAGCGGATGTGTGCGAGCCCCGGGATGGCGCGCACCACACTGGAAGCGGGATTCCAGCTCGATGTCCGCCCGATTCTGTCGACGATCGTCGCGCCCACCCTCGTCATCCATGCTCGTGAGGATCCCGTTCCCGTGCAGGTCGGCCGCTATCTCGCCGACCACATACCTGGCGCGCGGTATCTCGAAGTCGACGGCGCCGATCACGCTCCCTGGTTCACCGAACCTCAGACGATCATCGCCGAGATCGAGGAGTTCCTCACCGGCAGCCACGCGGCACCACCGCAGTCACATCGCGCGCTGCGCACGGTCTTGTTCACCGACATGGTCGCGTCGACGCAGCGTGCCGCGGCGGCAGGCGACGAGCGCTGGCGGGCGGTGCTGCAGCGTTTTGGCGAGATCACCGCCGATCTCGCCGCACGCTTCGGTGGCACGGTGGTGAAAAGCACGGGCGATGGCCACCTCATCACGTTCGACGGCCCGACACAGGCCATCCGTTGTGCCGAGGCAGTGCGCGATGACGCCGAAGCCGTGGGCATCGAGATCCGCGCAGGCATCCATACCGGCGAGTGCGAATTGCTCGACGCCGACATCGGGGGGATCGCCGTACACATCGCCGCACGGATACTCGGCCAAGCCGGTGCCGGGGAAATTGTCGTGTCGCGCACCGTCCGTGACCTGGTCGTCGGCTCGGGAGCGGGCTTCCAGGACCGCGGCATCGTCGAGTTGCGTGGGGTACCCGGCACCTGGCAGCTTCTGGCGGTAGACCGCCGCGGCGCGGAGGCGGGATCGGTAGAGGCGAGGCTGGCGGCAGCGTCAACTCCCGATCGACGGAACGCGATGCGCCGGTCCGACCGCGCCGTCGAGGTGATGGCGCGGCGGACACCGTGGATCCTGCGGGGCATGGCCCGAGTGACCAGGAGGTAGATCAGAGTCCGAAATCGATGATGCCGCGGATGATTTCGCCGTTGCGTTGATCGCGGTAGCCTTCGTTGATGTCTTCGAGCGCATAGCGCCTGGTGATCATCTCATCGAGCTGCAGCAGGCCGGCTTCGTAGAGGCGGGTGAACCGGGGCACGTCGACCCTCGGATTACACGACCCGAACACGGTGCCGACCAGGTTTTTGTTCCACAGGATGAACTCCTGCAGGTTGATCGAAATGGAGTTCGTGGTCGTGGCGGTCATTCCCGTCAGCACGCAGGTGCCGCCCTTGCGCGTCAGGCTGAGCGCCGCCTGCACGTCATCTCCGGTGATCAGCGACGGCGACACCACCACGCTGTCGGCCATCACGCCGCTGGTCAGGTCGCGGACCAGGTCCGCGGCCTCCTCGACGCTCGAGACACTGTGCGTGGCACCGAATCCCAGTGCGGACTTCTGCTTGAACTCCACCGGGTCGACGGCAATGATCTGCGCGGCACCGTTGATCCGCGCACCCTGGACCGCCCCGGTGCCGATACCCCCGACACCGATGACGACGACGGTGTCGCCGGTCCGGACGTTGGCGCGATTCTCGGCGGAGCCGTAGCCGGTGGGAATTCCGCACGACAGCAGGGCCATGGGCAGCAGTGGCAGGTGGCGGTCGATCTTGACGATCGAATCCGTGGAAACCACAGTGTGTTTCGAGAACGCGCCGACCTTCGACAGATGCCCCAGATTGCGCCCGTCAGCGGTGTGGTGGCGGAACGTGCCGTCGGTCGGCATGCCGGGAATCATCACCTGCGCGCCCATGTCGCAGATGTACTCCATACCCGAGCTACACCAACGGCATGTGCCACAGACTGCGACGAAGGACGTCACGACATGGTCGCCCGGCGCGAACTCGGTTACGTCGTCGCCCACTTCGAGCACCACGCCGGAGCCTTCGTGGCCGCCGATCATCGGGAACATGCCAGGCAGGCCGAATGACTCCATCACCTCGTTGGGCACGGACATGTCACCGTTGCGGATGTGCTCGTCGGAGTGGCACAGCCCGGCTGCGGCCATCTCGACGAGCACCTCACCTGCGCGCGGCGAGTCCAGCTCGAATTCTTCGACCGACCACTGCTGACCCATGTCGTGCAGGATCGCTGCGCGGCTTTTCATGCGAGGGGGCGGAACGTCACAGGCAGGTGCTTCGGCGAGCGGAACGGCATGCCGACGATCTTGGTGTCGTCGTCCTCCGCCAGCTGCAGGTCGGTCACTCGATCGAAGAGGCTGGTGAGCATGGCTTTGGTTTCCACCCTCGCGAGGTGCATGCCGAGGCAGCTGTGGATCCCGCCTGCGAACGAGATGTGCGCGCGCCGCGGACGGCGGATGTCGAACACGTCGGGATTCTCCCAACGTTTGTCGTCGCGGTTCGCCGATCCCATGCAGAGGTTGATCTGGGCGCCCTTGGGAATTGTCTTGCCGTGCATCTCGACATCGCGGGTGGTGTTGCGGGCCACCAGGACCAACGGCGTCTCGTAGCGGATCCCCTCCTCGATCGCCGCCGGGATGAGGTCGCGGTCCTGCTGTACCGCCTCGAGTTGATCCGGATGGGTGAGCAGTAGCTGCAGAAGATTTCCCGAAGACCGATAGGTCGTCTCGAGCCCGGCGGGCAGCAGCAACCGCAGGAACGAGATGATCGCCTCGTCGGTGAGCTTCTCGCCGTCGATCTCCGCGCCGACCAGATCGCCGATGACGTCGTCTGTCATGGTGCTGCGCCGCTGGTCCACCTGCTCCTGGAAATAGGTGCCCAGTTCGACCGACGCGTTGAGGCCCTTTTCGATGTCCTCGGTGATCGAGATCAGGTCCAGCGACAGCCGCCGGAACATCTCAAGGTCCTCCTGCGGCAAGCCCAGCAGCGCAGCGGTCACCCGGGTCGGGAACTCGAACGTCACCGCCTTGACCAGATCGACTTCGCCCTTGTCCTTGAACTCGTCGACCAACTGATCGCAGATCGGGTCGATCACCTCGGGTTCCCACTGGGCGAGCGCGCTCTGCTTGAAGGCCTTGCTGACCAAGCTGCGATGGTCGTGATGCTGCTTGCCCGCCATGCCGAGAATGGTCGGGCCGAAGACGAGGCCGATCGTCTGGTTGTACATCTCCGAGGCGAACACCGTGTCCTCGCGGAACGCGGTGAACACGCTCTCAAAGTCGAACAGAGTCCAGTTTTCCGGGTTCTTGAGCTCTTCCGGCATCAAGTCGCTCTCCATGAGCGTGCCGCGCCATACCGGCGACGTGTTGCGCATGTACTCGAAGTAGGCGTATGGATCGCTCGCGAGATCCGGGGTGCTCTTCGGATCGGTGCTGGTCGTCACCTGTGCCTCCCGGGCAGCAGCATCTGGCGGCTCTGTCGCCCTATCTTTACTATTTTAGGTATTCTAGGTCAAGGAAACCCGAAGGGACATGATGCAGCGTCGACCGGTGTGTGCCATCGAGGATCTGCCGCCGGGAAGCATGAAGCTGGTACAGGCCGGCAAGTTCGGTGTTGGCGTCTACAACATCGACGGTTCGCTGTATGCGATCGCCAACTACTGTTCGCATGAGGGTGCCCCGCTGTGTGCGGGTTACGTCGTCGGCACCAACGAATTCGCACCTGATGTCCCCGGCCAGTTGCGCCGGGTCCGCGAAGGCAGAATCGCACGCTGTCCGTGGCACAACTGGGAGTTCGACATCACGACCGGAGTGAACCTCGCCGATCCCCAGAAGCGGGTCCGCACTTACGAAGTCGACGTAGACGACGGGCAGGTGTACCTCACCGCATGATCATCGATGCGAACGTCCAACCGCACTTCCGCTACAACGCGGAGATCCGGAAGTTCCTTGCGCCTGCCCACAAGTTGCGGTCGATCCCCGACGTCGAGCAGCAGTGGTATCAGGCTCCCGGCGGTGACTACCGCACGGATCTCTACGGTGACGGTTACCCGGGCTCCGACCCCGAAACGGTGGCGAGGCACCTGTTCACCGAGGGCGGCGTCGATTTCGCCATCCTCAACCCGCTGACCCGCGGTAACATCGCCGACTATCTGCTCAACAGCCGCATCTGTGCGGCGGTGAACGATTGGCTGCTGGCGCGCTGGCTCGAACCTGACCACACTGGCCGGTTCCTCGGCACCATCCGGGTCAACCCCGAGGACGTGACGGGCGCGGTCGCGGAGATCGAACGGCTGGCAGGCCATCCGAAGATGGTGCAGGTGGGCGTTCCGCTGCAGTCGCGAGAGCCCTACGGCAAGCCGATGTTCGAACCGATCTGGGAGGCCGCGGCCGCCCACAACCTGCCGGTGGCGGTGCACATCAACGGCGGCAACGGCGTCGACCACGCACCCACATTCGCGGGCCACGCGTACACCTATCCCGGATATGCGGCGTTCATGCCGCTGAACTCGTTCGTGCATCTGGCCACGCTGATCATCGAGGGCATGTTCGGCAGAATCCCGAGCCTGCGGTTCGTGTTCGCCGACGGGGGCTACGACATCCTCACGCCGCTGATCTGGCGGCTCGACACGTTCTGGATGTCGATGCGCGACCAAACTCCTTGGGTGGACCGCTATCCCAGTGAATATCTGCGCGATCACGTCCGGTTCTGTTCATCGGCGTTCGACGGCCCGACCGATGCCGCCCTTGCCGAGCGCTGGCTGGATTTCACCGACAAGGCGGACCTGTTGATGTACGGGTCGAGCTACCCGCACTGGTCGACGTCGCAGCCCGCCGACGTGGCCGCTGGACTCAACGAGGTCCAGCGGGAAAAGGTGTTGTGGCGCAATGCAAGTGACCTGTACGGGGTCACGGAAGGAAGTCTGGCATGACGACTGTTGAGGAACGCGCCGACGAGTTCGTGACACAGGACATCGCCGTGACGATTGTCGACACCGATGTACATCCGTTGCCGGTGTCGGGCGAGGTGCTCAGGTCGTACGCGCCCGCGGAGTGGAAGGACAAGCTGTGGCCGACAGGTAACGCCGTCTCGCCGGTGCCGCACTTCTACGACACACCCGATTCGTACAAGACCAATTCGCTGCGGGTCGACGCGGCGCCGCCTGGCGGGGGAGTCGCGGGCAGCGACCCCGACTTCGCGGCAAAACAACTGCTTGTGGACGCCGGAGTGAGCATCGCGCTGCTGGAACCGATGTGCGACGCGCAGCTTCCGCAGGCCGAACACGTGCTCAAGGCCACCCATAACGACTGGTTGGCCGACGTGTGGCTCGGAGACAACAACTGGCACGGGCGCTGGCGCGGTGCGATCAGCGTCACCGCCCAGGATCCGGACGCGGCGGCTCGCGAGATCGAGCGATGGGCGGGTCATCCCTACATGGCCGAAGTGTTGATGACGCCCCAGACCCGCGGGATCCCGTTCGGCAGCTCGCATTTCGATCCGCTGTATGAGGCGGCCGCGCGTAACAGCCTTCCCGTCGCCACCCACCTGATGGGGCAGACACCGTTCGAGTTGATCCCGATCTATCCGGTGGGCAACCCTGCGCACTGGCACGACTTCTTCGCGTCATGGCCGCTGCTTTACGTGTCGCATCTGATGAGCCTGGTGTTCGACGGCGCCTTCGACCGGCACCCCGGGCTGCGTGTGGTCTTCGTCGAGGGCGGATTCACCTGGGCGATGCCGGTGATGTGGCGGATGGACCGGATCTGGGAGCAGCGCAAGGCCGACCTGCCGCAGGTGCGCCGCAAGCCGTCGGAGTACATCCGCGAACACGTGCGGTTCACCACCCAGCCGCTGGAGGACGTCAATGTCGCGATGTACCGCGATTACCTCGAGATGATGGACCTCGGGGACTGCCTGATGTTCTCAACGGATTATCCGCACTGGAGCTACGATTCGCCGGAATGGGCGATCAGGAGGTTCCCGGCCGATCAGCGGGAGCGGATCATGCGCGGCAATGCCACCGCGCTGTACGGCCTGCCGTCGACGGTCAAGGCGTTGCCGGGTGAACAACCGCCCGCAGTCTGATATCGCGGACCTGGTCCGGGAGTACGACAAGCGGTGGTCGGGCCTGGATTTCGTTGGCCTGGCCGATCTTTGGGTGCGAGACGATCCGCAGCCGATCTATGTGGGTGACGAGTACGCGGCGCCGTTGATCGGCGCCGATGAACTGGATCGACATTGGGCGCGCATCGCAAGCAGGCTCAAGGCAGCGTCCGTGACGTCGACACTGCACGAGTGCGACACCGTCGACGACACCGTGGAGCGTGCCCTGCTTCTCAGCCGCTGGACG
Source organism: Mycobacterium sp. (assembly GCA_035492865.1). GTDB lineage: Bacteria > Actinomycetota > Actinomycetes > Mycobacteriales > Mycobacteriaceae > Mycobacterium. The sequence goes on along the minus strand of DATJIX010000316.1, from coordinate 2,092 downwards.
CTGACCGGCAGGGAGGCTGACATCCAACGTTCGGGCGCCAGTTGGGTCACCTGGCTGCTTGTCAGGCGCGGTGAGGACTACCGGATCTTTCATCAGATGGAATCGCAGGTCTACCTCAGTGACGGCGCAGGGGAGTAGCACCGCGGCGCTCGACTTCCAGCGGCACCAAGGGTTCTCGCGCCGACGGACCTCGAGTGATCGCGTGCAGCCGGATCTCCGGAATGTCGACGGCAGGGTCGACGGTGTCAAGCCACGCGACCGCGTCCGCGACGTCGCCCGCGCGGATCGCCCACATTTCGAACGGGACATCCTGCAGCATGTCTGTTTCGACGGGCCCTGGCGTCACCAGATGCACGTTGATGCCGTCGCGGTCCACCTCCTGCGCAAGGGCCACCGCGAAGGCGTTCATGCCCGCCTTCGATGCCGAATAGGCCGTCCTGGCAGGCATGGGTTCGTGCGCCGCCGATGACGAGATGAACACAAACCGCGAGCCGGCCTTCATGCGCGGCAGGGCGGCGGAGGTGACGACGAAACACGAGTCGAGGTTGGCCGATATCGTTGCCCGCCATTGCTCGAAAGTCTGCTTGCGCGCGTAGGTTCCGCCGAGAACACCCGCCGCGTGCACCACCAGGTCGATCTCACCGGCGGCCCGCACCGCGGGCTCGAACTTCTCGGGGTCCGTGGCATCGGCGACGACGTACCGGGCCCCGATTTCCTCGGCCGCGGCCCGCAATGGCTCCTCGCGACGCGCTGTCAGGATGACGTCGTATCCCAGCTCGGCCAGCTTGCGGCCGCAGGCCTTTCCGATGCCGCCGCTACCGCCGGTGATCAAGGCCGTACGCACACAACACCTTTCAGCGTTGGCGTCGAGCCAGGGCCTGCGGCGAGAGGGCGACGATGCGACGCTCGGGATCCTCCGCCATGAAATAGGCCTGGGTGTCGGCCAAATGGCGCGCTGACAGCTTGCGCGCGCGGTCGGCATCGCCCGCCTCGATCGCCTCGGCGATCTTGGTGTGGATGGTCAGCGCGATGCGGCGCTTGCTCAGGGCGGGGTACTCGCCCTTGGCCGCGGTCTCGTCGGCCCACCACTGCAGGTGGCTGCTCCACAGCGTCTCCAGGCTGCCGACCACCGCGATCATGGTGTGGTTGCCGCAGCCGCGCACGATTTCATCGTGGAACTGGCCACCGATCTCGGTGAACCGCGCGCCGTCCTCGATTTCCGCGGCCATGGCGTCGTTGAGTTCCTTGAGCTTGGGAACCAACGTCTCGGCGCGGTCCTGGCGCTTGGCGGCCAGCGCCGCGCACATCGGATCGAGTTCCTGCAGCGCGGTGCCCAGATCGGCCAGCGGCACGTAATCGCTTTGCAGCAAGAGCCCGAGCATGTAGGCCGCGCTGGCCTTGGCGGGGGCGTGTACGACGGCGCCACCACGGTTGCCGCGGCGCACGGACACCAGACCTTCGGTCTCGAGGATCCGCAATGCTTCACGCAGCGACACCAGGCTGACGTTGAACTGCTCGACGAGCACCTCTTGGCGCGGCAGCAGGTCGCCGTCGGAGAGTTCGCCGTCGATGATCTGCCGCCGAAGCTCATCGGCGACGATCTCGGCAGTGCGGCGCGCCGACAGCCTGCGACGCGCCTCAGGACCGATTCCCAGTGTTGTCATGTCTTAGCAATATTAACAGTGAAAGGCCCGCTACCTGGGGTCTACCTGGCCGCTATCTGACAAAAGTTACTAAGATGGCAAAGAAACCAGGGAGGATGTGCGGTTGAGCGGCGTTTCGCCTACCCCGCTGGACGATCTGCGCGTCGTCGAGATCAGCGACCGGATCGCAGGCGCGTACTGCGGCAAGCTGCTTGTCGACGCGGGCGCCGACGTGGTCAAGGTGGAGCCGCCCGTGGGAGATCCGTTGCGCCGCTTCACCGCAACCGGTGCGGCGCCGCCCGCGGGCAGCGATGCCCCGCTGTTCAGTTATCTCAACGCCGGGAAGCGCAGCGTAACAGCCGGTTCGGCCGAGCTACTCGCTTGCGCCGACATCGTGATCACCACGCAGCGGGAGTTCGATCCGCGGCCGCTGCTCGACCGGTCGCCGC
>DATJIX010000315.1:0-2518 GCA_035492865.1 Mycobacterium sp. | reverse complement strand
CATGGCGTGGACCGGTACACCGAGTTGGTCGCCCCGACTTGGACCACGGGGGACGCCCGGGCCAAGATCGTCGCGGTGCGCAGGCAGACCCCGCGCAGCGTCACCCTGACTCTCGAGCCCAACCGGGCCTTCACGGGCTTTCGCGCCGGCCAGCACATCAACCTGACCGTCGAGATCGACGGCCGTCGCCGCACCCGGCCCTACTCTCCTGCGAGCGCCGAGGGCGCTTCGCACATCGAACTGACCGTGGGTCGCCACGACGGCGGTCTGGTGTCCACGTATCTCTGCGAGCACGCCCGGCCCGGCATGGTCGTCGGCCTTGACTCGGTCGGCGGCGACTTCACTCTTCCCGCGGTGCGGCCGCGACGCATCCTGTTCGTCTCCGGCGGCAGCGGCATCACGCCGGTGATGTCGATGCTGCGCACGCTGCGCGCCGACGGCTTCACCGGTGAGGTCGCATTCGTCCACTACGCCCGGTCCGCCGACGAGGCGTGCTACCGCGCGGAACTCGATGCCATGTCCGGTGTGAAGGTATTGCACGGCTTCACCCGCGCGACAGCGGGTTCCGACCTCGAGGGCCGGTTCGGTCCCGACCACCTGGCCGCCGCGATGCCCCAGCCGGACGCTGTATACGTCTGCGGCCCAAAGCCGTTGGTCGACGCTGTCAACGAGCACTGCGCGAATGTGTGTGCGGAAAGCTTCGTCCCACCGGTGTTCGACGTTTCGGCGGAAGCTTCGGGTGGTCGAGTATCACTCACCGACAGCGGTGTCGAGCTCGTCAGCGACGGCAGGCCGCTGCTCGAGCAGGCCGAGACCGCGGGGCTGACACCCGAAAGCGGATGCCGGATGGGCATTTGCCACAGCTGTACCCGCCGCAAGAACCGCGGCGCGGTCAAGAATTTGATCACCGGAGCGGTGTCGAGCGCCGAGCAGGAGGACGTTCAGATCTGCGTGACCGTCCCCTTCGGCGACGTCGACATCGCGCTCTAACCGAAAGGTGCCCGACATGACCGTCACCACCACCACTTCTGCACCGAAGGCCATCACCAAGACCGTCGGCGGCAAGGCAGTCACCATGACTCCCGAGCAGGCCGAGGAGTTCGGTCGCGAACTCGACGCACTCAAGCAACGCGTGATCGCCGACCTCGGCGAGCGCGACACCACCTACATTCGCCGGATCATCAAGGCGCAGCGGACCCTCGAGGTCGGCGGGCGAGCGCTGCTGTTCGGCGGCATCTTCCCGCCGTTCTGGCTGGCGGGCACCGCGATGCTTGGCCTGTCGAAGATCCTCGACAACATGGAGATCGGCCACAACGTGATGCACGGCCAGTACGACTGGACCGGTGATCCGGCGTTGTCGGGCAAGAAGTTCGAATGGGACACCGCATGCCCTGCCGACCAGTGGCGGCACTCGCACAACTACATGCACCACACGTACACGAACATCGTCGGGATGGACCGCGACATCGGCTACGGCATCCTGCGGATGAGCGAGGACCAGAAGTGGCGGCCGTACTTCCTCGGCAATCCGGTCTACGCGTTCCTGCTGATGGTGCTGTTCCAGTACGGCGTGGCGCTACACGAGCTGGAGACCGAGCGGATTCGCGCCGGTGAGATCACCATTGCCGACAAACGCGAGATCCTCGAGGGCATCTGGCGCAAAACGAAGCGGCAGGCGCTGAAGGACTACGTGGCCTTCCCGTTGCTTGCCGGCCCGTTCGCGCCCTTCGTCTTCGCGGGGAACATGACGGCCAACCTGATGCGCAACATCTGGTCGTACATGATCATCTTCTGCGGCCACTTCCCCGAGGATGTTCAGGAATTCTCCATCGAGGAGACCAAGGCCGAAACTCGCGGAATGTGGTACTTCCGCCAGATCCTAGGATCGGCAAACCTGACCGGCGGCAAGCTGTTTCACATCTTGAGCGGCAACCTGTCGTTTCAGATCGAACACCACCTGTTTCCCGACATCCCGGCGCACCGGCACGCGGAGATCGCGCCCGAGGTGCGAGAGATCTGTGAGCGCTACGGCGTTCCGTACAACACGGGACCGCTGCCCAAGCAGTTCGCCACCGTGGTCCGCAAGATTTTCAAGCTCGCGCTGCCGTCACGTCTGACAAACCGGGCACCAGTAGCAGATGCGGTCCCCGCCGCCGTCTGACCGAATCGGTGTGCCGCACCGGCGGCACGGCCTACCGCGGCGGCCGTAGACCCACAGGTCTTGGCCGCCGCGGATGTTGCCGGTGGTGGTGCGATTCCATCGGGAGCGGTTCAGCCACAACATGTCCCGGGCCCGCTGCACCATGCGCAGCGGGTCCTTGACGGCGCTCACCGCAGCGGTAGGCAGGTGGCCGGTGACGAAGCACAATTCGTTGCAGTAGACGTTGCCGACGCCGGCCATCACCCGCTGATCGAGGAGCGTCTCCGACAATCGGCGGTCCGGATCGGCCACCAGATTCGCCGCGGCGCGGTGCGGGTCCCAGTCGTCACCCAGAAGATCCGGACCGAGGTGTGAGAC
>DATJIX010000314.1:0-3851 GCA_035492865.1 Mycobacterium sp. | reverse complement strand
CTCGGCGCACTGTCGGGTGCCGATGCGCCACGGGTCGACACCATCGCGGTGTATCCGGGCGCCGACGCGGTCGCGATGGATGCGTGCGTGGCGGCCGGCGCGCGCGGCATCGTGCTCGAGGCCGTCGGTGCGGGCAATGCGGGCGCCGCGGTGATCGACGGCGTGCGGCGGCACTGCCGCGACGGGGTGACGGTGGCGGTGTCGACTCGGGTGCCGGGCGGCAAGGTGGGCGCCGGCTACGGCCCGGGCAGAGACATGGCGGACGCGGGCGCGGTGGTGGTGCCGCGGTTGCCTGCGGCGCAGGCCCGCGTGCTGGTGATGGCCGCCCTGGCGGCCGGTTCACCCGTCGAGGACGTCGTCGCTCGCTGGGGCTGACCTGGCGGCCAGTTCGCTGATGTAGTCGGCCCAATCGAGGCTGTCGACGGGATTGGCGCGCGAAATCGCGGGATCGTCGTCGGGCAGGGTGCGCGTCGGTCCCGGCCCGGTGCCGCGGGTTTCGAACCGCACCGTCATCACGCCGTGGCCCGCCCCCTGGATCCACCCGTGGCCGTATTCGGTGTGCACGACGTCGTCGCCGATGCGCCAGGCAGGCGCAGTGGCCGCGAGATCGGTAACCGTCGGCGGCAGGCTGGTGTTGTTCGACACGTCCTCGGCCACCAGCTCGAGATCGGGAAACAGCGACTCCTGGCGCACATCGGACAGCCCCGAAAAGCCAACGCCGACAAGGCGAATCGGTCCGATCTCGACGGGGTCGAGCAGCAGCCGCCTTGCCATCGCCGTCAGCGTCGACGCATCAGTGGTCGCGTACGGCAGTGTCGCGGAGCGGGTCAGGATGCTCATATCCGATTTCTTGAGCTTGACGGTGACGGTACGGGCGCCACGGCCGTCCTTCTCCAGCCGCGTGTGGGCGTGTTCACCGATGGGCCCCAACGCCTCACGCAACTGGTCGAGTGTGGTCAGGTCCTCGGGGAAGGTGGATTCGGCGCTGATCTGTTTGGCAGGCGCGTTCTCCGCGACGGGCCGGTCGTCGATGCCCTGGGCGAGCCGGTGCAGCGCGGGGCCGACCGTCGTACCGAGGATGTTCGCGGCCTCGGCGTCCGACAGCGCCGCTAGCTGTCCAACGGTCTCGATGCCGAGCCGATGCAGCTTCTCCTCGGCCACCGGTCCGATGCCCCACAACCGGCGTACCGGAAGCCCGTGCAGCAGAACGGTTTCCTCGTCGCGGCGCACCACCCGGATGCCGTCGGGCTTGGCGAGATCCGAGGCGATCTTGGCGATCTGCTTGCCCGATCCCGCGCCGACGGACGCGACGAGCCCGGTCTCCTCGCGGATCCGGCCCTTGAGGTGCAGGCAGAACGCGTCGACGTCCTCGGCGCTCGCGCCGACGAGCTCGGCGGGTTCGCCGAAGGCTTCGTCGAAGGACAGCTGCTCGAGGACGGGCACCAGCGTTCGGACCGTCTCGAACACGCGGCGGCTGGCCACGCCGTAGACCACCCCGCGTGGCGGCAGCACCACGGCCGTCGCACCGACCATGCGGCGGGCCTGGTGCATGGGCATCGCCGACCTGGCGCCGTACACCCGCGACTCGTAGCTGGCGCCCGCCACCACGCCGCGGCCGCCAAGACCGCCGACGAGCACGGGCCGTCCCCGCAGGGTGGGCCGGGTGAGCTGCTCGACGGATGCGAAGAACGCATCCATGTCGAAATGCAGCACCCAGCGAGAATCCACAACCGCCGATGCTAGGTCGATAGCCTGACGGGAATGCACGATGTCCCGATTCGCGACGAGACGATCCGCCTCGGTCAGTTCCTGAAACTGGCGGGGCTGATCGACAGCGGCGCAGACGCCAAGGCCGTCATCGCCGACGGGCTGGTCATCGTGAACGGCGAGATCGAACGCCGCCGGGGCAGGCAGCTTCGTTCCGGCGACACCGTGACGTTCGACGGCCGCAGCGCACGGGTCGGCTGACCCGCCGTCGAGTGGCCACTTATGACACGGATTTTCGGGGCGGGAAGCGTGCATTAACTTCCCACTCGGCGGCCCTATGCGGTCAGGCCTTGGCGATCGCCACCCGCACGCCGTCACCGATCTCGGTGCCGTCCGCCGGCTCGCCGAACTCGAAACTGGTGGCGAGGATCTCGCCGGCGATCAGGTCGCGGTGCGTCTGCGCCCATTGCGCCTTGTCCTCGGGCACCGCGATGGTGACCCGGATCCGGTCGGATACGTCGAGGCCGGTGGACTTCCGCAAGTCCTGCAGTTCCCGGATGCGGTCCTTGGCCCAGCCCTCCGCCTCCAGTTCTTCGGTCACGGTGCCGTCCAGCACGACCAGTCCCGCGCCGTCGGGCAGCGCCGTGGTGAACTCGGGGTCGGCCGCGACAAGCCGCGAGCTGTACTCCTCCGGCTGCAGCACAGCCGGGCCCGCCGACAACGTGCCGTCGGCGTTGACCTCCGCCTCGCCTGCCTTCACGGCCTTGATCGCGGCCTGCACGTCCTTGCCCAGTCGCGGTCCCGCCACCTTGGCGTTGACCGTCAGTTCGAAGCGGCCATAGGTGTCGATATCGTCGGTGAGCTCGACGGCCTTGACGTTGAGCTCGTCGGCAAGCAGATCGGCAAAAGGCGCCAACCGTTGCGGATTATGAACCGCCACAGTCAGTTTCGGCAGCGGCAAGCGCACCCGCAGCTTCTTTGCCTTCCGCAACGACGACGCTGACGACGCCACCTCGCGGACCAGGTCCATATCGGCCACCAACTCTGGATCCGCGGGCACCACACCGGCCTCCGGCCAATCGGTCAGGTGCACCGACCGCTCGCCCGTGACGCCGCGCCAGATCACCTCGGTGATCAACGGCAGCAGCGGCGCCGCCAGCCTGCCGGTCACCTCCAGCACGGTGTGCAGCGTGTCGATGGCGTCGGTGTCCTCCTCCCAGAACCGCTGACGCGACCGTCGCACATACCAATTCGTCAGTGCCTCGGTGAACTGTCTCAGTTGGTCGCATGCGCCGTAGATGTCGCAGACGTCAAGCGATTCGGTCAGCTCGTCGCGCAACTCGGCGAGCTTGGCCAGGATGTAGCGGTCCAGCACGTGCGTCGAGTCGGTGCGCCAGGCGCCCTTCTTCGGCGCGTAGAGCGTGAGGAACGTGTAGGCGTTCCACAACGGCAGCAGCACCTGCCGGACACCCTCGCGGATGCCCTGCTCGGTGACGACCAGGTTGCCGCCGCGCAGGATCGGCGAGGCCATCAGGAACCACCGCATGGCATCCGAGCCGTCGCGGTCGAACACCTCGGTAACGTCGGGGTAGTTGCGCAGCGACTTGCTCATCTTCTGGCCGTCGTTGCCCAGCACGATGCCGTGTGCCACACAGGTTTTGAACGCCGGGCGGTCGAAAAGCGCGGTCGCAAGCACGTGCAGCGTGTAGAACCAGCCGCGGGTCTGGCCGATGTACTCGACGATGAAGTCGCCAGGGAAGTGCGTCTCGAACCAATCCTGATTCTCGAACGGGTAGTGCACCTGCCCGTACGGCATCGAGCCGGAGTCGAACCACACGTCGAAGACGTCCTCGATGCGCCGCATCGTCGACCTGCCGGTCGGATCGTCGGGGTTGGGCCGGGTCAGCTCGTCGATGAAGGGTCGGTGCAGATTGTCAGGGCGCACCCCGAAGTCGCGCTCCAGCTCGTCGAGGCTGCCGTACACGTCGATCCGCGGATACTCCGGATCGTCGGACTTCCACACCGGAATCGGGCTGCCCCAGTACCGGTTTCGCGAGATCGACCAGTCACGCGCGTTGGACAGCCACTTGCCGAACTGGCCGTCCTTGACGTGCTCCGGATACCAGGTGATGTCGCTGTTCAGC
>DATJIX010000313.1:0-6419 GCA_035492865.1 Mycobacterium sp. | reverse complement strand
ACCATCGGCGTGATCTTCATAATGCTGCTGTTCGTCTACCGGTCGGTCGTCACGGTGCTGATCGTTCTGCTGATGATGTTCATCGAGCTGGCGGCGGCCCGGGGAATCGTTGCCGCCCTTGGCTTTTACGGCTTCATCGGGCTGTCGACATTCGCGGTCAACCTGCTCACCACGTTGGCGATAGCGGCGAGTACCGACTACGCGATCTTCCTACTCGGGCGCTATCACGAGGCGCGTGAGAGCGGTGAGGATCGCGAAACCGCCTTCTACACCATGTATCACGGCACCGCCCACGTCATCCTGGGCTCGGGGCTGACCATCGCGGGTGCGACCTTCTGTCTGCACTTCACCCGTTTGCCGTACTTTCAATCATTGGGTATTCCGCTGGCGATCGGCATGCTGGTGGCGGTCGCGGCTGCGCTGACGATGGCGCCCGCGCTGTTGACCATCTTGAGCCGGTTCGGCCTGCTCGACCCCAAGCGGGCTATGAAGACCCGCGGCTGGCGCAGGATGGGCACCGCCGTAGTACGTTGGCCGGGACCGATTCTCGCCGCGTCGGTGGCCCTGGCGCTGGTCGGCCTGCTCGCCCTGCCGTCGTACAAGCCCAGCTACAACGACCGCATCTTCCTGCCGCCGGACATCCCCGCCAATGTCGGCTATGCCGCGGCAGACCGGCACTTTCCACAAGCCCGGATGAACCCGGAGATGTTGCTGGTCGAGACCGACCATGATGTGCGCAACTCCGCGGACATGTTGGTCATCGACCGCATTGCCAAGGGAATCTTCCACATTCCCGGTGTCGGCAGGGTGCAGTCCATCACCCGGCCCGAGGGCACGCCGATCGAGCACACGTCGATCCCGTTCCTGATCAGCATGCAGGGCACCAGCCAGCAGATGAACCAGGACTACATGCAAAAGGTCATGGCCAACATGCTCAAGCAGGCCAATGACATGCAGACCTCGATCGACACGATGGAGCGGATGCAGAACATCACCGTGCAGATGGCGGCCACCACGCACAGCATGGTCACGAAGATGAAGGGCATGACGGTCGACATCGAGGAATTGCGCGACCACATCGCGGATTTCGACGACTTCTTCCGGCCGCTGCGCAACTACTTCTACTGGGAACCGCACTGCTTCGACATCCCCGTCTGCTGGTCGATCAGATCGATCTTCGACACCCTCGACGGCATCGACACGATGACCGATGACATCAAGAACCTGCTCCCCGACATGGAGAAGCTGGACACCTTGATGCCGCAGATGGTCGCGCTGATGCCTTCGATGATCGAGACCATGAAGAGCATGCAGAAGATCACGCTGACGATGTATCAGAGCCAGAAGAGTCAGCAGGATCAGATGCAGGCGATGCAGGAGAACCAGGGCGCGATGGGCCAGGCGTTCGACGCATCGAAGAACGACGACTCGTTCTACCTGCCACCGGAAGTTTTCGACAACGCGGACTTCAAGCGCGGCATGAAGATGTTTGTTTCGCCGGACGGAAAGTCTGTGCGGTTCATCATCTCTCACGAAAGCGATCCCGCCACCCCGGAGGGCATCAAGCTGATCCCGCAGATCAAGAACGCGGCGTTCGAGGCGATCAAGGGCACGCCGCTGGAGGGCTCGAAGATCTATCTGTCGGGCACCGCATCCACCTACAAGGACATGCAGGAAGGTTCGAACTGGGACCTTCTGATCGCCGGAATATCTTCGCTCTGCTTGATTTTCATCATCATGCTGTTGCTCACTCGAGCGGTGATTGCGTCGGCGGTCATCGTCGGCACGGTGCTGTTGTCGCTCGGCACATCCTTCGGGCTATCGGTGCTGATATGGGAACACATCATTGGCATACCGCTGCACTGGATGGTGCTGGCGATGTCGGTGATCATCCTGCTGGCGGTGGGGTCCGACTACAACCTGTTGTTGGTGTCCCGATTCAAGGAAGAGATCCACGCAGGCATCAAGACCGGAATCATCCGGTCCATGGCGGGCACCGGCGCCGTGGTCACCTCGGCGGGCCTGGTGTTCGCGTTCACCATGATGTCGATGGCGGTCAGCGACCTGATAGTGGTCGGGCAGGTCGGCACGACGATCGGTCTCGGGCTGCTCTTCGACACGCTGGTGATCCGCTCGTTCATGACGCCGTCGATCGCGGCGATGATGGGCCGCTGGTTCTGGTGGCCGCAGAACGTCCGGACGCGTCCGAAGCCGGTGCCCTGGCCGAAACCGTCTCGGCATGCCGCCGAGACCCCGGTCAGCGTCGGCGCCGGAGGTGCCGATGACGAAAACCCAACCGGTCCGATTAGATAGGTATGTGATGAAGGGTATGAGACTGGCTTCCATCGCCGCCGCGGCGGTCGCACCCGCTCTGGTGTTCGCCGCGCCGGCACACGCCGACCCGGACACCGATTTCGCCAACGAACTCCACACGTATGGCATCTACGGGCCGAAGGACTACAACGCGTGGATCGGCAAGATCACCTGCAAGCGCCTCGGCAACGGGCACGACCAGGGTGCCGAACAGTCGGCGAAGTTCGTCTTCACCCAACTGCCGAAGGACAGCACCACAGAGCAAGCCTGGCAGTTCCTCGGTGCGTCACTGCGCACCTACTGCCCGGAACAACTGCCGATTCTCGACGCGGCCGCCCACCAGTAAGGAGTCACAAATGTTTCTGAAAGCGAGTGTCGCGGCGGTTGCGGTAAGCGTGGCGGCGGTGGCACTTCCCGCCGTCGCATCGGCCGACGCCAGCGACGACTACCCGATTCCGAATCGGATTCTGAAGACGACCTGCACGGTCGACCAGTACATGGCGGCCGTGCGCGACGTCGAGCCGGTTTACTACGAGCGCTACATGACCGACTACAAGAACCGGCCCGTCGACGTTCAGGACGCCGCCCGCGACCGCATCTACTGGTTCTTCTCGCTGGACTACGCTGCCCGCCGGCAATACTCCGAGGACACCGCGACCAACGTCTACTACGAGCAGATGGCCACCCACTGGGGCAACTGGGCCAAGCTGTTCTTCAACAACAAGGGCGTCGCAGCGCACGGCACCGACATCTGCATGAACTACCCGCCGACCGACCCGACGGTCTGGACTTGGTGACGTCGGCGCCGCGCCGGACCCTCAACGAGGCGGTCACGCAGTTCTGGAGTATCGCCGCGCCGCTGTACGACCTGCCGTTTCTGCAGCAGTGGGTCTATCGTCCGCCGCAGAACGAGGTGATCGCGGCGCTGAAGCGCCACGGCAGCCGTAGAGTGGCCGATATTGCCTGCGGCACAGGCATTCTCGCCGACAGGATCTCGAAGGAACTGCAGCTCGACGAGATCTACGGCGTCGACATGTCCGACGGCATGCTCGCCCAGGCCAAGGCACGCTCATCCGAGGTCGAGTGGCGCAAGGGGCCCGCCGAGCACCTGCCGTTCGAGGACGGCACGCTGGACGCAGTCGTGACGACGTCGGCGTTTCACTTCTTCGACCAACCGGCGGCACTGCGCGAATTTCATCGCGTGCTGGCGCCGGGGGGTCTGACAGCGGTGGCGACGTTGAGCCCCCGCCAGCCGCTGCCGCTTCATCGGTTGTCGGCCAACAAGCTCAATCCCGCCCACAACCCGTCACCTGCCGAGATGCGAGTCCTGTTCGAGGAGGCAGGGTTTCGCGTCGATGATCAACACCGCGTGCGCCGTCCGGCGTGGACCCTGTTGCTTTCGGATCTGATCACCATCGGGATCAAGCCCTAAGCCGTCAGGGCAGTCCGCTGAACAGCGGGCTCAACACCTGCTGGACCGGGTCCGGCGGCGGCGGCTCATATGCCGGGTCCGCAGGCGGAGGTGGTGGCGGAGCGATTGGCGCAGGCGCGGCAGGCGGCGGAACGATGGGAGCCGGTGCCGCCGGCGGCGGAGCGACCGGTGCTGCCAACGGAGCCGCGGGTGGCGGAGCGACTGGTGCCGCAACGGGTGCGGCAACCGGCACGGGGGCTGGCGGCGGCGTAGACACCGTCGGCACGGGCGCCGGGATCGCGACCGGTTCGGGCGCCACGACTGCAGCAGGCGCGGCGGGGATGCTGAGCGTTTCCGGCGCGGGCGGCGGCACGGCGGCGAGTGGCTGCAGCTGCGGCACCGGCAGCGACGCGGTCGGCGCGGGAACGGTGTGGACGCTGGCCGAGGTGACCGACGCGCCCGCCGCCTCGGAGTCCGCGGCCTGAGTGGACGCATTTTCGACATTGAGCGCGGACCCGGCAGCCAGCGACAACGCCGCGCCGAACACCGCTACCGCGCCGACGCCGATGGTCAGCTTCTTCGCATGTGCCACCAGCCACGGCCGTTCGCGCCGCGGCGAATCTGCTCGCGACTCGACGCGCGGTGTCTCGATCACCTGGGTGGCGACGGTGTCGACAGTGCTGACAGCAGGCGCGACGACGGTGTCCGCCGGGACGGCCGGCTTCTTCGGACGCGGCACGCGCCACGTCCGCTCGGTCACCGGCTCGACGCTCCCCGCCGAACCGTTGTCGCCCTGATCGACGGTTGCCAGCGCCGCTCCGCGAGCGAGCGCCAGCTGGGTGTCGACCGAATCGGAAACGGGTATCGGCAGGGCGTCGGCGAGAAGTTGAGTGGCCTCATCGAGATCGGCGTGCGCCCCGATCAGGTACAGGCTCTCCGGCAACCAGCCGTCCTTGCGGAACACGGTCCTCAGCCATTCGACGAGGTCGGCGCCGGACTCCCTGCTCTCGGTGACGGCGGTCCGCACGGTGCCTGCCCCGGTGGCGATGACCATGATGGCCGCCGCGTCGGGTTCGAGAATGCACAGACTGGTCTTGGCGTGCTCGCTCTCACGACCGATCTCGATCCCCCACGCCTGCGCGGCCCTGGACAATGAAATCGAGTGCACGTTGTCGAAGCCCAACTCTGCCAACGACTTCAGAAGCTCAGCACCGGCCGCCTCGAGGTCCTCGGTCCACGTCACATGGACAGCGCCCACCTTGTGCCCGCTGGTGGTCGCGATTGCTTTGGCACCGCGGGCGGCCGCGGCGTGCAGGGACGTGTTGATCTCGGCGCCGTTGACTCCGGACTGAATGTCGAACACGTCGTGGTCGAGAATGGTGGCCTCGGGACCCTGGCCATCGAGCAGCACCCAGCCAACGCTGGTGGACGTCATAGACAGTCCCAGCACTGAATGCACCTACGGCCCCACTCTCGTCCCGAACCGACGTCACCGCCGCGGGTCACGCGCTAACCCGAAGCGAGCATAGTTTGCTCGCCCTCGCGCGTCATCTCGTGATGGCGAGACGACACCCAACACCGGTGTTGTGGCGTTTATCGACGTGCGGACCAGGGGTGTTACCTGTTATTGCACCCTTGGATATTGACGTTCCGAACGGAAACTCCCGCAAATCGGCGTTGCTCACTGCACGCTGCGGTGTTAACCACGCCGATGCAAGGCGGATGACTTCTGTTCAATCTTTGCCACAGGAGTCAGGTGCGTAAGTCGACGGGAGCCGATGACCGCGGGGTGTCTGCCGGAACCCATTCGAACGGGACGGCCTGCGACCGGTAGATCATCCGGGTCAGCGTCGGGCGATCGACCCCGTCGACCGTCGGCACCTTCACCTCCGGTTCTCCTGCCACCGCGTAATCCTCGTGCGGCGTGAGGTACTCCCACACCACCTGTCCGGACGGGGTGACCTGGAAGATCCGGCCGTGCATGCCCTCGGTGATCAAGGTGTTCCCGTTGGGCAGGCGCTGCGCGTTGCTGACGAACGAGCTGTGGAAAGTCCACGGCGGGCGACCCGAGTCCTCGGCGGTGTACTGCCACACGATGTGTCTGGTGGCCGGGTCGATCTCCAGCACTCTGGATCCCGCGTAAATACCAAGGGGCGCAGGCGGATACCCGGCCCCACCCTGGTTGTCGAACACGAGCAGATTCCCCGCGCCGGGAAGACCTTCGGCGATGAAATGCGGGTTGTGCTGTCCCGAGATCTGGTCCAGCGGTCGCGGCAGGCTATGGCTGTTGATCCGCTGATGTTCAGCGCCGGGCTCGGCATCGAAGTACGGCCCGAGTCGCCACACGATCCGTCCAGACGACCGCTCGATCAGTGCGACGATGTTGGCTTTGCGCGAGCTGATCAGGATGTTGTCGGGATGAAACACCGTGTCGGGGTCATCGCGGTGCCAATGGTTCGGGCCGAGTGTCTTGGCGCTGTTGATCTCCAGGTATCCCCAGATGTTGTCGGGTTGGCGCGCGACGCTGCGCTGCAGGTACTCGAATCCCTCAGGCGTGAAACCGAATTCGTCCAAGTGGTCGCCGGCCTTCCATTCCCAGACGATCCGCCCGTCGGGTGCGACCTCGTAGATGCCCTGGTCGCCGACCACCTGCGGACCCAGCGCGGGGACTTCGCGCGGGATCGCCACCAGAATG
>DATJIX010000312.1:0-4759 GCA_035492865.1 Mycobacterium sp. | reverse complement strand
ACGATGTCGGCGACGCCGTCCTCGGGGATCTCGAACGTCTTGTCGTGTGAGCCGTACTCCTCGGCCTTCTGCGCCATCAGGCCGACGTTCGGAACGGTGCCCATGGTTGTCGGATCGAACTGGCCGTTGGTCTTACACCAGTTGATCATCTCCTGATAGATGCGGGAGAAGGTGGACTCGGGGTTGACCGCCTTGGTGTCCTTGGTGCGCCCGTCGGCGCCGTACATCTTGCCGCCGAGGCGGATCATCGCGGGCATCGAAGCATCGACGATGACATCGCTTGGCGAATGGAAGTTGGTGATGCCCTTGGCCGAGTCCACCATGGCCAGCTCGGGACGGTGCTCATGCACGTCGTGGATGTCCTGGATGATCTGCTCGCGTTGGAACGACGGCAGCGCCTCGATCTTGTTGTAGAGATCGACCATCCCGTTGTTGACGTTCACCCCGAGTTCGTCGAGCACCTCCTGGTGTTTGGCGAAGGCGTCCTTGTAGAACACCTTGACGCAGTGGCCGAACACGATGGGATGGCTGACCTTCATCATCGTCGCCTTGACGTGCAGCGAGAACATCACGCCGGTCTTGTAGGCGTCCTCGATCTGCTCCTCATAGAAGGCAACGAGGGCCTTCTTGCTCATGAACATGCTGTCGATGACGTCGCCCTCGTCCAACGACACCTCTGGCTTGAGCACGATCGTCTCGCCGCTCTTGGTCTTGAGCTCCATCCGCACCTTGCGCGCCTTGTCCAAGGTCAAGGACTTCTCGCCGTGATAGAAGTCGCCGTGCTTCATGGTCGCCACGTGGGTTCGCGAGGCCATCGACCACTCGCCCATGCTGTGCGGGTGCCTACGGGCATACTCCTTGACGGCCTTCGGTGCGCGACGATCCGAATTGCCTTCGCGCAGAACCGGATTCACCGCGCTGCCGAGAATCTTGCCGTAGCGCTCGTTGAGCTTCTTTTCTTCGTCGTTCTTCGGCTGCGCGGGATAGTCGGGAATCGCGTAGCCCTTCCCCTGCAGCTCCTTGATGGCGGCGTAGAGCTGAGGCACCGATGCGCTGATGTTCGGCAGCTTGATGATGTTGGTGGCCGGGTCCTGCGTCAGCTCACCGAGCTTGCCCAGGTTGTCGGGCACCTTCTGCTCGTCGGTCAGGTAGTCACCGAACTCGGCAAGGATGCGCGCCGCCACCGAGATGTCACTGGTTTCGACGGTGATCCCCGCCGGCTCGGCGAAGGTTCGGATGATCGGCAGAAAGGCGTAGGTCGCAAGCAGCGGCGCCTCGTCGGTCAGCGTGTAGATGATGGTCGGCTGCTCGGCGCTCATTGTCTCGTCTCCCGTTAGTCATTCCTCGCGCTATTCGCGGGCCAGACTACAAGCACAGTCGGGCGGGCGAAGGCTCAGCTTGGGCTACTGACCAGTAGCTTCGCTACCCACAATATGGGGACTTTCTCCCGATGTCCGGTCCCGTGTCCCATGGCGACGATGGCGGTGGCCAACCGAGAACAAAACATGTCGCTGGCACCCGGTCAGCGCCATGAGATACGCTTCTGGTCGGTCATGAGTGCCAGCGTTAAGCCCCGGCTTGCTGGCCGGCAACCCTCCAACCGCGGTGGGGTGCCCCGGGTGATTGACCAGGTTGAGTAGCTGCAACTGGCTACCGGCAAGCGCGGGTCCGTTGTGACGGGCCCCCAGAGACAGATGGAGGTTCGTTCCGTATGAGCACGTCAGAAGACCCGACTGCGCATTGGTCGTTCGAGACCAAACAGGTCCACGCTGGTCAGACCCCGGACATCGCGACCAACGCGCGGGCGCTGCCGATCTACCAGACCACGTCCTACACGTTCAACAGCACCGAGCACGCCGCCGCGCTGTTCGGTCTCGCCGAGCCGGGAAACATCTACACCCGGATCATGAACCCGACGCAGGACGTCGTCGAGCAGCGCATCGCGGCGCTCGAAGGCGGCGTCGCCGCCCTGTTCCTGGCGTCCGGCCAGGCCGCCGAGCACTTCGCGATCCTCAACCTCGCCAACGCCGGCGACCACATCGTGTCGAGCCCGCGGCTCTACGGCGGCACCTACAACCTGTTCCACTACACGCTGCCCAAGATCGGCATCGAGGTCAGCTTCGTCGAGAACCCCGACGACCTCGAGTCCTGGCGGGCCGCGGTCAAGCCGAACACCAAGGCCTTCTTCGGCGAGACCATCTCCAACCCGCAAAACGACATCCTCGACATCCCGAACGTCGCGGCCGTCGCACACGACGCCGGTGTGCCGTTGATCGTCGACAACACCGTCGCCACGCCCTACCTGATCCAGCCGCTGGCCCATGGCGCCGACATCGTCGTGCACTCGGCGACGAAGTATCTCGGCGGACATGGCGCGGCGATCGCGGGTGTGATCGTCGACGGGGGCACCTTCGACTGGACCAACGGCAAGTTCCCCGGCTTCACCACGCCGGACCCGAGCTACCACGGTGTGGTGTTCGCCGAACTCGGCCCGCCGGCGTTCGCGCTGAAGGCCCGGGTGCAGCTGCTTCGCGACCTCGGTTCCGCGGCTTCGCCGTTCAACGCCTTCCTGGTCGCACAGGGCCTGGAGACGCTGAGCCTGCGCATCGAACGTCACGTGGCGAATGCGCAGAAGGTCGCCGAGTTCCTGGCCGGGCATCCCGACGTGACGTCGGTGAACTATGCGGGGCTACCCACCTCGCCGTGGTACGAGCTGGGAAAGAAGCTGGCGCCCAAGGGAACAGGCGCTGTGCTGGCCTTCGAGCTGGCCGGCGGGATCGATGCGGGTAAGGCGTTCGTCAACGCGCTCACGCTGCACAGCCACGTCGCGAACATCGGTGACGTGCGGTCGCTGGTGATCCATCCGGCGTCGACGACGCACGCTCAGCTCACCCCCGAGGAGCAGTTGGCCACCGGCGTCACGCCCGGGCTGGTGCGGCTCGCGGTCGGCATCGAGGGCATCGACGACATCCTGGCCGACCTGGAACAGGGCTTCACCGCCGCGAAGCCGTTCAGTGCGTCCGCGACGGCAGACCCGAACGCGGCGGCCGCGTTCTGATGACTCTCTCTGATTTGGAAGTCGACGTGCAATCCGCAGCGCTGCCCGCCGAAGGCGAAGTCGGCTATATCGACATCGGCTCATTGACCCTGGAGAACGGCGCCGTCATCGAAGACGTCACGATCGCGGTGCAGCGGTGGGGCGAGCTGTCGCCCAACCGCGACAACGTGGTTGTCGTGCTGCACGCGCTGACGGGCGACTCGCACGTCACCGGCCCGAGCGGCCCGGGCGACGAGACAGAAGGCTGGTGGGAAGGCGTCGCGGGACCGGGCGCACCGATCGACACCGACCGCTGGTGTGCGATCGCCACCAATGTGCTTGGCGGCTTTCGCGGTTCGACGGGGCCGAGTTCGCCTGCGCCGGACGGCAGGCCGTGGGGATCGCGGTTCCCGCTGATCTCCGTGCGCGATCAGGTCGAGGCCGACGTCGCGGCGCTGGCCGCACTGGGCATCACCGAGGTCGCCGCGGTTGTCGGCGGTTCGATGGGCGGCGCACGGGCGCTGGAGTGGGTGGTCAGCCACCCCGATGCGGTGCGCGCCGCGCTGGTCTTGGCAGTCGGCGCTCGCGCCACCGCCGATCAGATCGGCACCCAGAGCACACAGATCGCGGCGATCAAATCCGACCCCGGTTGGCAGAACGGCGACTACTACGGCACCGGACGCTCGCCCGATGTCGGAATGGAGATCGCCCGGCGCTTCGCACATCTGACGTATCGCGGCGAGGAAGAACTGGATCACCGCTTCGCCAACGACCCGCAGGGCGACGAGAACCCCGCGACGGGCGGCCGCTACTCGGTGCAGAGCTATCTGGAGCATCAGAGCCGCAAGCTGCTGAAGCGCTTTGATGCGGGTACCTATGTGGCACTGAGCGAATCGCTGTCGAGTCATGACGTGGGCCGCGGTCGCGGCGGCGTCGAGGCGGCATTGCGCGGCTGCCCCGTCCCGGTGGTGGTCGGCGGCATCACGTCGGACCGGTTGTACCCATTGCGGCTGCAGGAGGAATTGGCAGAGCTGTTGCCTGGTTGTACACAGCTGAATGTGGTCGACTCGATCTATGGCCACGACGGCTTTCTGTTGGAAACCGAGGCGGTGGGCAAGCTGATTCGTCGAACGTTGGAGTTGGCCGAACGGTGACCCATTCCAAGCAGCAGCGTTCTCTGTCGTTCGGGGCGGAAGCCGCGGCATACGAGCGCGGCCGGCCGTCCTACCCGCCCGAGGCGATCGACTGGCTGCTGCCCGATGGCGCCGCCGACGTGCTCGACCTCGGCGCAGGCACCGGAAAGCTGACCACCCGGCTCGTCGAGCGCGGGCTGGGCGTCGTTGCCGTCGACCCGATCCCGGAAATGCTCGAGTTGCTGAGCAACTCGCTGCCCGATACGCCTGCGCTGCTCGGCACCGCCGAGGAGATCCCGCTGCCCGACGACAGTGTCGACGCGGTGCTGGTGGCACAGGCGTGGCACTGGTTCGATCCCGAACTGGCGGGCAAGGAGATCGCACGCGTGCTGCGACCGGGCGGTCGCCTCGGCCTGGTGTGGAACACCCGCGACGAGCGGCTGGGCTGGGTCAAGGATCTGGGCCGCATCATCGGCCACGAGGATGACCCGCTGAGCCATAAGGTGACGCTGCCCGAGTCGTTCACCGACGTCGAGCGCCGCCACGTCGAGTGGACCAGTTACCTGACGCCGCAAGCACTTATCGACCT
>DATJIX010000311.1:0-3958 GCA_035492865.1 Mycobacterium sp. | reverse complement strand
GGCGAAGCCGAACGAACCACCGGCTCCGGTCCATCCGTACGCGCGGTCTGACGAACCGAACACAAAAGTGGACGTAGGTTTGCCCAGCCCGAGCGAGTACGACGTCCCGAAGTGCAACACCTTGTCGCGCGCGCCCATCGTCGGTGGCACCGCGGGACCCTCCAGTGCCTCGCGGACGGCTGCGCTCAACCCCAGTTCGGATCCACCGGTTGCGGCGGTGCCATAGAGCTTGGCGACCGACCGCGCGGTCCCGGTCCCATTCACGGCGGGCATCTCCAGTACTCGTAACTCGTCACGATTCAACTCGTCCAGATCTTTGACGCCTGCAGCGAGGCTGGTGGCACGTCCGATCAGACTGAACGGACTGACGGACGCGGCAGCCAGCCGGGGCGGCATCTTGAGAAGCATCAGGGCGTCACGCTTGGCAAACGGTTCCAAAAGCGCCACACGACTGCGGTCCACGGACGGCGGCAGCCCGATATAGAAGTCCAAGTCGAGTGGCGTTGCGATCTCCTCGGCGAAGTATCGGCCAAGGGTGCGTCCCTGAGGGTCCGCGTGGCGAATGAGTTCAGATTCATACCAGCCGAGAGTGATCGCGTGGTAGCCGTGCCTGGTGCCCGGCGGCCACAACGGAGCTTGGGCCGCAATCCTTTTCGACAGCCTCTCGGGGTCGGCGATGTCGGCGAGGGTGAGCGGCGGCCTGATGACGGGCAGCCCGGCCTGGTGGCCGAGCAGCTGCCGCACCGTGATCGCGCCCTTACCCGCTTGTGCGAACTCAGGCCAGTAGTCGGCAACCTTGGCGTCGTAGTCGATCAGTCCGCGTGACGCGGCGACCGCGATGGTAAGTGCGGCGACACCTTTCGTGGTCGAAAACACTGTGACGATCGTGTCCCGCTCCCACGGCGCTCGAGTGGTGCCGCTGCGGTAGCCGCCCCACAGGTCGACGACCTTGCGGCCGTCCCGGTACACCGCGACAGCGGCTCCGATTTCGGTGCCGCTGGCAAGATTGCGCCGAAAGGCATCCGCGACAGCGCCGTAGCCCTCGTCGACATCGCCGCCGATTAGGTCAGGCGGGATGGTGAATCGTTCCCCCATGTCCGGCGATGGTAACTACCCCGCCATCGATACGGATGGGAACGAACAGCTCAGCGTTGGACCCGAACCCCGAGCACGTCACCGAACAGCGTCTGACGAAGGTCCAACTCCCGCGGATCGCTGAACGGGTACATCCCCATCCGGTTCATCACGTACGCGAACCCGGTCCCCGTGTCGGGGTCGGCGAATGCGAAAGACCCTCCGGCGCCGGGTGTTCCGAACGCGGTGCTCGACGACCCGAACACCCACTTGGACGTTGGTTTGTTGAAGCCGAGTGAGTACAAGGTGTCGGCCTTGCCCAGAAAGTCGCGCGCTCCCCCGGTGGGCATCACGGCGGGTGCCTTCAGCGCCTCGAACACGTTGGTGGTCAAGCCCAACTCGGCTCCACCGGTGGCGGCGACGCCGTACAGCTTGGCGAGCGACCGCGCGGTGCCGGTGCCGTTGCCCGCAGGTATCTCGAGTGCGCGGATCTCGGCACTGTTGATGTCGACGTCCTTGACGCCGTCGGCGAGCGCGATGGCCTTCTTAGACAAGCCGAACGGATTGACCAGCGCGAGCAGCTGTCGCGGCGGCATCTTGATTGCCCCGCGCAGCGCCGTGGCTTTCGTCGGCGTACTCAGGTGCGCCACGCGGTCTTGTTCGACGTGTGCAGGCAGCCCGATGTAGAAGTCCAGATCGAGTGGCCGTGCGATCTCCTGATCGAAGAACCGCCCGACGGTGCGACGTTGCGCATCCGTCTGCCGGATGAGTTCGGACTCGTACCAGCCGAGGGTGAGGGCGTGGTAGCCGTGCCTCGTCCCCGGCGACCACATCGGAGCCTGCGCCGCGATCTTCGCCGACATCTTCTCGGGGTCGGTCAGGTCGGAGAACGTGAGCGGTGGATCGATGATGGCCAGCCCGGCCTGGTGGCTGAGCAGTTGCCGCACGGTGATCGCGCCCTTGCCTGCCTGCGCGAACTCGGGCCAGTAGTCGGCGACCTTGGCGTCGTAGTCGATCAGCCCGCGCGACGCCGCGACCGCAATCGCCAGCGAGGCAACGCCTTTCGTGGCAGAGAACACGGTGACGAGCGTGTCGCGCTGCCACGGTTCCTGACTGCTCTCGTCGCGGAGGCCGCCCCACAGGTCGACAACCTTGCGGCCATCACGGTAAACGGCGAATGCGGCACCGACCTCCCGACCGCTGGTCAGGTTGCGGCGAAACGCGTCGGCGACTTTTCCGTAGCCCTCATCGACGTCGCCGCCGATGAGTTCGGAAGAGATCTTCAGGTTCTCAGGCATGTCAGCGCGATAGTAATCGCGCTAACTGGGAGGGCGCTTGTCGGAAGCTAGGCGGCAGCGCGTTTGTGCGCGGCCCACCAGCTGCCGTGCAGGCGTTGGCAATCCGCGATGCGCAGCGGATCGCCGCTGCTGTAGTCGCTGCGGACCGCCACCGCGGCCGGGAAATCCGGGGTGCCGTCGCCGGTGACGACCACGGTGGCCAGACCCGCTGCGGTCGCGGAGCGCAGACCCGATGCGGAGCCGGTGATCGCCAGGGCATTCTCGGGGGGTATCCCGAGCTCCCACAGTGCGTTCTGGTGGGCCTCGCGATCGGGCATGGGCTTCTTCACGTCGTCTGCGGTGACCACCGTCTCGACCAAACCGTCACCGGCAAGGTGCCGGATCAGCGGCTCGGCCCACCTGCGCGGGCCGTTCGTCACCACGCCCACCCAGACGCCCGCGGCGAACGCGTCCATCACCAGGTCGACGAGGCCGGGCCGAGGCGCCAGGTCGGCGTCGCGGACCAGTTCGTCGAACATCATGGTCTTGGTCGTACAGATGTCGTCGGCGAGCAACGCGTTCAACACGTCGGATTCGGTCGCGATGCCGCGCTTGCGCAACTCGGCGCAGACGCGTTGCCGCTCGTCGCTGAGGGCCAGGAGCTTCCGGTAGCGGCTGACGGACCACTCGAAGTCCAGGCCGTGCTCGGCGAAGGCCGCATTGAACGCCACGCGGTGACCGTCGCATTCGATGTCGGTCAGGGCGTCGAGGTCAAAGATCACGGCGCGCAGCGGATACACAACGCTCTGGGGCTGCGCGCTGGCATCCCACCAGAAGCGACCGGCGCGCCACGACTTCTCATGCGTTGTAGGCATGTGGATAGGGTGGCCCACATCACAGCCATCGGTCCTCCCCCAATTGGGGGATCAGCGAGGCCAAGTTGCTCTACCTCAGGAAATCCCCAGCTCTAAGGTGGTGCCATGACGTCCGGCAACCCTCCGGTGCGCCTTGTGCTCGTCGACGACCACGAAATGGTCATCGAGGGCCTCAAGGCGATGCTTGCGGCGTTCTCCGACCGCGTCGAGGTGGTCGGCCAGGCCGTCGGCGCTGAGCGGGCGCTCAGCGTGATCCAGGAGCTCGACCCCGACATCGTGCTGTGCGACGTGCGTATGCAGGGCGCCAGCGGCCTGGACCTGTGCGTCGAGCTGCGTGAGAGCGACCCGAAACGCAAAGTCGTGATGCTGTCGGTGTACGACGACGAGCAGTACCTCTTCCAGGCGCTGCGCGTCGGGGCGTCGGGCTACCTGCTCAAGAGCATCAGCAGCGACGAGCTGGTCCGTCAGCTCGAGTTCGTGAACGGCGGCGAGACCGCGATCGACCCGGGCATGGCGGCCAGGGCCGTGGATACGGCCGCCCGGCTACAGCGCGACGAATTCTGGCCAGGCGCTCGGCAGGGCCTGACGCAACGCGAGAGCGAGATCCTGTCGTTCGTCGTCAACGGGCTGTCCAACCGCGCCATCGCCACCAAGCTGGTGATCGGCGACGAGACCGTGAAGTCCCATCTGCGGTCGATCTACCGCAAGCTCGGCGTCAGCGACCGCACCGGC
>DATJIX010000310.1:0-4196 GCA_035492865.1 Mycobacterium sp. | reverse complement strand
ATCAAGGGCCCGATCCTGGGCGCCGCGGCGATCCTCGGCGCGGGCATCACCGCGTTCTACATGACCCGGGTGATGTTGATGACGTTCTTCGGCGAAAAGCGGTGGGCTTCCGAGGCGTGGGGGCACCTCCCGCGCGAAGCGCAGGGGGACGAAGCGACGGGGGACAAACTGATCGCCCATCCCCACGAGTCTCCCGCCGTGATGACCTGGCCGATGATCCTGCTTGCCGTCGGCTCGGTGTTCTCCGGTGGTTTCTTCGCCATCGGCGGCACCCTGCAGCACTGGCTCGAACCGGTTGTCGGCGCCCACGAAGAGGCACACGCGACGCCTGTCTGGGTGGCCACCACCGTGATCCTCGTCGTAGTGGCCGCCGGAATCGCGATCGCCTACCGGATGTATGGCACGCGCGCCGTTCCGGAAGTGGTCCCCGCGGGATCCGCACTCACCGTTGCGGCGCGCCAAGATCTCTACGGCGACACCTTCAACCAACGAGTCCTCATGCGACCAGGACAGGTTCTGACGCGCGCAGCGGTGTGGATCGATGATCGGGGCGTCGACGGTGCGGTCGCCGGTGTCTCGAGCACAGTGGCTGCCGCGTCGCGGCGGCTGCGGGCGCTACACACCGGATATGCACGCTCCTATGCCCTGTCGATTCTGGCTGCGGCCACAGCAGTGGTCGTGGCGCTATTGGTCGGGCGGTCGTGATGGCTGGTGCTCCGTTGCTGACGACACTGTGGGTGGGGCCCCTCGCCGGTGCATTGGTTGTGATGCTGGTGCCCGGCTCACAACGCGCAGTGGCCAAATGGGTCGCGCTCCTGGCGTCGGCGGGCGTGCTCGCGGTGGCAGTCGTGGTGGCAGTCGGCTTCAAGCCCGGGGGCGAGCACTACCAGTTCGTCGAAACCCACACGTGGATAACGTCATTCGGTGCCGCGTACACACTCGGGGTCGATGGCATCGCCCTGGCGCTGATTGCACTGACGGCCGTGTTGGTGCCGCTGCTGATCGTCGCCGGCTGGAACGACGCATCGGACAAGGAGTCGGCTGCCCACGCCTACATGGCGCTCGTACTCGGCGTCGAGTCGTTGGTCATGTTGTCGTTCGTGACCCTCGATGTGCTTTTGTTCTATCTCGCCTTCGAGGCGACCTTGATTCCGCTGTATTTCCTCGTCGGTCGCTTCGGGGGTCGAGGATGCGCGGCAGTAGCAATGAAATTCCTGCTATACAACCTCTTTGGCGGTCTGATCATGCTCGCCGCCGTGGTAGGGCTCTATGTGCATTCCGCGGCCGCCGGATACGCCACCCTCGACCTTCGCCAGCTGATCGATTCGGCACACCACGTCGATCCAGCGATGGGAAAGCTGCTGTTTTTGGGATTCATGGCGGCGTTCGCCATCAAAGCGCCCATGTGGCCGTTTCACTCGTGGCTGCCCGGTGTGGCGAACTCCGCCAAGCCCGCGACGGCGGTCTTCATGATGGCGGTGGTGGACAAGGTCGGCACCTTCGGCATGCTGCGCTACTGCCTGCAGCTATTCCCCGACGCCTCAATATATTTCCGGCCGCTGATCATCACACTGGCAGTGATCGGCATCGTCTACGGCGCGATCGTCGCCATCGGCCAGGTCGACGTGATGCGACTGATCGCCTACACGTCGATATCCCACTTCGGCTTCATCATCCTCGGCATCTTCGTGATGACCAGCCAAGGCCAATCCGGGTCCACGCTGTACATGGTCAACCACGGCATCTCCACCGCGGCGCTGCTCCTGATCGCCGGATTCCTGGTGTCGCGCAGAGGGACCCGCCTGATCAACGCCTACGGCGGCGTGCAGAAGGTCGCGCCGGTGCTGGCCGGCACCTTCCTGGTCGCCGGCCTCGCGACGCTGTCGCTGCCCGGCCTGGCGACCTTCTTCAGCGAATTCCTCGTTCTCATTGGTGCATTCACCCGCTACCCGCTGGCCGCCGCGACAGCGGTCACGGCGTTGGTGCTCTCCGCGGTCTACATCCTCTGGATGTACCAGCGGATGATGGGCGGGCCGGTCAAGGACGGTAACGATCGGTTGCCCGACTTGGTGCCGCGCGAAATTCTGGTTGTCGCACCGCTTATCGCGCTACTACTGCTGCTCGGCGTGTATCCCAAACCCGCACTCGACGTGATCAACCCAGCTGTCAGCCATACGTTGACCACCATCAACCAGCCTGACCCGGCACCGAAGGTGATGGCGAAATGACGTTTCCGACGCCCAGTATCGAATACGCGCGACTGTCACCGATGTTGATCGTTTTCAGCGCAGCTGTCGTCGGCCTCCTATTGGAAGCGCTGCTGCCCGCTCAAAATCGTTACCGGGCACAGCTCGCGTTGAGCTGTGCGGCGCTCATTGCGAGCTTCGCCGCTGTCCTGTCGCTGGCCGGGAACCGCGGCAGTGCCGTGATGGGGTCCGTCATGGTTGATGGACCCGCGGTTTTTTTGCAGGGGGCCATCCTTGTGGTCGCCATGGCTGCGCTCGCGCCCATCGCCGAGCGGCGTCTGGCAGCCTTCACTCCACAGGGATCAACAGTTCCCGGCACTGCCGAGGAACAGCAGGCCGCCGGCGACGGCAGCATCCAGACCGAGGTGTTCCCGCTGCTCCTGTTGGCCACCGGTGGCCTGCTCCTGTTCCCGGTCGCGTCGGATCTACTGACGATCTTCGTTGCGCTAGAAGTGCTTTCCCTGCCGTTATATGTGTTGTGTGGGCTCGCGCGCCGAAAGCGATTGCTCTCGCAGGAGGCGGCGCTGAAATACCTTCTGCTAGGCGCATTCTCGTCGGCGCTGTTCGTCTACGGTATCGCCTTACTCTACGGCTACACCGGCACACTGACGTTGACCGGGATCGCGCAGGCAATAGGTGAGCAACCTCATGCCTCCCTGGCAGTCACGGGTATGGGATTGCTAGCTGCTGGGTTGTTGTTCAAAGTCGGCGCGGTACCGTTTCACTGCTGGGTGCCCGATGTGTATCAGGGTGCACCAACGCCTATCACCCTGTTCATGGCGGCCGCGACGAAGATCGCCGCGTTCGGCGCGCTTTCTCGGGTCTTCTATGTCGCGTTGCCCGGCCTGACCACCGATTGGCGGCCCGTTCTGTCCGCTGTCGCCGCGCTGACCATGCTGATAGCCGCCGTGCTGACCGTGACCCAGACCGACATCAAACGGCTGCTCGGCTACTCCGCTGTGGCCAACGCCGGTTTTCTTCTGCTGGGGGTATCGGGCAGCCAAGCAGGGCTGGCATCCACGTTGTTCTATCTGGCGACCTACGGCCTGGCCACAGTGGGCGTGTTCGCTGTGATCGCTGTGCTCCGGCGGCCCGACGGTAGCGAGGAAACCGAAACGGCTTACTGGGCAGGGCTAAGCCGTCGTTCCCCGACTGCTGCGTGCGCGGTTGCCCTGTTCCTGCTTGCTCTGGCAGGTATCCCACTTACCAGCGGCTTCGTCGCCAAGTTCGCCGTCTTCCAGGCTGCAGCTGCAGATGGCGCAGGCGCGCTCGTGGTGGTGGGTGCTATAAGCAGCGCAATCATCGCGTTCGCCTATGCCCGCATCATCGTAGTGATGTTTTTCCACGAGCCGGCGGACCGGACGATCATCGCTGCCCAGCCGTCCGGCCCGAGACTGGCGGTGATCGCCGTGGCCGCGGCGACGATCGTGCTAGCGGGCGTCGTGCCGCAGCCGCTTCTGGATCTAGCCAGCCATGCAGGACAGTTTTCACGCTGACGCCCCGGCCCGAAATCCCTTCTGCCAGTAGGTCGTCGAGTGTCTTGACGGCCATCGGGTTAGAGCGACTTGCCGACCAGCGCGACCAGATCGACGAGCCGGTTCGAGTAACCCCACTCGTTGTCGTACCACGACACCGTCTTGGCCTGGTTGTCGATCACCTTGGTCAGCCCGGCGTCGAAGATCGAGCTGTGCGGGTCGGTGACGATGTCGCTCGACACGATCGGCGCGTCGTAGTACTTCAGGATGCCCTTGAGCGGTCCGTCGGCGGCCGCCTTGAACGCCGCGTTGATCTCATCGGCGGTGGCGGACTTCGACAGCTCGGCGGTCAGATCGGTGCACGAACCCGTTGGGATCGGCACCCGCAGCGCATAGCCGTCGAGCTTGCCTTTGAGCTCGGGCAGCACCAGACCGATCGCCTTGGCCGCACCCGTCGAGGTCGGCACGATGTTCA